>JASGCX010000026.1 GCA_030053925.1 Flavobacterium sp.
TTCGATAAATATAAAACGTAAAAAATCAAAAAATATTGAGTATGCTTAAAAAAAAGGGTGAGTAGTAACAACAAAACAATTCTTTCATTTTCAAAAAAAATACTGCCTCTGTGGGAAATTGAAAAAGGTGTGTCAACAGAAAGTATTGCAGTCGCAAAAGAAGAAGCCTTAACATTTTTGGCAAAGGAAAGGGAGAAAATTATGAGAATGAGCCACAAAGAAGCATTGAAAGAACTAATCAAAGTTCACAAAATTGAAAGCAAAATCAAGACAATTAGTGCTATTGCTGACAACGGTTTATTCACAATATAATAATAAAAATGAGTTTAGACAAATATATTAACCAAATCATTGAAGGCAATTGTGTTGAAGTAATGAAAGATTTTAATGATGAAGTAATAGACCTTACTGTTACTTCACCACCCTATGACAATTTAAGAAATTATAAAGGCTTTGTTTTTCCATTTGAAGACATTGCAAAAGAACTTTATAGAGTTACAAAACAAGGTGGTGTTGTAGTTTGGGTTGTGAATGATGCAACTATTGAAGGTAATGAAACAGGAACAAGTTTTAAACAAGCATTGTATTTTCAACAAATTGGTTTTAATCTTCACGACACGATGATTTTTCGCAAGACAAACCCAATTCCTCAAATTTATCGAAAAAGATATAATAATGAATTTGAATTTATGTTCGTTTTCAGTAAAGGGACTGTAAAAACTCATAACCCATTAATGGTTGACTGTTTGCACGCCGGTTTAGAACTAAATGGAACGACGTACAAAAATTTTTCAAAAAACGAACAGACAAGAGAAAAACTTGCAAAGCCAGTAAAGGACAAAAAAATTAAAGGAAACATTTGGGAATATGTTGTAGGCAAAAAACAAGAAGACCAAGAAGCGAAAGGACACCCAGCACCTTTTCCTTGTGAACTTGTTAGAGACCACATAAAATCTTGGACAAATAAAGGCGATATAGTTTTTGACCCAATGTCTGGAAGTGGAACAGTTGCAAGAGTAGCAACAGAAATGGGTAGGAAATATATTGGAACAGACATTAGCCGAGAGTATTGCGAAATTGCAAGAAGAAGAATAAAATTAATTGCAGACGCACCAACACTTTTTGTAGTTGAAGAACCAAGTGAAGACTATTTTGTAATGACCGAAGAAGCACTGCCACTAACAGGGAGTTTGGCAAAAATGGGGCTTTAATACTAGGCTGAACATTTGTACTTTCTATTAGCTGTTGTACTAAATTTGGATTTTAGTGCTTTCTAAACCCATCCTCCTTTGCTAACCCCCCTGCCGGTGGCTGTAATTCCCACTACTCGCAAAAACCGAGTTGCAAAAGCGAGGCTAACTTGGAACAAAATCGCTGAAAATCAATAAAATTTTAAGAAATAAAAATCATTGATTTCAATGTCAAATTTTGAAGTTTGTAGCAATTTCAGCAGCATTTCTATGGCTTTACTTTTATTGCTGACGTAAGCGAAATTTCAAATTTTATGACATAACATTGATAATTTCATTATTTTTGACACAAAAAAAAATAATGAAGAATTATATTTTAATGTGTGACATTATAGGAAGTAGTAAGCTAAATCAATAGTAAAAGGGTTAGTTGAGAGAGTTTTTTTAACATATTCTTTATTAAGTAATTTTCCTCACGCTCTAAGTTTATTTGGAGCTTTAAAATTAGGAACAAGGCTAAAATATTACGACAATCCCGATACTGAGGATGGTAAAAAAAGAGAAGAAGTTTATAATAATTATTATTTAATTGGAAATTTAATATCTGTAACTCTAAGCATAGTATATTTTAATATAATAAAAAACATCACATAACATGGGTTTGCCGCAAGTGGCGGGTTCACGGAACTCGTATTTCAACTTTAGGGCTTTGTTGAGCTTTGGTTTTAGCTGAACAAAATTCAACCGAACAGCAGCAATTGAATTTTAATTTTTACAACATCATTTTACGGCAAACGGTTAAGCGTGCCACAACTTAAAACACCAACAACGCAAAGCCCTGCTAGTTATTGCACCATCCTATAAAATCTCTCCAAAAAAAGCTAGTTTAAAGCCACAGTAAAATATAGCGAGTGTATAGCTAGTGCGGTTGCAAAAGCAAAGGCTTGCCATCTGCATTTACTGTACCTATTAAACTCGCTGCCTTAAAACCTGTAAAACAATTGATACAATTAGGGCTATTAAAAGCGATGCCAAGTTTTAATAGTATCAATAGCAATGTGCTGCATGGTTATATATTGGGGGCAATAGAATATTATTCCTCACCTTCTTCTTTAAATTCTTCAACTAGTTTTTTAGACTGTGGTTTACGGCGTTCCATTTGATGTATTAAATCGGCTACGCAGGCCGTCCATCCTGTTTGGTGCGATGCCCCTAAACCTGTACCAGAATCGCCATGAAAATACTCATAAAACTGCAACAAATTTTTATTGCTTGGTTGTTGGTAAAACCAATTATAAACGCCGTTAAATGCCCTGTTGCCTTTATTATTGAGTGTAAACAAGCTAATGATTCTATCGGTTAAAAAGTCTGCAACATCTGTTAGGTTCATCATATTGCCAGAACCCGTAGGACATTCTACTTTAAGCGTATCGCCATAAAATAAACCGTACCTTCTAACCGATCTAATAAGTAAATAGTTCAAAGGCATCCACACAGGACCGCGCCAGTTAGAGTTGCCGCCAAACATGTTAGAGGTGCTATCACCTGGATCGTATTGAATGGTGTACTCCTTGTTATCTAAAGTAATTGAGTAAGGGTACTCGTCGTGGTATTTTGATAATGCTCTAATACCACCTTCAGACAAAAACTCTGCTTCATTAAGCATACGTTTTAGCAAGGCTATTAAACGCTCTCTAGGCACTAACGATATTAAAATCATATCGCTATCACTTCTTTCTTCATTTGGCCAAAAACGGTTGTTTTTCTTACGGTACGTTTCAAACCAAGTAATTCGTTTTTTAAAATCAGGTAACTTAGTGATGGTACTTTTTTCTATCACAGATACCGCTAGCAATGGTATTAAGCCTACAATAGATTGCACTTTTAATGGCATTGCTTCACCACCTTTTACGCTTACACAATCGTAAAAGAATTGGTCTTTTTCATTCCACAAAACATTGTCGTTCATGGCTTCTGCAATTAGTACAAAATGCTCGAAGAACTTGGTAGCCATATCTTCAAACGAGATGTCGTGTGTAGCAATTTCAAGTGCAATATCCATCATGTTTAAGGCGTACTTACCCATCCAGCTTGTACCATCTGCTTGTTCTAAATGCATGTTAGCAGCCACACCGTGGCTTCTATCAAATACACCAATATTATCTAAACCTAAAAAGCCACCTTCAAATAAATTATTACCACTTTCATCTTTTCTATTAATCCACCAAGTGAAATTGATGATGAGTTTTTGAAAAATACGCTTTAAAAAAGTTAGGTCGCCTTTACCTGTATTTTGCTTATCTATACGATATACTTGCAAGGCCGCCCAAGCATGTACAGGAGGGTTTACATCGCCAAAATTCCACTCGTAAGCAGGCAACTGACCATCTGGTTTCATGTACCACTCACGCATAATTAATTGCAACTGATGTTTAGCAAAAGTGGGATCTATCATGGCCATAGGTATGCAATGAAAAGCCAAATCCCAAGCAGCATACCAAGGATATTCCCATTTGTCGGGCATTAAAATAATATCCTGATTTTTAAGATGCTTCCAATCGCTATTACGACCTTTTTTCTTCCCATCATTAACCGGCGTTAAACCATCGGTTGAGGTAAGCCATGTTTCTACATCGTAATGATAATACTGCTTACTCCACAATAAACCAGCAAAGGCCTGACGCTGAATAGCTAGCAATTCTGGGGTTGCGGTTTGGCAAAGTACTGTCTTATAAAAATCATCGGCTTGCGCTTTACGGCTTAAAAATACTTGTTCAATACCTGTACCAAATGGTGTATCATGGGCCTTGTTACTAAGTCTACAATAAATGGTTTTAGTACTATGCGCTGCTACATGTAATTTATATACTGGCGAAAATTTTGTACCCATTTTTCTATTGCGTAAAGCCTCAATGTTTTCGCCATCAATAATAGCAGCGTGAAAAGCATCTTTTACAAAAGGCGAGGTATTGGGTATGCCCATTATCCTTTGCTTATTTGTTTCGTTATCTGTATAAAAGTTATCGTCTGGTTTTTGAAAATAGAAGTAGTATTTGCCTAGCCGCTCTTGTTCTGCTTTTACAGTTGTGTTGTTAATTTCGGTTATTAACGGCTTCTTTTCATCTGCATTATTTTTCCATCGGTTATAAAACCAAAGCGTTGGTAACACTGTAATTGGGGCGGTTTTATGAAAGCGATTGGTAACGTCTATTTTAATAAAAATATCTTGAGGGCTTTGTTTAGCGTAAGTAATTTTTACATCAAAATATTCGTTGTGGTCAAATATGCCCGTGTCTAGTATCTCGTATTCTGGCTCGGTTTTGCTACGGCTTTTATTACGTGCTACTAACTCGTTGTAAGGAAAATTTTGCTGTGGATATTTGTACAGATATTCCATGTAATAATGCGTGGGTACATTATCTAAATAATAGTACAACTCCTTCACATCTTCACCGTGGTTGCCCTCGTTATTACCTAGGCCAAACAAGCGTTCTTTTAGTATAGCATCTTTGCCATTCCAAAGTGCTACAGCAAAGCATAAGTTTTGAAAATAGTCGGTAATACCAGCCAATCCATCTTCACCCCATCGATACACCCTACTATGTGCATGGTCGTGAGGAAAATAATTCCAAGCATCACCATATTCGCCATAATCTTCTCGTACAGTACCCCATTGGCGTTCGCTGAGGTAAGGGCCCCACTGTTCTAAAGGTATTTTTTTTCTATCGTTAACAGATAGTCTTTGATGTTCTGCTGTCATAATATCAATTTACAATTGGCCGTTAGTTTAGCCTTAATAGTATATTACTATCTCATTTTCAAACGGTTGCAATTGTTGGGGTTTGCGCAATTAGTGCGCTAAAAATACAGGAATTGTAGTTTGCACAAATAACAGTGTTGTAAATACACAATGCGTGGTAGTTGCTTATCTTTATTTTACAAACTAAAAATTATGTTTCCTAAAGTTAAAATTTGCTGCATTAGTTCTAAACAAGAAGCAAGTATGGCCATTAGCTATGGCGCAGCAGCACTAGGTTTGGTGGCAAAAATGCCAAGTGGCCCAGGCGTAATTGACGATGTATTAATTGCTAGTATTGCCGCAAATGTACCACCACCTATTGGTACGTTTATGCTTACAAGCGAAACAAATGCCGATGAAATAATTGCACACCATTATCGTACCAATACCAATACTATTCAAATAGTAGATGCCTTGCAAAGTGGCACTTACAAAGCCATTAAAACTGCATTGCCTACTATAAAAATTGTACAGGTTATTCACGTAATAAACGAGGCATCTATTGATGAAGCACTGCAAATAGCTGAAGATGTAGACGCTTTATTACTTGACAGTGGCAACCCTAATCTTGCAATAAAAGAACTAGGCGGTACTGGCAAAACGCACAATTGGCAACTAAGCAAACAAATAGTAGCACAATGTAAGAAGCCTGTGTTTTTAGCTGGCGGTTTAAAAGTAGATAATGTAAAACAAGCAATAGATACTGTACAGCCGTATGGTATAGATTTATGCAGTGGTGTAAGAACCAATCAACAATTAGACCCACATAAACTAGAGGTATTTTTTAAAGCAGTGTACCATTAATGCACAGATGCTTGCTTTACATTTGCCTTTAACTTCACAAAAAATAATTGATGATAGTAGTTACTGGTGCCAATGGTTTGGTTGGCTCTCACCTTATTACAACATTATTGGCCCAAGGCAAGCAGGTAAAGGCTTTGTATCATACAAGCCATGTCGCTATGCATCATCAAAATTTAACCTGGCAGCAAGCTGATATTTTAGATATTATTGGCTTAGAAGAAATATTAATTGGCATTACACAAGTGTACCATTGTGCAGCCATCGTTTCATTTAACCCAAAAGATAAACAACTATTACATAAAACCAACGTTGAAGGCACTGCTAATGTGGTGAATGCTTGTTTAAGTGCGGGTGTACAAAAACTGCTTTATGTAAGTTCGGTTGCAGCTTTAGGCCGAGCCGGTATTAGCGAACCAATTAGCGAAAACAATAAATGGATTGACGGCAATAACAATAGCAACTATGCAAAGTCTAAAAACTTAGGTGAAATGGAAGTTTGGCGAGGCATTGGCGAAGGATTAGATGCGGTAATTATAAACCCCAGTATTATACTTGGTTGCAGCGATTGGACCAAAGGTTCTGCGGCCATTTTTAAAAATGCCTACAACGAATTTCCATGGTACACCAATGGCACCAATGGCTTTGTAGCTGTACAAGACGTTGTAACTATTATGACCAAACTAATGGATAGTGCTATTAGTGCACAACGCTTTGTAGTAAGTGGTTATAATCTTAGCTATCAAGTGTTATTTGCAAGCATTGCAAATGCCTTTCACAAAAAGCCACCACATAAATTGGTAACACCGTTTTTGGCAGAAATTGTTTGGCGAATTGAAGCCATAAAAGCTAAGTTTACAGGTAGTAAACCATTACTAACAAAAGAAACTGCAAGAACCGCACAGCAAACCATTACATACAATAACAGCAAGCTATTAAAGGCTTTGCCCGATTTTAAATACACTGCTTTTAACAGTGCTATTGAGATAATTTGTAAGGAGTTAGTAGAAATGTATAAATTGTAAAAAAAATTGAGCTTGAATAAAATTCTTGCCATACTATTAGCTATTGCACTTTATGCGCCCTGTATTACAAATATTGCTTTGTATATAGAGTGTATTGCATTGGCAAAAACCTATGCCGATAAAGAAGCTTGCGGCTGTTATATAACCACAACAGAAGGCAATAAAGATGCCCATGCAACAGTGCCAGATAAGTTAAAAGCAAATAGTTTTATAACCGATTGGCAATTGCTTAATGATGCCCAATTTTCGTGTAATAATAATGGTTGTATAATACAATCTAAGTGGCTGTTTACTTACAATGTAAACTACTTAAAAGGGTATAACACTAGCGTTTTTCGCCCACCATCTATATAAGCGTTTTCATACAAATTGTTTACTTTAAAGTAAGTGCTATTAACTAATTGGTGCTTGCTTTATCATGCTATTTATTACCCAAAAACATTTACAATGAATCGTACAATATTAATGGCAATGCTACTAGTTATACTAGCTAGCTGCTACCGTGCTGCCCTTCCATCAACAACCGCTTATAGCAATACCGAAGTAAAAAACGCAAATAGCCAAACCATGCTATTAGGACATTGCGCTATTAGCATGTTGCAAAGCAATAATTATAAAGATTGGTATAACCAATCGTATAACGGCTATGTAATTGATACCAATTATTTAGATCAACTAAAGCCGCTTTTAAAGTTTAAAACTGTTGAAATATTTTTAGGAACATGGTGTGGTGATAGTAAGCGAGAGGTGCCAAGAATGCTTAAAATATTAGCTTCTGCCAATGTAGATACAAGTGCTATTAAATTGATTTTTGTAAATAATACAACTGAAAGTTACAAGCAAAGCCCACAGCACGAAGAAGCGAATAAAAACATTCACCATGTGCCAACTTTTATTTTCTACGATGGCAAAAAAGAAATAGGTCGCATTGTAGAATATCATGTGGTTACTTTAGAGAAAGATATGGCAGCTATTTTACAGAAAGCTGCTTATGCACCCAATTATAAAGCCATTACTTATTGGCAAAAAGTTGTAAAACAAAAAGGCAAAAACATGACGGATGTAGCATTACAACAAGTTGCCGATTCGGTTAAAACATTGTGCAAACATTCGGGCGAATTGAATACTTATGGTTACATGCTACTTGCACAAAAGAACGTAAACGAAGCTATTAAAGTTTTTAAGCTAAATACGCTGTTATATCCTGAAAATGCCAATGTTTACGATAGTTTGGCTGAGGCTTACTACACTATTGGTAACAAAGCAGAAGCTAAAAAGTATTACGAAAAGGTATTGGCAATAAGCCCATTTAACATTGAAGCAAAAAAGATGTTAGAAACGCTGAAATAATATAAAACTGTAGGGTGCATATTTTACAATTATGCACCCTACAGTTTATTGTTCCATTACTTTTTTCCAAAGTTCTGGTATGCGTTTTATCCAAATTAATTCGCGGCGTTTTACCGATGCTTCTTGTGTAGGCGTACCCCAATACACTTTATTACCTTCTAACGATGATGGCACACCGCCTTGTGCAAGTACTACAGCATTAGCACCAATGGTAAGCGTTTTACTTACGCCCACTTGCCCCCAAAGTGTTACACCATCTTCTAGTGTTGTAGCACCTGCAATACCTACCTGTGCTGCAAGCAAGCAATTTTTACCTATCACAACATCGTGACCAAGATGCACCATGTTATCTATTATAGTGCCTTTACCAATAATGGTACTTGCGCTTACGCCTCTATCTATTGTACAACCACAACCTATTTCTACATTATCTTCAATTACCACATTGCCACAGCTATTCATTTTCTTAAACCACAGTTCTCTATTTTTTTTGGTGTTGTAGTAAAACGCATCGCCGCCAATTACAGTACCAGCTTGTATTACAACGTTATTGCCAATAACACTGTAATCCATAATTGTTACATTAGGGTAAATGATACAATTGCTACCAATGGTTACATGATTGCCAATAAATACATTGGGCATTATGATGGTGTTTTCGGCTATTAGTGCTGTATCGCTAATGCTTTTTGTAGCTGCTACAAATGGGCGAAAATGCTTGGTAATAGTTTGGTAAGCTTCAAATGGATTATCGCTAACCAATAGTACTTTGCCCTCTGGTATAGTTACATCTTTACTGTTAATAATGATAAAATCTGCAGCACTTTGTAAGCATTTATCATAGTATTTTGGATGGTCTACAAATACTAAATCGCCAGTTTCTACTTTGTGTATTTCATTTATGCCAGTGGCCTGCAATGCAGTGTTACCAATAACTTCAGCGTTTATTAATTCGGCAATCCAGGTAAGTGCAACTGGTGATGGAAACTTCATCTGTTAGTTTTTTAAATGATAGCTAACAAAGGTAATAGGCAGCTTGTGAGTAAAATAATTTTTAGAAATAATCATCAACTATTTTTTACCCAAACACTTGCACTCGAAAGCGTTATTACCAAAGCAATTGGCACATACTACTTTCTTAAAAGCCTTATAAACAAAGGCTTTTAGCCAACATAATTGCTAAAACACAAGCATAGCAAATGCTGTAATTAATGCCGTACCTGTTGCAAATGCAAATAGCTATCCACATACTATTCTATAAATGTGAATAAAATAGTTGTAAGATTTTTTGTGTTGGCAGAAACTATTTTTAATATTGTGCAGGGAAGTTACAATTCCCTTTACTTACTAACCCATCTATATAGAAGTCCTGCCTCGGCAGGGCTTTTTATTTTGCCAATATTCTCACCAAATTTATTACTGCATTTGTTATATACAAAGTAGCTACAACTACTATAAACATTGATATTTGCAGCATGCAGCGTTACTTTATTATTTACAAACCATACATGGTGCTATCGCAGTTTTCTGCACAAGAAGGCAAGCAAACATTAGCCAATTTTTTTAAAGTACCGAAAGATGTGTATCCAGTTGGTAGACTAGATGCCGACAGTGAAGGGCTATTAATTTTAACTAATGATAAGGCTTTAAATCATCGTTTATTAAACCCAAATTTTACACACAAAAGAATGTATTGGGCCCAAGTAGATGGTGCAGTTACAAACGAAGCCATTAATAATTTACAAAAAGGTGTAACTATAAATGTAGATGGTATTATGTACGCTACTAAACCTTGTAAAGCAAGCTTGTTTACCACAGAGCCAGTAGTACCACCACGCACCCCACCCATCCGTTTTAGAAAGGATATTCCTGCACCATGGATTGAACTTATTTTAACCGAAGGCAAAAACAGACAAGTACGTAAAATGACTGCAGCTATTGGCTTTCCTACGTTACGCTTAATAAGATGGCGCATTGAAAATATTATGCTTGGCAATATGCAGCCCGCCGATATGATGGAGCTATCAAAATCTTCTATCTACAAAAAACTATTTAATGACTAACACATTTTACGAAGTAACACAAGGCGAGTTTTTAATTAGCACCAACCCTGCTTTACTTGATGTTGCAGCCATTCATCAATACTTATCGCAAGAATCGTATTGGGCACAAAACATTCCATTAGCAACTGTAGAAAAGTCTTTAAAACATTCTTTGTGCTTTGGCATGTACCATGGTACTAAGCTTATAGGCTTTGCTAGATTAATTACCGACATGACCAACTTTGCTTATTTATGTGATGTATTTGTAATTGTGACTTACAGAAAAAAAGGCTTGTCTAAATTGCTAATGCAAACCATTCATGCGCACCCCCAACTACAAGGTTTAAGGCGTTGGATGCTTGCCACTAGAGATGCACATGGTTTGTACAAACAATTTGGATGGGAAGTTTTGCCAGAAGATATGACCAAGCGTTTTATGCAATTGCATTTTACTAACGTGTACTTAAAACATTAAACAAACCCACGCCATCGCAATAAACCATTGCTTAAACGTCCGAGGTTTTTTGAAACCTCGGACGTTTTGAGGGAAAACATTAAACAACCCCACGCCATCGCAATAAACCGTTAAATTTGCGGCTCAATATTTAAAAAAGATGCAACCATTACTTAACCAAGTTTTGTTGCTATCAATAAAATTGCACATTGAGTTATGAGTAAACATTTAAGTGAACAAGAGATTATTAGAAGAGAGAAACTTGCTAAAATTCAAGCTGCTGGTGTAGATGCTTACCCTGCATCATTGTATCCTGTATCGCATTATTCTACCAACATTAAAGACCATTTTACCGAAGAAAACAAAGATGACTTTGCCAATGTTTGTGTGGCAGGCCGCATCATGAGTATTAACGATAGGGGCAAGGTATTTTTTATAAAAGTACAAGATAGCAAAGGCATTATACAACTGTATGTAAAGCGTGATGAGATTTGCCCTGAAGAAGATAAATCCTTTTGGGATAACGTGGTAAAACATGGGCTTGACTTGGGCGATTTTATTGGCACTACAGGCTATGTATTTATTACCAAAACAGGCGAAACTTCTATTCATACACAAACATTAACCCTATTGGCAAAATCGCTGAAACCCTTGCCAGTTGTAAAGCGTGACGAAGAAGGTAATGCTTACGATGAAGTGACCGACCCTGAGTTTCGCTACCGCCAGCGTTATGCAGATTTAATTATTAACCCTGCGGTAAAAGACACGTTTATTAAACGTACCAAACTCGTTAACACCATTCGTGAATTTTTAAACGAACATGGCGCTTTAGAGGTAGATACACCTGTGTTACAGAGTATTCCTGGTGGTGCTGCGGCAAGGCCATTTATTACGCACCACAATGCATTAGATATTCCTTTGTATTTGCGTATTGCCAATGAATTGTACCTGAAACGCTTAATAGTAGGCGGTTTCGATTTTGTGTACGAGTTCAGTCGCAACTTTAGAAACGAGGGTATGGATAGAACGCATAATCCTGAATTTACCGTTTTAGAGTGGTACACAGCTTATAAAGATTATTTTTGGATGATGAATACCACAGAGCAATTATTTGAGAAAATAGCACTTGCGCTGCACGGTACAACAGATGTAATTGTTGGCGATAAAACCATCAGCTTTAAAGCACCATTTAAGCGCATTAGTATTTACGATGCCATTAAAGAAAACACAGGTATTGATGTAAGCGATAAAGATGAGGCGGGCTTACGTGAAGTATGTAAGCAACTAAATATTGCTGTACCAAACAATATTGGCAAAGGCAAATTGATAGATGAAATTTTTGGCGCAACTAGTGAACATATTTACATACAACCTACGTACATTATCGATTATCCTGTTGAGATGAGCCCATTAACCAAAAAACACCGCAGCAAAGAAGGCTTGGTAGAGCGTTTTGAATTAATGGTAAATGGTAAAGAAATTGCAAATGCTTACACCGAGTTAAACGACCCAATAGACCAACGTTTGCGCTTTGAAGAACAAGCTAAATTGATGGAAAGAGGAGATGACGAAGCCATGTTTATAGACCATGATTTCTTGCGTGCATTAGAATATGGTATGCCGCCTACAAGCGGTATTGGTATTGGTATTGATAGATTGTGTATGTTAATGACCAACAATGCTTCTATACAAGATGTGTTGTTGTTTCCACAAATGAGACCAGAGAAAGTAACCGCTGAGTAGCTTGGTTACTTTACATTGGGGCTTGTACAAAATATTAGAATATCTTGTTCCATTGTTTTTATTAAAAACTAGCGTTGTTATAAAATTAATTTGAGCGTATGAGTTACCAGCAATTACGGTCTATTCATGTAAAAGGTTACAAGTCCATAAAGGATCAAGTAATTTTATTGCATAGCATGAATGTCCTGATTGGTCAAAACGGTGCAGGTAAAACAAATTTTATATCGCTTTTCCGTTTCTTAAGAAATATTATAGATGGTAGGTTGAGAATATATTGCCAAAAATATGGCGCTGAAAGTTTATTATATTATGGAAGCAAAGAAACCGACCGTATTTATATAAATTTAGATTTTGAGCCTAACTATTACGAAATCGAACTACAGCCGTCTTTAAATACAGATATTCTTTTTATTTCTAGTGAACATTCTGGTTATTGGGGTAACAAGTTTTACAATACACCGTATTGGGAAACAATAATGTCAATTGAAGGTGAGAGTGGATTGTCGAAAAAGGCGCTATCAAACAGAATTGCAGATTACGTTTATAATGTGCTTAAAGCATGGCGTGTATATCATTTTCATGACACTAGTGAATCGGCAGGTGTGAAGAAGTATGCATCTATCACTGATTATGCAATGTTATTTGAAGACGCTTCAAACCTTGCCACATTTTTATACTGGTTAAAACAAACATCCGAAAAGCACTATGAGCGTATTGTGAAAACTATTCAGTTAGTAATTCCATTTTTTAGTGATTTTGTTCTCAGACCCAAATTTGATGATGCTGAAAAAATTAGGATTGAGTGGCAAGATATTTATTCCGATAAAACATTTACAGCAAATGACTTGTCAGACGGCTCTTTAAGGTTCATTTGCATGGCTGTTTTATTACTTCAGCCGCACTTACCTAAAGTAATTTTATTGGATGAGCCAGAACTGGGTTTACATCCTTCTGCTATTACTATTTTGGCAGGGTTACTAAAAAAAGCTTCCCATCGCTCACAAGTAATTGTTTCTACCCAGTCTGTTAGTTTGGTTAATGAGTTTAATGCAGAAGATATTATTGTTGTTGATAAAAAAAACGCAGAAACAGTATTTAATAGATTGGACAGTGAACATCTAGAAAGTTGGTTAAACGAATATTCGCTAGGCGATTTATGGGATAAAAACATCATAGGAGGAAAGCCATGATAAGATTGAACATTACCGCAGAAGGCTTTTCTGAAGAACGTTTCGTATCTGATATTTTAAGACCACACCTGTTAAACTATAATGTATATGCAGATGTAAGAAAGGTACTTACCAATAGGAAACTTAAAAAGCGTGGTGGCATTGTTGGGTACTATAAATTCAAAAACGATATTACTCAATGGTTTAAAGAATGCCCAAATGTACACCACACTACTTTAATAGATTTATACGGCTTGAGTAACGATTTTCCAAGTTATTCTACTACAAAACATTTGCCACCATATAGTAGAGTGAAGCAAATGGAGCGTTCAATGGCAACCGATTTGACATTCCACAAATTTATACCTTATATACAATTACATGAGTTTGAAGCATTAATGTACGCAGATACTACCGTTATGGAAGATTGGTTATCACTTTATAATAAACTACCTAAAAACTGCTTCACAGATATCTTACGTTTGGCACCCGATTATAACCCAGAACTCATTAATGAAAGTTCAGAAACAGCACCTTCAAAAAGAATACTTAATCTATGCAAAGCTTATGATAAAGTGGATGATGGCATTTTGATATTGAAAGAAATTGGCTTGGTTAAACTGCGAACTGAGTGCCATCATTTTAACGAGTGGCTTACCGAACTTGAAAATTTAAAATAAAAAGCAAAATATAATGTTTAAGATTTAATAACCACCTCTGTACAATGGGTTCTTTTGAATGTTTAGCGGTTATGCCTCAATTTGAATACTTTATATCACTATTTAACATTAAATTTTTATACCGTTTTTTGATAACGCAGTATTTTCAATTTCGCCATTTCTATTCTTGTATCGCTTACGTTTAAAATAACAAACTCGTAATTGTTTATAATAATGCTTTCTTTTTGCTTTGGTATGGCCTCAAAATGGTTAATTATATAGCCACTTAACGTTTCTGGTGTACCTGTTGGAAATGCTAAATTGTATTGCTCGTTTAAATAATCAAGCTCTAAACGGCCGCTAAAAATAAACTCGTCTTCGGCTAATTGCTTCTCTACAAAGTCTTCGGTATCGTACTCATCTTTTATCTCACCAAAAATTTCTTCAAGTACATCTTCCATAGTAATAATGCCAGCAGTACCGCCAAATTCGTCTACCACCCAAGCAATGCTTTTTCTTTCTTTGGTAAATTTATTAATCAAGTCGGTAGCGTTCATGCTTTCTGGCACAGGAAAAATAGGCAGTAAAATTTCCTGTATTGTTGTAGGTTTTTTAAACAAATCTAATTGATGTACATAGCCTAAAATATTGTCTATATTATCATCGTACACTAATAATTTACTGAGTTGTGTGCTAATAAAGTGCTGCCTAATTTCTTCAATAGTGGCAGTAATTTCAATGGCTTCAATTTCGGTACGAGGCACCAAACACTGCCTAATTTTAATGGTGGGTAAGCTTAATGCATTTTCAAAAAGTTCTGTGTTTAACTCTTGATTGTCTTCGTCTTGCTCTTTGGTTTGCTGAAAGAAATGCTCTAAATCTATCCTGCTAAAAGCATTGTTTCTATCGTCTACTTTTACGTTAAACAGGTACTTTAATATCCATTGCGAAACACCTACAAAAAAGGTAGCTAAAGGCAATAACAGGCCATAAAAGAAATTAGCTAATCCTGCAAACGCATTTACCAATATGTCATTTTTTGCCCTAAAAATGGCTTTTGGTATAAACTCACCAATAATAAATACTACTAGAGATGAGAGCAAAGTGTTTGCAAATAACTTGATGTAATTATTTTCAAACCATGTTGGTAAAATAAAACGTAATAGCTCATCGAACAACAAACCGTAGATAACTAAAAAAATATTAAGACCCACCAAGCAAGTGCCTATAAACCTTGTTGGATGCTCCATAAAATTAGAGAGAATAATACCGCTGCGCTTGCCTTGCTTTTTCTTTAGTTCGATGCTTAAACGATTAGCACTTACAAAGGCAATTTCATAACCTGCAAAAAAAGCTATGAACATAAGTGTGATGGCGATACCTGCAATTACCAAATAAATATCTGACATAGTAGTACGAATGTACAAGTTGCTAGCTAATTGTGTAAAATAGATTGCTATTGGGTGCATGAAATTTAGGTGACGCTTAACAAATAGCTGCAAAGCAAACAGATGCTGCCTGCCGAAAGCTATTGGTACTGTGGCGCAACAGAAGCTACATGGCTACACAACTGCTGGTACCGTAAAAAAAGAGTGCCGAGTAGAAACTCGGCACGTAATTCCGATAAGCAACATGAGAAAAACGTTATCGGCTTCTTTAACTATCTTTTGTTTATTTCTTTACATCATTGGTGCTTACACTTATTTTCTTGCTTACATTAATTTGTTAGTTTTTTAAAATGCTACTGCATAGATATACCTAAAGCACGGCCCACGCTGTAGATGTTTTGATAGTTGGTAAAATTGTTGCCATTACTGGTAGTGCGATAGTTGATTTATTTTGCTTAACACTTTTTAAATACAACTAGGTGGGATGCTAGCCCACCTAGTTGTATATACGATAAGATAATCAAAATGTTACAGTGGCAACAATTATTTAAAGTCTACAGTACAGTTTTGGCATTTCATATCAATTTTGGTGCCTTTACCATCGCCAACTGTAGCAGTAAACCTACTGTCGGTACTATTGTTAGAATCGCTGTATCTCTCTGCTATTCTCATAGCGTTTTTCACGGCTTTATCTACTTCTCTGCTTACGGCGTCATCGTTTTTTTCATCTTTAAAAGCCAATGGTTTTTTTTCGAAATTTGCATACACATTGCTGTACGAACCAACATAGGTTACGGTATAACTTTTCAAATTTCTTAGTGGCAAACGAATGTCGGCGTATTTGTTATTAAACTTAATAGTTTCTACGCCAGCCAAAATATTACGCACTTTTACATCGGCATTAGTACCATCTAATTCTATGCTTTTGGTTAATTTACTTATGCGTAAGTTGCCATAGTTTTTGCGGCCTTGCAACACACTTACATCATCAAATTCGTAGTCATCGTTGGTGCTTATTAAGTTTACTATTTGTGCCGAAGCCACTTCTATAGTTGAGTACTTTGTATCAATATCAAGGTTTTCAATATCCTTCAAAATCAAGCGGCCATTAATAAATTCAATCTCTGCGTTTTTAATACTGCCAGCAGTAACATTGGCATATTTTGAACGCAATGTTAGTGTATTAGCATCTTGCAATTCAAGGTTGCCATTGGTAATATCTGCGTTTACTTTGTTTATATTATTGGCTACTGTTACATCGGCATATTTACTTTCAATATCCAATTTATTAGCCGTAGGCATGTAAATGGTTACATAACGTTTTACATCGCTTTTGATACCAATGTTTTCACCTTCACTATTAAAAATAGCTACACCAGCCGAGCCGCTGTTCCAAGCCCAAGTACTACCATTTACAGTGTAACTGCCGCTGCTACTTACTGTACCAGACTTAATACGAATGCCCGAGCCAAGGCTTTTTACACTAATGTTTAATTTCTCAAACCATTCTTCATCAGATACTTTAGTGCCTTCGCCTTCGTAGTAAATGGTAGTTATAACTTTTACTTTAGGTTGATCCCAAGTTTTTATTTGAATGTTGCGCTGTGTATTTTCAAGATAAATATCTGCGCTTTTAGAAGCACTAACTTCTACACTTACTTCTTTGCTTTTTAGGTCTTTAAAATCTCTATTAGGTGCTTCAAATTCTTGTACCGAAACTGGTAAAATTGGTGCTTTAGGCATAGCTGCTAATCTTGGCAATTGGGGCATTGCTGGCACTAACGGCTTGCCTGCTACAGTAATATCTTGTGCTGTTGCAGCTATGCTAATAGCTACACTTATAGCCATTGCTAATACGGTATTCATTTTCATTGTTTGGTGGTTTAAATGTTTAAAAAGTAAGGTTTTGTTAAATCTACCGGGCCACGGTTTTGTTTAAAGCGATTATTGGTTTTATGTATTTCGTTTTGCAATTGCTTTAGTACGTTTAGTTTTTGCTGATATACATTTATCAGTTGGTCTAGCAACTCGTCTGTTAATCCGTTTTTCTTAATATCCTTTTTAATGCTTTGTTCATCTCTTTCTATGCGTTTCATTTCTATGGCAAAATCATTAAAGTAACTGGGGTTTTCGGCTATTACAGGTGTGGTATTTACTTTGGCTTTTTGTAAATTGATGATTTGTGTAAAAGCGTTTTCTACTTGTACTAGCACCGTTATATTGGTTACACTTTGTTGGTTGCTACTTGCAGGTTTATTAATTTTTTGCTTTTGGCTATCGGTTGGTTTTACACTTCTATTATTTGCTACCAATTGTTGTGTAATTGCGGGCTGCAGCCCAGTTGCTTGCTGTGGTAATTTTTGCTTTGAATTTGTAGTTTTATTATTGTTACTAGCAACTGGCAATTGGTAGCTAGTAACTGGCTTATATAACATCATATACCCGCCAAAACCAGCTAAAGCAATGGCACAAGCTGCAACGGCCCATTTAATGTACACCAATGCCGCCAATGGTTTGGTAGGATTTAGTTGTTTATGAATGTTTAACCACACTTTATCTCTTGGCGTGTCTACATCCAAGTTGTGCAAGTGTTGTTGCAAATGTTTTTTAAAGTTATCCATGCAATGCAATATGTTTTGTAATCCGTTCTTTTAATAATTGTTTGGCTCTTGAATATTGGCTTTTGCTAGTGCCTTCGCTTAGGCCTAAATTTTCTGCAATTTGCTTGTGGCTAAAATTTTCAAGCACATATAAGTTAAACACTTGCCTACAGCCATTTGGCAATGCTTTTATTTGTTTATGAATGATTGCCATATCTATTTCTTGCCACCATTCAACAGTGTCATCTGTTCGGTGTTGGTGGTCGGCTTCATCCCAATCTTGCCAGTAAAACAATTTTTTGCTGTACTTAATACATTCGTTTACCACTATGCGGCGCAGCCATCCACCAAATAGCACTTCATCTTTTAACTGGTGCAAATTTTTAAAAGCAATTATGAAAGCTTCTTGCAAAATATCTTCGGCATCGCTGCGGTTGCCCGCCATACGAATACAGATGTTAAACATAGCCTTATTAAATTGCTGGTACAGGCTACTTTGCGCATCAGCATTGCCTTTGCGAGCTTTTTTCACTAGGTTAATTAGTATGTGATTTGCCGTTTCCAATTAGGTGTTGCTGTATATAAGAGTACAAGTTGTACAAAAGGTTGGAAAGGGTGGTAACTATTTTTTAAATAATTGAATTAGAAGCCTAAACGTAAACGTATTGCTTTACGCCAACCGTCTATCTTTGTACACAAAATTTTTAGCTATGCAAAAGCGATGGTTGCGCATTATTACGGTTTTAATGATAATTGGCACAAGTGCTATGGCTGCTAAGGCGCAATGTTCTATTTGTACCAAAACTGCGCAGCAATTGGGCGAAGGGCCAGCAAAATCGTTAAACACGGGCATTTTATACCTCATGTTTGCACCACTAGCTATTATGGGCTACATTGGCTTTAGATGGTGGAAACGTGAAAAGGAAATACTAGCCAGCGAGGGTGTAAATGATACCCTTGCCTAATACACCCTCTTTAATTTTTTTTGGTTGCTACTGCGTTGTAAATATCTCGCTAATTTTTTACTACTTCAAGTTGCTTTTGTAAGCCAGCAATTTGCTGCTGCAATGCTTTTTAGGCTATTGTGGGCGGTATGTAATTGGGTACAATTGACTGTTACGTGTTTAAGAAATTGGAGTGTAAATGTGTACTAAAAATCAGCAACACCAATATTGGCTCATCGGATTTTTTTTTAGCTGCTTATGAAGTTAGTTGGCACTTTGCCCCCTATTTATTTGGTAACTGCTTGGTAGATATTTTTTTAAATTAGTTGCCGAATGTTTACTGCTACTGCGGCTAGTAAAAACCACAATAGCGAGGGAAAAGAAATGAAGTATTTATAAATTTTCAACCTGCTTGTTCACTGTATTTATGTTTTATGGTAGGGGGTATGCTACAATAATAGGTAGGTTGGTGTTGCAAAAAGAACAATAACTGCAAAATAAAAAACGGTTGCAACATTGCAACCGTTTAAAAAGCTATTAATACAACGCTTGATTAAGATGCTTTTACCTCAGCAACTTTTGCAGTTACTTTTTTTGCTGCATTTGCAGGACGGCTTTTACCGAAAGAGCCTTTAAAGCGTTTTCCTTTTGCAGTTTTTTTGTCTCCTCTACCCATGATTATTGTGTTTTAATTTTTGGTGGTGAATTGTAAAAGTAAAAAATCCTGCAATACAGCAGGACTTTAAATTTTTTTTGATAAAACTGAGAGTTAGATTTTAGCACTTAACTCTTTACCAGCTTTAAATTTAGCTACTTTCTTCTTCTTAATTTTAATTGCTGCGCCAGTTTGAGGGTTACGCCCAATTCTTGCTTTACGTTCAACTACCGAGAAAGTACCAAAGCCAACTAAGGTAACTTTATCGCCTTTTTTTAAGGTTTTTGTAACAGTAGCAGTAAACGAATCTAATACTGCGTTTGCTTGTGTTTTTGTTATGCCGGCATCTTCAGATAGTTGGGCAATTAATTCAGCCTTGTTCATGTGTATAGTTTTAAATGTTATTTTTAGAGAAACAAAATTATTGGCTTTTTATTACCAACAAAAAATAAATTTACTATAATCTTTCATTTTTATTTTCAATTAAAGTCCTTATCTATAAAGGGTTTTGCTAAATGTTTCTATTTTAAAAGCTGTTGCACGTGCCGTAAGTATTAAATAGTGGTGTTTTTTACCTGCAAACTATTTTGTAAAACGCAGTATTTACAAGCATGTAAACTAATGCAGCACCTGCATTAAAGTTCTAAAACCAATGGCATTATTACCCCAGGTTTTACTAGCATCTTCACGTAATGCTGCTGCATGTATTTGTACATATCTATTATAATCGGCTTTGCTATGGGCATAGTATTGCGTTGCGTAGGTAACACTTTCGCTCTCATCAATATCTAATAAGCGTACAAATTGAAATTTGGTAAAACAGCCTTTTGCCATTATTTCGGGTATGTGTTTAGCTTTCATCCAAGCTACCCAAGCATCGTGTATTTGATGAGATATTTGAGTGGTTACGTTGTAGATGTAACTACCTACCATTTCATTATTGGTATTTTCTGCCATTAATTTTTATTTTTTACAAAGATGAATCCTTCTTATGTAGCTGCTGTAACATTTTTTTCACCATCAAAAGCAAAATAATTAATACAGTGCCAATAGCTATCCATATAAGCAAAGCTTTTTTGTTGTTTTTTGTAGGTACTAATGTGTTGGCTTGTGGTGTTATTTCTATGATGTTGCCAATGTTTACAGTAGCGGTTTTAAAATCAGCGATGCTATCTTTAAAAAAGCCTAAATCGTATTTTGGTACAAGTGCATTGCTATTGCCAAATTGCAAAGTGTATTGTTTGTTAGCCTCTAAGTAAGTGAGCAAATATTTGTGTAACTGACGCGTTATAACACCTTCTATTTTTAACGGTTGATTATCTTCGTTATCTATTGCTAATAACAGCTTACAGGCATGCGTGTTAATAGGAAAAGTAAGTGAAGCATCGGAACTAACATAGTTGTTCTGCACAAAAATTGGGTGCTTGCTATCGCTAGTATATACTGACATTAAACGCCTATAAAACTTTACGCCACTAATAGTTATTTCAAGTTCATCTATTTGATGTGGTGCATTTAATTGTAATTGTACATACGTGTACTTATTGCTACTATCTTTTTGCGAAATTATTGGCTTAGGATTATCAATATTTTTTGCTGAAACATAGTCATTTGAATAAACACCAACATTTAAAATATTGGGCGGTAACACATCTTTACCTATAAATACAATTTGATAATATTTATAACCGCTCAATGGTAAATCTATTGAATAAGCTGTAGTGGTTTCTTTGGTATTTATTGCATTATTAAATGGCAATTTCTCTTTAATAATAAACCAATCTTTTTGGTTGTTGCTACCGGTTACATCTACCAATCGCTTTGCATCTGTATTACTGGTTATTACCCAAAGTTTTGAGATAGTATTTGCTTGTTTATTCTCTACGGTTATATGTACTTGTTTATCGCTTTCTTTTTTATTACTAATAATTGCAAAAGACGTAAACTGACTCTTAGTTTCAACACCTTGTTGTTGCTTTAAAATATATGCTACTTGCTTACCATTTTCATCTACAATATGTATATCTTGTAAGGTGGGTAAACACTTCGATGTAATACTTGGGGCTAGTGCAATTTTATAAAATTGTGACACCGAAACAGTATCAACACTAGCTTTAAATTTAAAGCCTTGTTGCTGTGCATTTACCCGTAATAAAGCAAATAACCCTACAGCTATAACAGCTACTTTATAACAATGTTTTTTCTTCATCTTCAATAATAATTTTTTTAAGCTTTTGATACATAAACGATACTATAAGCAATAACACACCTAAACTAAAGAAGGCTGCAATTTTACCAGTGGGTGGTATATTACTAATATCAAAAACAAAAAGCTTAAACAATGTGATAGCAAATAACAAGAGCGATAAAATACGCAATGTTTTGTACCTGTAACGCATACCAAGCCACATGAAAATAAAGGAGCAAATACCCCAAAGCACTGGTAAGCCTGTTTTAACATAAACACGCTCAATTTCAGCTAAATTAATACCATAAGAATAGAAGATTTCATTAACTATCAGGCTTATTTCTACACTTACAAAAGTGACACAGATAACACAAACAAAACTGGTTATTACAGTATGCATCTCTGTAATTTTTGGTAGCATTTTTCGTAGTTGTTGTATGATGCTGTAAAGCATTGCGGCTATTGCAATAGCACTAAACCAATGCGCCATAAAATGCAAATTGGTTAATGTTTTGTTCATCAATAAATCTTCTTGAATAGTGTAAGACGAGAAGATTGTGCAGATATAAATAGCTACACATGCACCTTTCGAGCCTAATGAAACTGCATTATCAAACTTTACTAAAGCTAGCAGTTTACCTACAAAAAGAATAGCGTGTACAAATGCATAAGTGTATGCAATTAAATACAGCACATTAAAATTGGTAGCAGGGTAATGGTGTATGAATTGATAATTTATTTCTAAAGCTCCTGCTGCAAATAGAAGTACAATGGCACTTATACGAAATACCATTTTACTTTGGATAATGTTGATACTTTTTTCGTTACTACCAACATCTTTAAGTTGTAACCAATACACCAAATAAGTAGCCACCGCACTATACGCTGTGGTTATAAAAGCTTTATTAAAAATGATGTTAAGTGCAACAGAATTACCGCCATAAATATTTACCCAATCTATTAAAAGGCTTACCAGCATTGCTATCCAAACAATGTTAGACGACAACTCAATGATACTAATACGAGAGCGCTGATATAACCATAACAATAATACTGCCTCAGAAGCCCAAAAAAGCGTAATAAAATTACCATGAAGCTGTATTGGTGCTGTAAGCGAAATGAAGGTTAATGTGAGGCCAATTAGTAAATACAAAATATTGGCATCAACTTTTTTGTTTTTAAACAATACATAAGAAGCTACAAGATTAAATGCGCCAAGAGACATCGTAAACAATCCTCTATATTCATCTGCAAGCATACTGCTTAAGCAATATAAACCTGTTGCAAAATATAAACTTGTACTGGCCAATAGAATACCAAAATCAGAAACAATAAACTTCTTGTTTTCTTTAATGTTGTAAGCAACATTAATAGCAAAAAACATAAGGTAAAAGATAGTGGCAAATACAAAGCCGCCAACGTAAGTTGTTTTTGCAACAGTTTCATTTAATGTCAATATCCAACTACCAAATAATACAATAGTGAATACAAAAGCTATAAAATTTAATAAACGCCAAGATTTGTTGTAAGCAATAATTAATAGCCCTGCATTTAAAACAATAAGGTAGGTGAACAAAGTTTGATAATTACCGCTACCATTACTAACCATAAATGGGCTTGCAAAGCCACCTACCAAAGCAATGATAGCTAACTCTTGCCTATTGTATAACAGCGAAAGTACTACCGCAAAAGCAGTAATAACTATCATAATTATAAATGCTAGGGTTTGGCTAAAAAGATGAAATTGATGGTAACCAAGTGTAATAGTGAAGTAAAAAATTGCTAGCCCACCGCCTACTAAAACAGAACTAAAAGATTTGTAACTAGCTTGCAATTTATGGGCTATACCTACTAAAATACCGCCACATAAAATACCAATAGCAACTCTACCAACAGGGCCAATCCAATTATTATCTATGGCATATTTTACAAAAAATCCAATAGCCAGTACTAAAATAGCAATGCCTATTTTGCTGATTAAATTCTCACCAATAAATTTTTCTAAATCAGGATTTCGTTCAAAAAAACTTGGCGAAACCCCTCGTTCAACAGGCGTAACAGAAACTGGTTTAGGTGTATTAGATGCCTCTTTTAAACGAAGCTCGGCAACAAACTCATCTGCCCTAACTGGCCTATCGGCAGCTATAGATTTTGAAACGATAATTGGTTTTGGTTCTTCTTTCTCTACAACTTTAAAACCTGTTTCCCCGTAAGTTGATGAATCCTCTTTCTTTGGCTCTATTGGTTTAATTATTGGAACTATCTCAGGCCAAATATCTGCTTTAACTTTAGGGGTATTAACTACATTACCAAGTTTTTTTAATTGCTCTTTAATTGCAAATAAATCGTTGGAAAGTGCATCTAGTCTACTGTTCATTGTAGACTTAAAAGACAATACGATTGCTAATACAATAAATAGTAAAATAAAAATTACAACATCCATCGGTATAGTTATTAGTTTAACGATAAAGATATATCATCAAATCAATAATGGTGATTTGCGAAGATGTTTTTTTAATCTTTCAACGCTAAGTAAATAGGGCAATGGTCGCTGTGTTTTACATCTGGTAAAATATCTGCGTCTACTATTCTATCTTTTAAGTTGCTTGTAACGTTGATGTAATCTATGCGCCAGCCTTTGTTTTGTAATCTTACCGATGGAAAACGTTGGCTCCACCAACTGTAACAATCTGGCTTTTCAGGATGAATAACTCTAAATGAATCTACCCAATCTTTTGCTAAAAATTGATCCATCCAAGCTCGCTCTTCTGGCAAAAAACCCGATGAGTTTTTGTTGCCTTTAGGGTCGTGAATATCTATTGCTTTGTGTGCTATATTATAATCGCCTGTTACAATTAATTGCGGTCTTTTTTGGCGCAAATGCGTTAAATGTTCATCAAACTCGGCTAGCCATTGGTACTTGTAAGTTTGTCTTACATCGCCACTTGTGCCACTAGGAAAATAAGCATTCACTAAAGTAATGTCGCCAAAATCTGCACTAATAACTCTGCCTTCAAAATCGCTTATACCCATACCACTACCATATTCCACAATGTCAGGCTCAATTTTGGTAAGTATGGCCACACCACTATACCCTTTTTTTTGTGCCGAAAATGCGTAGTATTGATACCCTAATGCTTCAAACTGTTTTACATCTATATCTTCGCTGTTTGCTTTAATTTCTTGTACACAAATTATATCCGCAGGATTGGTGGCCAACCATTCTACAAAGCCTTTTTTAATGGCGGCTCTTACACCGTTTAAGTTGTATGAAATAATACGCATAAATTGTGGTAATTAGAAGTTTTAAAATTGATGATAAAGCTATGCTACTATAAAAGTTGATTAATGATATAAACGATGCAGTGTGCAACGCAACCAAAGCTGATAAAGGCTTTTAAGCTGCGTACACAATTACTTTACTTTTTCTCTACCACTTTGCCCATAGGAAAAGTAATACCCAAATTCAATATCCATTCGTAAGTGCCAAAACTGTGGCTTACAGTGCCTTTGTAAATGCCTAAACCGCTATAGCTAGCATAGTCTAGCTTGTTGCAATATTCTAAAAACACGGTTTTAAAAAAAGTGGCTTTTATGGTACCTTCAACACCAATGTTCCAACCACCAAGCTGAAAATGGGGATCGTTTTTTTTGCTACCACCTAGTGTGCTAAACGAGTTTTCTACATGTGGAATAACCGGGCCAATACCTGCTTTGCCCAAAGCATCTACTTTAAAATTGCCATTTTTACACTCGTACAAGCCCCAGCGTTTTACTATGTTAAACAGTAAAAAATTAGCACCATTATTTAAGTAGTAGAAATAACCATTTGACTCTGTAAATGATACCAAACTATCTACCGGCCTATTGTTTAATTTGCCTACAATGCGAGCATTTTGGTTGGCTACAATAAACTTGGTATGGTCAAAATTAATTTCAAAACCTAAACCCTTTTTTTTGTTAAAAAAATAACCAATGCGGTAGCTGTATTGTGGTATAGAAATGGGGGTTTTAAAAAGATTGCCTTCATCCCATCCTGGATGGTCGTGGCCTGCAATGTTTACAAATTTATAGTCGTTGCCAAGTTCTGGCTGTTTTACTTTGATGTTGCTTTTAGTGTACCATTCTTTATTGTAGCCCCAGCTAAAATAGAACTCGCCTTTACGTTCTTTTTTTTTGCTTTGCGCCTGTAGCCCATTTGCACAAATACTTACCAATACTACTGCTACAATGGCTTTTAAAAATACCTTCATTACTGTAAAAATTTGCTTAAAAAATTTGTTAGCAAAGATAGTAGCTAGCACTATGCAACCTTTGCTACATTGTTAATAGCTTTACTTACTACTTAAACGCCTTATGAAAGCATTAGAAAGAATTATTCCCGCCAAAGAAAGTGTGTATTTAGATGGCCCAAAACCACGCATGTACGAGCTAGGTTTTGCATGGCAAATATTTACAGAATTTATACGTGGCTTTAGAACACTGCACTTTGTAGGCCCTTGTATTACTGTATTTGGCAGTGCTAGGTTTAATAAAAACCATGCTTACTACAAAGCGGCCGAAATGTTTGGTAAACGCATAGCGCAACTTGGCTTTACTACCATAACAGGTGGCGGCCCAGGTACTATGGAAGCCGCAAATAAAGGTGCTTTTGAAAATGGTGGCACATCGGTAGGCTGCAATATTAAGCTACCATTTGAGCAAAAGCCCAACCCTTATGTACACAAAAGCATTACGTTTAACTATTTTTTTGTTAGAAAAGTGCTGTTAGTAAAATACTCTTACGCTTTTATAATTATGCCCGGCGGTTTTGGCACTATGGATGAATTTTTTGAAACTCTCACCTTAGTACAAACTAGAACTATTACCAATTTTCCTATTGTGCTTTTTGGTAAAACTTATTACCAACCATTAATGGATTATATGAAGCTAATGAGTGACCAAGGCACCATCAACCCAGAAGATTTGGATCTTTTACTACTTACAGACAACTTTGACGAGGCAATAACTCACATTTCAACCTATGTAAATACACATTTTAAAATAAAGCCCCGCAAGCTACTTTGGTGGCTTTTAGAAAAAAGGTAAAAAATGTTTTTTTAGTGCAGCAGATAGTCTACTTTCATAGTCTAGTTGTTATCTTTTCAATAGGGGTATTTAAAAGATGCATGTTTTCAAAGCACACTTTACGTGTGCTTTGTTGTTTAATAATCATTACTTTTTTTAGGTGTAAATACTGCTAGTAGAGTTGATTTTGCTGCATTTCGGGCTATGTTTTGTTAAATACCCATTATCATTTGCTGTTTTTACAACTTTTTTTATTGGTACAATATTTTAATTGTACAAAAAACAGGTACTTTTAAACAGGTAAAATTTTAAAACAAGTATTTAAACCGTACCGTATGAGAGGCATTAATAAAGTAACATTGATGGGCAATTTGGGCAAAGACCCAGAAATGACGTATCTAGAAGGCAATATTGGTGTAGCAAAATTTACACTAGCCACAACCGAAACTTATAAAGACCGCAGTGGAAAATCTATTTCTCAAACCGAATGGCACAGAGTGGTTTTGTGGCGTGGCTTGGCCGAATTAGCCCAAAAATTTTTACACAAAGGCAGTTTAATTTTTTTAGAAGGTCGCCTATGCACACGCTCTTGGGAAGATAAAGACGGCAACAAAAAATTTGCCACAGAAATTGTTGGCGATAATTTAATTATGCTAGATAAAAAAACTGATGGCGCCTGGCATGGTGAGGGTTTAGACAACTTTGACGGCAACAATATCCCACCATTTGCAGACCCAAGCGATAGCTTGCCATTTTAGAAATACCATCTGTATAACATTTACAAATATTTTTGCAATAAGTATTAACGCACTAGTGCAGCAAATAAGCTACTTTTAGTGTTATTGTTTAACTAAACCATTGGCTTTGGATTATCATCCCTCGGTACTACAATTTCTTGCTTCACCTTTAGCAACCATTGCCGCTATAAATATGCAAGGCACTACAGTATTAATTATCCTATTACTGAGTTTATTGTTCTTTTCTTTTGTACTAAGCGGTGCCGAAGTTGCCTTTTTTTCACTCACTTACAAAGACATTAACCTGCTAAAAACCAAGCAGCAAGGGGCTTACAAGCGTATTATTGATTTACTAGAGCATCCTAAAATTTTACTTGGCTGCTTGCTAATAGCTAATAGTTTTATCAATATTGCTATCATTGTTATCTCAAACATTTTAATTGGCGATGCTTTCAATTTCGAGAAAATAAATGCCGTTTGGCTCGAATTTTTAATTAAGGTATTGGCTGTAACATTTCTACTATTATTATTTGGTGAAGTGATGCCTAAAGTACTCGCTACGCAAAACAATATTCGCTTTGCAAAAGAAGCTGGTCCCTTTGTAGAAATTGTATTTTATATCTGCAAAAGAATGAGCACTTGGCTAGTAATTTATAGCGATGCCATAGAGAAAAAATTAACCAACAATGTAAGCGCATATAATTTAGAAGAACTAAACCATGCCATAGATATTACCGCAAGTACCGATGCATCAATTAAAGAGAAAAGCATTTTAAAAGGCATCATTAAGTTTGGCAACATTACCGTGAAACAGATAATGAAAACACGGGTTGATGTAAGCGGTATTGATAAAGAAACATCATTTACCAAACTACTACAACTCGCTGGCGAACTGCATTACAGCCGATTACCAGTGTATGAAGAAGACTTAGATAAAGTAGTAGGTATGATGCATACCAAAGACCTAATTCCACACCTTGATAAAGCAGATGATTTTAATTGGCACCAACTTATTCGTCAACCATTTTTTGTACACGAACAAAAAATGATTGAAGATTTATTGAAAGAGTTTCAAGCTAAACGTACCCACTTTGCAATAGTTGTAGATGAATTTGGCGGCACAAGTGGCATTGTAACACTAGAAGATATTTTGGAAGAAGTAATAGGCGATATTAAAGATGAATTTGACGAAGAAGAAACTGACTTTAAAAAGCTAGACGACTACAACTACATATTTGAAGGCCGCACCATGATAAATGATGTGTGCAAAGCCATGGACTTAAATGTAGACACTTTTGATGCCATAAAAGGCGAAAGCGATTCGCTTGCAGGATTGGTATTAGAACTTGCTGGCGAAATACCAACCGCCTTACAAATAGTGCCTTGTGGCGATTTTGAGTTTACCGTTTTAGAAGTTGTAAAAAATCGCATTCAAAAAATTAAAGCCACTATTAAACCAGAACTTAGTGAGTAGTATTGATGTAATGTAAATGATGAACTATGAGTTTTAAAAAATGGACAATTATAGCAATGCTATTACCTACTTTCTACCTACTGTTAACTTGCTGTAACAGTAATTATGTAGCTAAACCACGAGGTTATTTTAAGATAGATTTCCCCCAAAAAAAATACCAAGTATTTGATAAACCTGGCTATCCTTACACATTTGAATATCCTGTGTATGCCACGGTACTAAAGGATTCTATATTTTTTAGCGAAGCCACAGAAAACCCCTGGTGGATTAATATTGACTTTCCTCAGTTTCAGGGCCGCATGTACATTAGCTACAAACAAATTGGTAAAAACAAGTTTGATACGCTACTGAACGATGCGTTTATAATGACAAGTAAACACAGCACAAAAGCAGTATCAATAGACGACTCTTTAATAGCCACCCCAAATGGCGTACATGGCTTATTTTTTAATGTAGGCGGTGATGTTGCAACTGCTAATCAGTTTTTTTTAACCGATACAACCAAGCATTTTTTACGTGGCGCATTGTACTTTAATACCACACCTAATGCCGATTCTTTGGGTATTGTAAACAGTTTTTTGGTAGATGATGTACGTCATCTCATCAACACTTTTAAGTGGCGCAAATAATCAAATACCTAGCCCCTCTACCATAGCGCTAACCTTGTAAACTTTATGCTGCAAGTCTTTAAACTTTTAAGAGCAAGCCAAATACCAATCCACACATTTAGCACTTTAAGAATAGTGTTTAAAGCAGCGAAAAAAGGGTTCAATGCAATTACATAAAAAAGGGTTAATGCAGGGGTTGTTTCCTAAAATTAGTAGCTAAATTGCACAACATGATAACAGAACAAAAGGTAAAAGCGTTATTAGCAGATATGGAAAGCGATTTAATAGAAAGAACCATTTCTATTAAAGAAAACAAATTGGGACCAGCAGTATGTGCCTTGTCTAATGATTTCCCCAATCATAAACAGCCTGGCTATATTTTATTAGGTGTAAATGACGATGGAAAGATAGCTGGAATGAAATGGACAGACGATGAATTACAGGCAATTGGAAATGTAAAAAGTAACGGAAATGTTCTACCACAACCTTCTTTAGTTGTTAGCCCAATATTCAAATTTCCTGATGGAGATGTAGTAGCAATAACAGTAACACCCTCAACTTATCCGCCAGTGAGATATGATGGTAGATGTTGGATAAGAATTGGACCAAGGAGGGATAAAGCAACTGTTGAAGAAGAAAAAATATTAACAGAAAGAAGATCATCTTATGCAAAAACCTACGATTTAGTGCCTGCATTAGGTGCCAAGTTAGATGACTTAGCCATTGAATATTTTAAGTCTGGCTATTTACCCTCTGCAATTGACAAGGAAACGCTAAGAGAAAATGGTAGAAGCATAGAGCAACAACTAGCATCTCTTAGGTTTTTTGATACAAGAGAGCAATGCCCCACTAATGCGGGCATTTTAATCTTTGGTTTAAACCCCGAGTTTTACTTGCCTGGTGCTTACATTCAGTATGTTAAATTTAAAGAAGAAGAAATGAATAGCGATGTAGACTATGAGAAGAAGTTTTCAGGCGCTTTAATTACAGAACTAAATTCAATTGATGATTTCATTAAGAATAATATTATCAAAGAACGTCCTGTCAAAAAGAATTCATTTCAAGAAGAAACTATTTGTAATTATCCATTTTGGGCGTTAAGAGAGTTATTAATGAATGCCATTATGCATAGAAATTACGAATCTAATTCGCCAATTTACATCTATGAATTTTCAAATAGAATTGAGATATTAAATTCTGGTGGTTTATATGGTGATGTTAATGCACAAAATTTTCCTAATGCTAGTGATTACAGAAACGTTGTAATTGCCGAAGCTTTGAAAACTTTAGGTTACGTAAATAGGTTTAATTATGGCGTAAAACGTGCAATTGATGAGTTGGTTAAAAATGAAAACGGTATGCCAGATTTTGATTTATCATTAGGTACTAAATTCAAAGTTTCAATTCCAATTAATAAAAACTGGTAAAATGAAGTCTATAATATTTTTTAATAATAAAGGTGGAGTGGGAAAAACTACCACAGTTTACCACGCTGCTTGGATGCTTTCTGAGTTAGGTATAAAAACAATTGCGGTAGATTTAGATCCCCAGTCGAATTTAACATCAATGTTTTTGACAACTGAACGACTTGAACAAATTTATGAGAATAATTTACCAATAACAATACTTGATTCAATCAATCCAGTTGTTTCGGGTGACCCCTACCAACCAGTACATATTGAAAATATAAATGAAAATCTAGGTTTGATTTTAGGCAACTTATCACTTTCGGTATTTGAAGATAAATTAAGTGACGCATGGTTAAGATGTTTGGATGGCGATAGTTATTCATTTAGGCTAACATGTATTTTTAATACAATTTTTATTGATGCTGCAAGTAAATTCAATGCAGAAATTTTATTGATTGATGTTGGGCCAAACCTTGGTGCAATTAACAGAGCTGTTACTATAAGTTCTGATTATATTATTATGCCAGTAGCATCCGACTTATTTTCACTACAAGGTATAAAAAACTTAGGTCAAACATTAAGGAAATGGAAAAAAGACTGGCACCAACGCCTAGAACAAAAACCAGCAAAAGTTTCTTTTGAAATTTCATCAAAAGAATCTAAACCTGTAGGCTACATCGTTATGCAATATTCAGCAAAAGATAGTAGACCAGTAAAATCGTACTTGCGATGGGCGAATCGAATTCCTTCGGTATTTGCTGAATTTGTATTAAGTACTCAATCTGAAGTAAAAAGCGTTGAAGAAGATAGTAATTGCATCTCACTTTTAAAACATTACAGAAGCCTAGCACCAATGTCAATGGAATCGCATAGGCCCATTTTTTTATTAAAACCTTCCGATGGCGCAATTGGTGCGCATTCCTATGCCGTACAAAAAAGCTATGAGGAATTTGAAAACTTAACCAAACAAATGCTATTAAGGTGTAAATAATTCACACATAAGAAACCACACAGAAAGCACAACAACCTCAATATTTCAAAGCATGAAAGTACATCAATTGATAAGGTAAAAATTAATTTGCAAGCGGCAAGCCAAAACCAAGATGCTATTAACAAAACCATACAAACCAACACAGCAAAGCACTATGCGTTTTTAAAACAACTTGGGCCGCCGCTTATTTAAAATAGTCTATTAGGTTAATGCCCAAAATAAAGTATTGCAATTTGCGGTTAACTTCCAGCTTGTTACTACCGCTAAGTAGTGCATCAACATTGCACTTAACAAGCAAGCAATTTGTACCAATGGCATCCCACAAATCTTTTGCAACTCCTTTTAATGTATCGCTTATTTTTGCGGCATTACCTTAAATGGGTGGGGCAACTTGTACCCAACTTGTTTAACAAACAATACGTAGAATGGATATAAATTTTAACCCCGATAAGCAGCATACGCTGGGCAATGCTATTAGCATTAGCGGTACTGGCTTGCACACAGGTATTTTGGTAGATATGACGTTAAAGCCCGCTAATCCTGGCTTTGGTACACAGTTTCAGCGCATCGATTTGCCACAGCAGCCTATTATAAAGGCAGACTGCGACCTAGTTACCGATACTAGCCGAGGCACTACCCTACAAGTAGGCGATGCCAAGGTATGCACCGTAGAACACGTACTAGCAGCCCTTGTGGGTATGGGCGTAGATAATGTATTGATAGAACTAAACGGCCCAGAAATACCTATTATAGATGGCAGTTCGCAGCCATTTATAGAGCTAATAGACAAGGCAGGTGTAATAGAGCAAGAGGCTGCTAAAGCTTGGTACAGCCTAGACGAAAACATATACCACTACGACGAAGCTAAACGCGTAGAAATGGTGGCTTTGCCATCGGTTGATTATCAAATTACCACTTTGATAGATTTTAATAGCCCCGTACTTGGTACACAGCACGCAGGCCTTAAAACCATGAAAGATTTTACCAGCGAAATAGCCCCGTGCCGCACATTCTGCTTTTTACACGAACTAGAAGCCTTACTAGACAACGACTTGATAAAAGGTGGCGACATTAACAACGCTATTGTAGTGGTAGATAAACAAATATCTGACGAGGAAATGACCCGCCTAGCAAAAGTGTTTAAGCGAGATAAGATAGAAGTAAAAACCGAGGGCTACTTAAACAACTTAGAACTGCGCTTTCCTAACGAGCCAGCTAGGCACAAACTACTAGACGTAGTGGGCGACCTTGCCCTAATAGGCTACCCTATAAAAGCTAGAATAATAGCCAACCGCCCAGGCCATAGCACCAATGTAGAGTTTGCACGTAAAATAAAACAGTACATACGCAAGAATAAACAACTTAAAGATGTACCTGTGTACAACCCTAACCTGCCACCAGTGTTTAACCTAGAAAAGATAGAAAAAACATTGCCACACAGGTACCCATTTTTATTAGTAGATAAAATAACCGAGCTAACTGACAAGCACATTATAGGCATTAAAAACGTAACATTTAACGAATGGTTTTTCCAAGGCCATTTTCCTAATAACCCTGTAATGCCAGGTGTGCTGCAAATAGAAGCCCTAGCACAAACAGGCGGTATATTGTGTATTAACTCTATGCCCCAAGGCACTTACGATACCTACTTTTTAAAAATAGATAACTGTAAGTTTAAACAAAAGGTAGTACCAGGCGATACCATGATATTGAAAATGGAACTAGTTAGCCCCATACGAAGAGGCATCTGCGAAATGCACGGCACTGTGTATGTAAATGGCAAAGTAGCTACCGAGGCATTACTAGTAGCACAAGTGGTAAAAAGAAACTAATTTCGCTAAAGTTAAATTTTTACCTAAACCATTGTTTTTTAGTACAAATTTCAATTAAAAATGAACTAATATTAAACAATTTGTAAAAGCGGGTACCAATTTGATGCAGCTAAAAAACTATTTTTGGCATCTTTTTAACTACTAAGCCACCCATCATGGAAATAGTAGTAGACATACCTAAACCAAAAACAAGGCGGATGACACATCCCTATACATATATAGACCCTAACGCTAGAGTAGCCTCTAACGTAAAAATAGATCCATTTACCGTAATACACGGCGATGTAATAATTGGCGAAGGCACCTGGATAGGTAGTAATGTTACTATTATGGAAGGCAGTAAAATAGGCAAAAACTGCCGCATATTTCCTGGCGCAGTAATAGGTGCTATACCACAAGACTTAAAGTTTAGTGGCGAAAAAACTACCGTAGAAATTGGCGATAACACTACCATTCGCGAATGTGTAACAATTAACCGTGGTACAGAAGATAGAGGCAAAACCAAAGTAGGTAGCAACTGCTTAATAATGGCTTACTGCCACGTAGCCCACGACTGCATTATAGGCGATAATTGTATATTAAGCAATAGTGTGCAATGTGCCGGTCATGTTGTAATAGGCGATTGGACAATTATTGGTGGCGTAAGTGCCGTGCATCAGTTTGTACATATTGGCCAGCATGTGTTTGTGGCCGGTGGCAGCTTGGTAAGTAAAGATGTACCACCGTACATTAAAGCGGTACGTAACCCACTTAGCTATGGCGGCGTAAACAGCGTGGGCTTAAAACGCAGAGGTTTTCAGCTAGCGCAAATTAACCATATACTAGATATTTACCGTATTATTTACAATAAAGGGCTTAATACATCGCAAGCAATAGATTTTATAGAAGAAGAACTAGAAGCAAGCGACGAACGTGACGAGATAGTAACGTTTATAAGAGAAAGTGGTAGAGGTATTATTCGCAGATCTGGAAAAACAGGTAGCGAGGATGAGTAAATTTGAGAGAAAAAAGCAAATAAATTACAAATCATTAAATTATTAATTACTAATTACTAATTGCTAATTATTAATTAATTAAGTAGAAACTGTTTAGTTTTACCGCATGTCTATTCAAGTAAATCATATTACTAAGATTTACGGTACACAAAAAGCTGTAAATAATATCTCCTTCTCGGTAAATAAAGGTGAAATAGTTGGTTTTTTAGGGCCTAATGGTGCCGGTAAAAGCACTACTATGAAGATGCTTACGGGCTACTTAGCACCAGATGCCGGCAGCTTACAAGTATGTGGCCTTGATGTATCTACCAATTTAATAGCAATTAAGAAAAAAATAGGCTACCTACCAGAAGCAAATCCTTTGTACTTTGATATGTACGTGAAAGAATATCTGGCTTTTATAGGTGGCGTGCATAACATCTCGAATTTGAAATTTGAAATTGATAATGCGATACAATTAACAGGGCTTACACTAGAAAGTAAAAAGAAAATAGGCCAATTATCTAAAGGATACAAACAACGTGTAGGGCTTGCTGCGGCACTAATACACAGCCCCGAAGTACTAATACTTGACGAGCCTACAAGTGGCCTAGACCCTAATCAAATAGTAGAAATACGTAACGTGATAAAGGCACAAGGTGCTCACAAAACAGTATTGTTTTCGTCGCATATATTGCAAGAGGTAGAAGCTATTTGCGATAGGGTGATTATCATAAACAAAGGCGTAATTGTAGCCGATGATGTATTGCACAATCTTACTGGCCAAAAACTGAGCAACATCATAACTGTAGAGCTACAAGAGCAAGTACACTTTGATATTTTTGCAGAGCTAAAATTTAAGCAATTGAGTAGTAACAAATGGGCATTTACCACTACTAATGCCGAGGCAACAAGAAAACAGTTGATGGAAATAGTATTGCACAATGGATTGAACATTGTATCGCTAAACAATGATAGTAGTACCAACTTAGAAGATGTGTTTAGGAATTTAACGGCAAAAAAATAATGCTTACTTTTACTGCAAACTTTGTATTATGGGTGCAAGAAAACTATATGAAGATGAAATTAAAAAGTTCATAGAATCTTCTAAGGATGAAGATTTAGCAAAGATTGTTTCTATGATTAAAACTATGAAGCAAGAAAAATTAGAGCGTTCATCATTGGCAATAGAAGAAGCTTTTGGGAAATATGCACATGTCAAAACATCTTCGGAAGCATTTGCCGATAGAAAAGAACGTAATACTAATCTACTTTCTCTAGACGAGAAAATAGCTTTAACACACGATATTTTTAAAAACTATAAAGGAAGCAGTGAACAATTTATGAATAATAAAGCTATTGAAAAGTTATTAGATAGGTAATATGCTAAAAAGGTATGTTCTAGATTCTTGTGCATTAATTGCATTCTTGAGAAACGAGGAAGGCATTGTAGTAGTAAGAAATTTGCTAGCAAATGAAGGTGCTAAAATTTATATACATAAGGTATCTTTATTGGAAGTTTATTATGATACTATTTACTATGCTGATAAATCTACTGCTGATAGCCTTTTCGAAATATTGAAAATGTTTCCAATCGTTATAACCGAAGATTTAACAGATGCTTTTATCAAAAAAGCAGGTGTTTTTAAAGCAAGTTTTAGAATTTCATTGGGCGATAGTTTCGTATTGGCTTGCGCACAACAGCTAGATGCAACTATAGTAACTGCAGATCATCATGAATTTGATTCTATTGAAAATACAGGCCTATTAAAGTTTGAATGGATAAGATAAAAAAGATACATCCAATGTGGTGAGTGATACTGCTAAGGATGTACAGTTTATAACTAAGCAACATTAAAAACCAAAAGCTGATTACAACACATACATATATTTAAAATTACAAACAAAGCAACAAAACTATGAGTTACATTATCGAAGTTCATGCACGTCAAATATTAGATAGCCGTGGTAACCCTACCGTAGAAGTAGATGTTACTACCGATGACGGTGCATTAGGCCGTGCAGCAGTACCAAGTGGTGCTAGTACAGGTATTCACGAAGCAGTAGAATTACGTGATAACGATAAAAGTGTGTACGTAGGTAAAGGCGTATTACAAGCAGTAAAAAACGTAAATGAAGTGATTGCAGAGGCTTTAACAGGCTTTGATGTAACACAACAAGCCGCTATCGATGCTGCAATGATAGAACTAGATGGCACTGCAAATAAAGGTAAATTAGGTGCTAATGCCATGCTTGCTGTAAGTATGGCTGTGGCTAAAGCTGCTGCCGAAGAAGCCGGCACGCCGCTTTACCGCTACATTGGTGGTACTAATGCACGTACATTACCTATACCTATGATGAACATCCTAAACGGTGGTGCACATGCCGATAACAAAATTGACTTTCAAGAATTTATGGTAATGCCCGTGGGTGCATCTTCTTTTAGCGAAGGCTTGCGTTGGGGTGTCGAAATCTTCCACACACTAAAAGGGGTACTCAAAAAGAAAGGTTATAGCACTAACGTAGGCGATGAAGGTGGTTTTGCACCAAATATTCAAAGCAACGAAGAAGCAATAGAAACTGTACTAGAAGCCATTACCGCTGCTGGGTACAAACTAGGTAGCCAAGTAGCAATAGCTATGGATGCGGCTAACAGCGAACTTTGGAAAGCTGATAAAAACAAATACGTTTTCCACAAAAGCAGTGGCAAAGAAATGAGCAGCGATGAACTTGTAAAATTCTGGGAAAGCTGGGTGAACCAATACCCTATTATTTCTATTGAAGATGGTATGGCTGAAGACGACTGGAACGGCTGGAAAGCCTTAACACAAGCCGTGGGTAGCAAATGCCAGCTAGTAGGTGACGATTTATTTGTAACCAACGTTTTGCGCTTACAAGAAGGTATCGATAAAGGTATTGCTAATGGCTTGCTTGTAAAAGTAAACCAAATTGGTACGGTTACCGAAACCATCAACGCTGTTACACTGGCACAACACAACGGCTACAACACCATTATGAGCCATAGAAGCGGCGAAACAGAAGACGTAACAATTGCCGACCTTGCAGTAGCATTAAACTGCGGCCAAATTAAAACTGGTTCGGCTAGCCGTACAGACCGTATTGCTAAATACAACCAATTAACCCGCATTGAAGAAGAACTAGGCAGCACAGGCATTTACCCAAGCGGAAAAATTAAGTTTGGTAAATAAATAATAATATGAGGCTGTCTCAAAAGCACGAGACAGCTTCTTTTGTTTCGGACAACGGATAGAGACTTGTTGTCGTTTAAGCGATTCTAGAGGCTACAGTTTTATTTATGATACTTCCTCTTTTCTTAATTAATAATTATTATGTATTTAAAACAACTATATCGGCACAACAAATTATGGTGCGGTATGCTTATTTTTTTTATTGTTGCGCAATTGGTTATCAATTACAGAAAAAGCTTTGTTGTTACACCTTGGTATCATTACGGTATGTTTTCTACCCCTGCATTACAACCAGACTCGTTACAGGTTTTTCAAGTTGAAGTGAATGGTAAGATTTTACAACCATTAGATTTTACACCACAGCAATGGGATAATGTCATTTTGCCCTTAAACTATTTTTACAATACAACCACTGATACTTTGTGGAAAAAAATTTGTCGTAGCGTTTTTAGAATTTCAAACCCCAACCCATTGGCGCCAAATTATTCTATACAATTAACTACTAGCGAGTTTTATAGTTGGTATCAAACACAGCTACAACAAATGCTGCCAAATAAAATAGCTTCTATCCATGTTTTTTCTGCTACTGCTATTAACAAATCAAGTACATTAACCATTACTAAAAAGCAATTACTGCATTAACAATGTTACCAAAGCAATTACATAAAAACATCATCATCAAATGGTATTGCTTACTGTTTTATGCGCTGCTTTTATTCAAATTTTTTAATAGCAAATTACTCTTTCAAATACAGCCAGCATTTTTTACTGTAAAATTGGATATAGTAACATACTTATTGTTATTACTAAATCCGCATGGTGTAGTATTAAATAACCCAACTGTATGGTTGGTATTAGATGTATGTTTTTATAGCATGCCATTAGTTTATTTTCTTACTAATAAATTTAAACAAGAGTTTGTTACAGTTGCTGCCATTATAATGCTTGTAATAAATCTATTATACATACAATTATATATTTTGTACTCACTAGATTCAATAGAAATGCAAATAGCGTGGTTACTATTTCCCGTTATTTTTTTAACCAAAAAAGAAAGCAGTTTTTATTTATTGGCAAATGGGTTACGCTATTACTTTTTATTTCTTTTTACATCAGCCGCCGTATGGAAGTTTACCCAACATGGCTTATTTAATGTGCAGCAACTAAGCAATATTTTATTAATACAACATAAAGAAATTTTAACGGCAAATGTTACAGTTTATCAAAATTTTATGTATTGGCTTACCCATCATTCTAACATTAGTTATTCATTGTACGTTGCTGCTACCTTGCTAGAATTAATGTTTATAATTGGGTTTTTTACAAAAAAATACGATTGGTTATTGGCAATTGCTACAATTACTTTTATAGTGTTAGATTATCTTATTATGAGAATTATTTATATTGATTGGCTACCTTTTTTGTTATTGTTATTTTACAAACCAACAACAAAATAATTATTGCCGTTTTTACGTTATTTTAATGTCATCATTCTTTATTCATGAAACAAATTATACCAATTATTACCAATAGGTACTTACTAGCCATCGTATTTTTTGCGGTGTGGATGTGCTTTTTTGACCAACGAGATATATTTAATACCATCAACCAAAAACAAAAATTAAAAGCCTTAGAAACTAAAAAGCACTATTATCAAACAGAAATAGAAAAGGCTAAACAAGACCTTAACAACCTACAAAACAGCCCCGAAGCACTAGAAAAATTTGCACGAGAAAAATATTTGATGAAAAAAAACGGTGAAGATATTTTTATTATAGAAGATACCACCGCCACTAAAAATTCCTACCTATCACAATAAAACATTGTACTGCTCGTTTTTATAATATCCCGGCCCCAACCGAAGCAATTATTGTTTCACACTATCATGTTTATTTAACTATGCAAAAATTTTCACAGGAACAACTAATGCAGTACCTGTATGCTGAAGCCTCGCCAATATTGCAACTTGCTATCGATACTGCTATGAAAGATGATGTACACTTGCAAAAAGAAATTAAAACTTTGCAACGTACTATCAAGCAATTAAACAATCTTGAAAAGCAGTCGCCTAGCCAAAAATCTATCGATGCCATACTTAACTACGCTAGGCAAACGCAAAAAAAAAATAATTTCGGCAATTTTGCCCATGTTTTAGTTTATTCGCAATAATGCATTTATCAACAAAGCGTTAATAAATGATGAATAATATTTTTTGTATTGTATTATTATTTATCTTAGGTTGAGTAAATTTTATTGCCCATGAGGGAGAATTCTTACCACGAAGACAGAGACGAACTACAAGCACTTTTAAGACAATACCAAAACCTTAAAATGGGCCGTAGTTATGCCTTTATAGATGAAGACGATTTTGACAGAATCATAGACCATTACGATGAGAAAGATGATTTTGCAGAAGCACTTATTGCTGCCGAATGTGGCCTTGAGCAGTTTCCTTATTCATCGCACTTAATGATACGTAAGGCAGATATGTTATTGGTGCTACGCAAGTACCACAAAGCTCTTGAAACCCTTGAAAATGCCGAATTGTATGATAGTACAGATATTAACCTGTTTATACTAAAAACCGATGTGTACCTAGCTTTAGACCAGCAGGACAAAGCCGTAGAAATATTGGTAGCAGCTTTACAACAGTTTGAAGGCGAAGAACGCTTAGAACTATTGTTTGAACTAACCGATGTGTACGATGACTACGAAGAATTTGACAAGGTATTCGACTGCCTAAAACTAATACTAGAAGAAGATCCTAATAACGAAGAAGCCCTGTACAAAATTTGCTTTTGGACCGATTTTACAGGCCGTAACGAAGAAGGCATACAGCTACACCAAAAAATAATAGATGCGTTTCCTTACAACGAAATAGCTTGGTTTAACCTAGCAGCAGCCTACCAAGGGCTTAAACTGTACGAAAAAGCCATCGATGCGTATCAATATGCCATAGTAATAGAAGAAAAATTTGACTATGCTTACCGCAATATGGGCGACGCTTATTTGCGCTTGCGCAAATACAAAGAAGCCATAGAAGCATTAGAAAAAGTACTTGAATTATCTCGCCCCGAAGACGTTATTTACGAAGCCATAGGCCACTGCTACCAACGCATGGGCAACTTTGCACAAGCTCGTTTTAACTATAAAAAAGCCACACATTTAAACCCTAACGATAGCCGCCTGCAATACAAAGTGGCCCTTACTTACATGCTAGAACAGCAATGGCAACAAGCTACTAAACACTTAGAAAATGCCATGCACATTAACCGTGCTGTGGCAGATTATAACCTAGCCATGGGCGAATGTATGATGCACTTAAACCGCATAAAAGAGGCCATACAATACTTTGGTAATGTGGTGCGTATAAAGCCTAAAAATCAAACGAGCTGGCAAGCTTTAATACGCTGCCTTATAAAAGCCAATTACCTTCAAGAAGCCCTTGAACATTGCTTGCTAGCCATTACTGCAACCCTAAACAAGCCTATTTTTATTTTCTACTATAGCGCAACCTTGTTTAAGCTCGGTAAAAGTAAAGAGGCATTGCTACAGCTAGAAAAAGCTATGGAAATAGCACCCAAGTATTTGAAAAAGTTTATTGAACTCAATCCCTCTATTTTACAAAACAACCAAGTAGTTGATGTAGTAGCTAGGTATAAAAAAAACAGCAAGATTTAATAGAATTGTTATGCTGAGTAATAGCCCGCCCCAATTTTCGGGGAAGCACCTGCCCACAGTAAAGCAGCTTTTTTTTACCAGTTGTAGTAGTACTATGTGGCTGTTGTTGCGTTGCACACTGTAGCGTTTTGTATTTTATTGGGTTTTGCAAACCAATTATATAGCATGGTTATCAAAATAAGTTGCAAACTTTACTATCCCATTTTCCATACAAGTTTTAGCCAGTTTATCTCTAGTGTGTACTTTAAAGTCTTTTGCAAGTTGTTGATAATATTTTTTTGCTGTATCTACACTTACGCATAAAATATTGGCAATGTCTTCCATTGGCATATTTGTTGCATTCAAAATGGCAAATTCAATTAGTCTCGGCTTTAGATATCGATATTTTTCTGCTATAATTTGCGAAGTAGATAAAGAAAATTGAATTTTTTTTATGTCGTTTAATAATAGTTTTTCTATAAATATCTCCCCTTTTTGTAAACTATCAATTGCCTCGGCTAGTGGGTTAGTTCCTTTAATTACATCTTGATAAATAGCAGAGTTTGTAGTAAGAAAATGCTTAGATATAAATGCTTTGGCACCTTCTCCTATTATATCTTTTACAAGTCTTTCGTTGGTATGCCATGATATGCAAATAATTTTAATGGAAGGGTATTTGATATTTACATACGTTGTTACATCAAGCCCATTGGCATAAGGCATTTGCACATCTAGTAACAATATTTTAGGCAATACTTTTGCAGTTCCAAGTTTTACTAAAATATCTCTACCGTCTACAGCATCAAATAGCAGCTTATGCCCTAATGCTGCAATTACATTTTTTAAAAGCGTTCTTTCTTTAGCATTATCCTCTGCAATTGCTACTGTTATCATAAATAATTATTTAGAAAAAAAGCTAACTTAATCTAAAATACATTACAATACTATTTTTTTTGGTAGAAATATAGCTAGTTTACAAAATTATTACTAACCATTGTTGCGGCAAACAGAGACGCTGATATTGGTGTTGTATGTAACCCAAGACGAGCAGAAGTATTTCAATTTAACTTTAACAATGAATATTTAGCAGACAATAAACCGAAGTAACTCTAATGAACATTAGTACAAAACATCAACACGTTTGCAGCACATTTGCAAGGCACACAAAGCCAACGCACAGAAGCCAACCTTGCAAAAGAGCTGCAAACGCAGCCATATTCAACTACCCAGCAGAAGTACATTTTTTTCAACAGGGTAAAACAATTTCAACAAAGAAACGTTTGTGCTATGCACAAACAAGTCCATGCCCACCCACCACCCAAATACAATAACAAGCGAAAGCTATAAAATAATCAGTCATGACGATTGCGGGATATTAAACCTGAATTGACCCAAAGAAAAAAACAAAAAAGGTGTTGGACATTTGCAACATAGCCCAACGAAAACAAGAAATGTTGATAGGCAATTTTTAAACGCTGATGCCGAAATGGGAGGCACAATTTTCTAACAAAAGTTTTGGCTTCATTTTGATTCAAAAAGAGCAAATTAAAAATGGATAATAACAAATTGAAGAAACTTTCTTTGAAGAAAGTGAAAATCTCAAACCTCAGCCCAAGCGAAATGCAAAACGTTGTAGGCGGTGTTGAAAACATTCAAATTCTTTCTATTGGGCATGCCTGTAGCGTAGACAACAGTTGCTCTAGATTAACTCGTAGAGGAGATTTACGATGTTCAGAATGTCAGTCAAGCGATAACGGAACTTGTGCTGCTCAACTGTTATTACTACCCTTGGAATTGATGAATTAGATATTCATTAAATTTTGAGGGTAGTTTTTATACCAAAAAATATTAAAGTGGCAACTATGATTAAAAAATATGTCGTGTTACTATTATCAATAAGTATATATACTTCATTAAAAGGGCAAGTCCTCAATTTAAACAATATCATACAAGCAAAATGTGATACTGGAAATATTAGTTTGGCATTTGAAACTATACCCTCACCACCAAAAGCTTCATTTTATTTAATGTCGGAGTTACATCAAGTAATGGTAAATCCATATTTGCAAGTTGAGTTTGTTAAGTATTTAAGCAAGCAAAGAAATCTAAAATATATAGTATTAGAAATGTCTCACTCTAATGCTTTCTTATATAATGAATTCCTTGAAAATGGGGATACCGCTTTTTTGCGATGGATAGCTTACGATGGTAGGCATTCGCCAATATATTTTTCTAAGTTATATGAATATAATAAAAAATTGGATAAAGAAATGAAATTAACATTTCTAGGTGTAGATGTTATAATGAGTAACAAAGAAACATTTAAGAAAGCAATTAAACAATTTTTTCAAATTTCAATAAATCAGGAACATTGTAAAAAAATAAATTCATTATTTCAGGAAGTCGCTTTGGCAACAACAGTTGAGGACTTGGAAGAACAGAAAAACAAGATAAAAAGTACTATTCTTTCTGATACAACACTTTATGCTAAAGTATTTTCTACAAAGTTCGATGACTTAAAAATTATCTTAACAAACATTTCTACTGATAAGGGAAGAAGAGATGACGAAATGTTTGATAATTTTAAAAATATTATTGAAATAAAAAAGCTAAATTCCTCTACTTCTTTTTTTGGGTCATTTGGTAATTCACATGTACAATTACTTAGCAAAAAAGATTGTTTTAGAAAATATTTAGAAGACTTTTCATTTTTTGCCCCTGTTAAAAAGGTAAGTATAATTGGAGTTCAATATTATAATTGTTATGCCTTACATGACAGTGTGCATATAAAAAACGATGGTATATTTTCTTCCTATAGTAGCTCATTAAAACGAATTAATAAAAAAGATTTAGACAATATAGAAGAATATGCAACTAATTGTAAAAGCAATATTTCAATATTCCCAATTTACCAAGCTACCAAACCAGCCCTACAAGGACAACAATCTACATTTTCAAAACTTGACTACTTAATAATATGCAAAGATTTTCAACCACTTCATTAAATAATTTTTTCCTTGAGAATGAAGAATTAAAAAATAAATTAGAAAGCAAGTTACTTCAAATCGAAAAAAATTTAAATGAAAAAATAAATTACGAAATGCCATCGTTTTGTGCAGGTCTTAGTGGTATATCATTATTTTATGCCTATTTGTATAAATTTACTGGAGATAAGATACATTTTCAGAAAATGAATTCTTTGATAAATAAAATTGTAGATGCATTAGAACAAGTAGAAATAGATGTTGATTATTCACATGGCATTACTGGCGTAGCTTGGTGTATTCAGCATCTTATTAATGAAAATCTTATTGATAAAGATTATGAAGAATCGCTTACTGATTTCGATACCCTAATATTTGACACTACAAAAAATGATATACTCTCAAAAAGATATGATTACTTCGTAGGGATTTTGGGTAAGGGTAATTATTTTTTAGAGCGTTATAAATCTGATCGAACAGTGGGTGTATACATAATCTCCATTGTAACAGAATTATTAACCCTAAAAGAAGAAAATTTCAATACAATATTTTGGCAAGACTACTATGGGTATAAAAGAACTAATTCATACGATGAACTTATTACACTTGGCTTAGCTCATGGCATATCAAGTATTATAGTTTTTCTATCAAGAGTTGAAGCAGAAAAAATGCTTACCTTTTCATTAATTGAAACGATAGACAAACTTTCAAATTTTGTACTATCCAGTTTAGTTCTCGAAAAAAAGCCTAACTATTTTCCTTATCATTTAAAAAATGGTGTTCCAGAATCAGAACATCAAAGCAGAATGGCTTGGTGTCATGGAGACCCAGGAATTATCGTTGCCTTATTAATTGGGAGTAAAGTTACTTTGAATGATGAAATTTTTCAGTTTGCATTAAAACACGGAGTTACATTACTAAAAAGAACCCATTTAAGTGATAATGGAATCTTAGATGCCTGTATCTGTCATGGTTCGGCTGGTCTAGCACAAATATTTTCAAGGATATATGACTATACAGGCGAAAACGATTTTTTAAAGTTTAGTTGTATAGTTTCACAACATTGTTGATGGCATATTCCAGTCCTTGTGGCGTAG
>JASGCX010000114.1:0-8949 GCA_030053925.1 Flavobacterium sp.
AAGGGTATGTGTGCAACATCAGCTTTGCCACCACAGGTGCTTTACGAATACAACCATCCAAGCACCGTTACAATTGCCTTTCTTTGAAAAGCGAAAAAGCATACTTGCCGATGGAAGCATTAAAGAGTATGAAATAGTAGGGCCCATTCATCTGAAATTTTCTAACAGAACAGCTACTTGCAGTGCTGTGGTATTGCCTGGTATAGTGAGCCATTACTTGGCGCAATATCAATGGGAGAAATGGATGTGTTAATTAACCCTAGTAGAAAAGAATTGGTAGTTAATCCACAACATCCTTATCATACAGTATTCAGTTTACGATAAAATGGATTGAATTGAATAATAGAAAACGGTCCCAATTTGAGCATCAAATTGGGCCGTTTTATTGAAATCTCGTTCACCATTAATTACATGGTAGTAGTGGTAGTAGCGGCGGCTTTTTGTTTTTTCTGAGCTTCTTTCAACGCTTTGTATTTATCTGCGCCTAGCAATTTGGTTAGCTTTTCTTTTTCCTCGTTATTGCTTTCCTTGCTTTTAGTTGTTTTTTCTTCTTCGGTAAGGGTGGTGCTTTTTCTAATCTCGTTTCTTTTAGCCCTTGCTTCTTCCATAATGGCTTTGGCTTGTTTTACTTCATCGTCAGTAGCGCCAGCTTCTTTAAAAGCAGCGTTCAAGTCGTCTTCTGCTTTTTGTTTTTGCTTCGCTTTTTCTTCTTTGCTTAGTTGTGGTTTAGCTGCATCTGCTGGTTTTGCGGCTTCTTGTGCTTTCACCGATGCGGTAAGTGTAACTGCCATACATGCAGTAATCAATAGTTTTTTCATGTGGTAACGTTTTTTGTTTTTGAGTAATTAAGACGGCTAAAATAGTGAAAGGTTAAATAGTGAAGAATAAATTTCTAACTAACGCTTTCTTTACAGCTTTAGTTGAAGTAGGTTCCTTTTTTCAAAGTGCCAAAAAAATATTTTAATAGTAAAAGGATGTGCTACTATTTATATTGCCATATCCAACGGGGATGAACGTTGTTGTATTTGTACAATGCTTTATCAAAATGGCTGAGAAAATGTTTAAGATTCTGAAAATATGCTCGGGGCAAGCCTGTCTATGTCATCAATAATTAAAACATGCTGTTTCTCAGCTTTTGCGCTATGCCTTACTAAAACTTTTTTAATCAAAGAACTAATTAGGTCATTTTCAAAAAGACTTCCTTTTTTAATTTCTATTTCAAGCAAAAAACTTGCGAATGCATCGCCTTCATTTATTGCTTTTTCTTTTTTATCAAATATGGTTTTTAAATTTTTCAGCTTTTCATAAATTTTTTCTAAATCATACCCAACAAGATTGAGACAAGATAAAGCGACCCTAAAAATTGCTTCTTCTAACTAAACGTAAACGGTTTCTACTTTAATCAGAATCAGCGAAAATTAGTATTATCTGCGGGCAAATATTGTTTTTAATGTCAAGTTAAATGCTTTGTGCATCGGCATAACAAGCCCCAAGCTTTGTAAGAAACATACAGCACAATAAAGTGACTTCATAGCCTTACATTTGCGGCTCGAAAAAGCATACTTCTAACTTAGAAAATAGACTGTAACACATGATTAGTGCAAGAAATGTAACCCTAGCGTATGGTAAAAGGGTGTTGTTTGATGAAGTGAATATCAACTTTACAAAGGGTAATTGCTATGGTATTATTGGGGCAAATGGTGCTGGTAAATCTACTTTTATGAAAATTTTGGCTGGTGAAATTGAGCCAAATAAAGGTACGGTAGAGATTACGCCAGGTGAACGTTTGGCGGTACTAAATCAAAATCAGTTTGCTTTTGACGAAGAAACGGTATTGAATACGGTGTTGATGGGGCATAAAAAAATGATGGAAGTAATGAAGGCGAAGGATGCCATTTATATGGATTCTGATGCAACTGAAGACGACTACATGCGTGCTAGTGAACTTGAAGGTGAGTTTGGCGAAATGGGTGGTTATACGGCCGAAAGCGATGCCGCAACTTTATTAAGCAGCTTGGGTATAGAAGAGAAGTTTCACCAAAGTTTAATGAAGGACATACCGAGTAACTTAAAATTGCGTGTGTTACTAGCCCAAGCATTGTTTGGTAATCCTGATATTTTGTTATTAGATGAGCCTACCAATGGTTTAGATATTGAAACGATTGGTTGGTTAGAAAACTTTTTGGCCGACTACGAAAATATTGTATTGGTGGTGAGTCACGATAGGCACTTTTTAGATACCGTGTGTACGCATGTATCTGATGTAGACCGTTCTAAAATAAAAACCTTTACTGGTAACTATACTTTTTGGTACGAAAGTAGTCAGTTGGCGGCTCGTCAGTTGAATGATAAGAACAAAAAGAACGAAGAAAAGCGTGCTGCTTTATTGGATTTCATTGCACGTTTCTCTGCCAATGCCTCTAAAAGCAAGCAAGCAACTTCACGTAAAAAAGCGTTAGAGAAGTTAACCATTGAAGATATTGAACCTAGTAACCGTAAATATCCTGGTATTATTTTTCAGCCATTGCGTGAAGTAGGTAACCAAATATTGAACATTGAAAACCTAAGTAAAACCGTTGATGGTCGCAAACAATTTGATAAAGTAAGTTTTAGTGTAAACAAGGGCGATAAAATTGCATTTTTAAGTAAAGACCCATCGGCTGTAACCAGTTTCTTTGAGATTATTAACGATAATATGCAAGCCGATGCTGGTAAGTTTGAATGGGGTACTACTGTAACCAAAGCTTATTTGCCAGTAGAACACAACGAGTTTTTTACAAGTGGCGAGCCATTGCTTGATTGGTTAAGAAACTTTGTACCTGCAAATATTACCGATGCTGATGAACCATTTTTACGTGGTTTCTTTGGTAAAATGTTGTTTAGTGGCGATGATATAATGAAGAAGAACAACGTGCTTAGTGGTGGTGAAAAAGTACGTTGCATGGTAAGTAAAATGATGTTGCAAAACCCTAACTGCATTGTACTTGACCAGCCAACCAACCACTTAGATCTTGAAAGTATTCAAAGCTTTAACGAAGGCTGTAACACGTTTCCTGGTATAGTGTTGCTAACATCGCACGACCATACGTTTATACAAACTGTAGCCAATAGAATTATTGAGCTTACACCTAAGGGCATTATTGATAGATTAATGACCTTTGATGAATACATGGAAGACAAACGTGTACAAGAATTGCGAGTAGAAATGTATAGCTAAGTTTATAGTTTAAAAGTTTAGCCACTCTTTAATTGGGGCGGCTTTTTTATTGGCACAAAATTTAAAACGTATAAACTGCCAACTCTTAAACTTGAACCTAAGTTTTGTATTTTTAGTGAAATTTTGCAGCATGTCAGTTTTAAAATTGCCTTTATTATATGCAGGCTCAAAAGGTGAGAAACATTTGTACACACTATTTGATAGCGGTGCAAACTTATCTTGTATAAATCCTGAGTTTGTTGATGGTTTAGCTCAATCTGAGAGCCTCGGTCGTACAAGATTAATATCTACCGCAAGTGAAAGTCATTACATCGAAATAAAGGATAGAGTAACATTAGATTTTTACCTGCACGATGTATTACTAAGCGATGAATTTTTAGTAGTGCCAGGGTTAAGTGAAGATGCCATTATTGGCGCAGCCACCATGCAAAAATGGCGCATAAAACTCAACTTTGATGAAGATACTGTAGAGGTAGATCCTAAAGTTGCTAAGATGCAATTGGTATAAAAAAAATCTCGAAGTTTTAAAACTTCGGGATTTTTTTTGTCAGGCATATTCATTACGCTATAGGGTGCAAGTGCTAAACGAGCGTTGCAGTACTTATTGTTAGCCAATAGCAAGGGTGTTGTGGGCAACTGCGAATCTGTAAGAAGCCGGCAGAGATACGAGCGAGTGTTGAAGCGGCAACATCAGCAGCAATGTTGATTGGTATTATCAGTAGTCAGCCGAGGTAGTAGTGTGGAAACGAGCCGAAAAAAAATCGAAAACCTCACCTAAACATGAAGGACCGAATGTTAAAATAAGGGCACAGCATTACAATGTTTTACAGAGATAGCGTTGAAAACCGAAACCCATAAGCGAACTACCCACATGAGAATAAGGCAGTACCTGAAAGTAAAATATGGGAGGAGTTTAGCCTATTGGTGAAACAGTAAGAAAGTACTCCTGTATAAAACAAACCGCCGTATGCCCAACGGCATGTATGGTGGTGTGAGAGAACAGTAAGGAAAATTAATCTCTTACTTGCTACTCAATTTGGCACAAAATTTAAAACGTATAAACCGCCAACTCTTAAACTTGAACGTAAGTTTTGTACTTTTAGTGAAATTTTGCAGCATGTCAGTTTTAAAATTGCCTTTACTGTATGTAGGCTCAAAAGGTGAGAAACATTTGTACACACTATTTGATAGCGGTGCAAACTTGTCTTGTATAAATCCTGAGTTTGTTGAAGGATTGGCTAACCTAGAAAGTTTAGGAAGAACAAGATTGGTTTCAACTGCTAGCGAAGGGCATTATATCGAAATTAAAGATGTGATTCGTGTTGATTTTTACCTGCACGATGTATTACTAAGCGATGAATTTTTAGTAGTGCCAGGGTTAAGTGAAGATGCCATTATTGGCGCAGCCACCATGCAAAAATGGCGCATAAAACTCAACTTTGATGAAGATACTGTAGAGGTAGATCCTAAAGTTGCTAAGATGCAATTGGTATAAAAAAATCCCGAAGTTTTAAAACTTCGGGATTTTTTTTGGTGTGCGTATTTAATAAGTAACGGTTACATTAAATTTTGCATCTTCTACACCAAGTTGTGCTGCTGCCGCATTACTTAAACGCAGTAGCAAACCATTATCTTCTTTAATGTCAGGTAATGGACCTAATACTTTGGCACAAATGGTTTTGTTGTTAGCCGTTAAGCGTACAATATCACCTTGGGCTACATCATTCATTAGCACGTAATATTTTTTATCATTCCAGCCACTTGTTGTTTTAAAAACGGCTGCCTCGCCGGCTGCAGTAAGATGTCTATCTTTTTGATTAAAATAATTGGCAAAAAAGCCTTCGCTTTCTACATATTTAGCACTAGCTGGTATTGCAGCGGGTTCAGTTTTAATTACTTCTTTTACTGGTGTAGGTGCTGGTGTAGGTTTTGTTTCTACGGGAGGTGTAACTTTTGCCGAGCCAGCGTTTAAAACGGTTAGTTCCTCACTTTTTGTAGCTTGTTGCGTTACTGTTGTTACTGCAACTAGTTTATCTTCTATTGGTTTTGCCACTTGTTGTTTTGGTGTTACAGGTATGGTGCTTTTTTCAAGTACTTCTTTACCTACTATAATAGTTTGGCCTGCTTTAATTTTATCGTTTGGCAAGTTATTCCACGCAACTATTTGCTTTTCGGTTGTTTTAAACTGCTTTGCAATGCCGTATAACGATTGCCCTTTTAAAACTTGATAAGTAATATTGGTAACAGTAGCACTTATTTCTGGTTGTTTAGCTACAACAGGTTGTGCCTTGGCAGGTTTGGGCTTTGGTGCATCTACAACAACTGTAGGTGTTACAGTATTTGTAGCAATTTTTACAACTTGACCTATTTGCAATTTACTGTCGCTATTCATGCCGTTTAAACGCATAATATCGCCAACGGTAGTGCTGTATTTTTTAGCTAAGGCCGATAATGTTTCGCCTTGTTTAATGGTATGAACAATTGGTTGCTTTTGTGCTGTAGCAATATTTGCCAATAGACTTGCAGCTATAAAAAAAGATAGTAAATAGGTTTTGTGTAGCGATACCATGGTGAAGCAATTTTATGTTGCAAGTAAAATTACTCTTTTAAAATTCTCCATTCTTGTGGATAATAATTATTTATCCGATTGGGTAAAACTTTCATCCAGCCTAAACGTAATCCACAATATGTGGGTGCGCACCAGCCTTTAGTAGTTTCTACCGTTAAATCTTTTTTGCGTAAGTATTGTAGCGCATCTTCTTCGCTTAATTCTACGGTATTTGTTTGTGGTAAATCAACAATACTTACTGCTAATTCGTGGTGCGGAATAACATCTTTACCTTTAATTGTACCTATTTCTATGCCTGCTTTTTTAATGTATAAGCATTTGGCAAGTATTTGTAAATCTAACCACCATTTTGTTGGTAATAATCTAATGGCTTCTGCTTGTTTAAAAAACGAATAATCTAATTTTTTACCAATAAAATCAACCACCATTTGCTCTTCTAATTTAGATGGTTTTGCTAAAGTTTGTTCTTTATAATTGCCAACTAAGCCACCGTTTTTTTTGGTAAATGCTGCGGCAAAAAATCCTTCACCTTTTGTTAAATAAGGATAAAAACGGTAGCCAAAACCTTGGTGTTTGTTAGACTGTGTTTCTATAATGCCTTGGTTGGTTGATGGCTGACAGTTGAGCGTTGATAGTTGTTGTGCTTCAATTAACCAATCAACAATGTCTTCGTCTTCTTGTTTACTATAACTGCAAGTACTGTAAATTAACAAACCACCTTGTTTTAAAGCAGGCAACACATCGGCTACAATACGCTGCTGACGCTGACTGCAAAGGGCTACATTATTTTCGCTCCATTCGTTTATGGCACCATTATCTCGTCTAAATAAACCACTGCCACTGCAAGGTGCATCAATCACTATTACATCAAAATAGTTTTCAAGCATTTTAAAATGCGATGGATCGTTATTGGTTACAACCACATTATCGTAGCCCCATTTGGTAATGTTTTCAACTAGAATATTGGCTCTAGATTTTATCACATCGTTGCTTACCACCAAGCCATCTTTAAAGTAGCTAGCTAGCAAAGTACTTTTGCCGCCAGGCGCAGCGCAAAGATCTAATACTTTTAAACCATTGGTATTTGTGCCAATGGCTTGCGTTAATATTTGCCACAAAAACATACTACTTGCTTCTTGCACATAGTATGCGCCTGCATGAAAAGTAGGGTCAAACGTAAAAAATGGTCTTTCGGGCAAATGATAACCATAAGGGCACCAACTAACAGTTTGTAAGTTTGAAGTTTGAAGTTTTGAGTTAGAAGAAAGCGTTTTTAACGGATTAATGCGTATGCTAGTAACCTGTTGGCCTGATGTATGTATTGCCTCAAAAGCTGCTTGGTTAAAGCCTTTGATGCCTTGCAATGAAGTGAGTAATGCCCAAGGAAGTTGCAAATGAATGGTATTTAAAATCTGATGGTAAAGTGTTGTGCTATTTTATTTTCGGGTCTAAAAAATACAAGACCTACTTGAAATAAATTGATGGTTAAAGTTACAGTCGAATTAGTTTGAAGCTGCAACCATTGCGCTTCTATTTTTTTGCTGCTGTTAATATTGTTGACGATGAGAATAGATTGAGGGTGTAATAAGGGTAATACTTGCTGTAGCACATCATTAAGTAGCACAGCATTTTTGGCATCTACATAAACTAAGTCGTGCTGTTTTTTCGTAGTAATACTTGTAACAAAATGGCAATTTTCGGCATTACACGTAGTAACTACTGCTTTAACTTTTTCAAAATTTTTTGCCTGAGAAAAATAGCTATAAACTGAAGCATCTGTATTTGCCAAAGCAATATAGCTAGTGGTAATGCCAATTGTTTCGTCTATAATTAACACACTTTTTGGTTGGTAGTAGTTGGCAATTCTAAATAGTAGTTTGTTGATTTTTTGGTTGTTTAAGTTAGCATTTACAATGCTTTCAATAGTTTCAAAAGCATAAAAGAAACGTTCATCGTTTAGTACATCAACTACAAATTTGAACACAAAGGGCGAATGAATACCATGCCCTTTACCATTAGCAGCAGTAAGCCAGTATTTGCAATATTTTATAAACTTTTGTAGCGAAGCAACCATATTATTTAGCCTGATGTGGTAATCTTTTCAGTAAAAAAAGTAAGGCATAAATGGCTATAAATAAGCAGCCATAGTTTAGCACATGAAACACCGAATACTCGGGTTGGTAGTAGTTTTTGGTGATGTTTGGATAAGCCATTTTTTGATACAATCTTTCAATAACAGCCCATTTAAAAAGCACTAGTGCCATAATGGTTAGCCACACATTGGCAGATAGTTTTTTTAACAAAAACAAGAAGGGTAGAAGCAGTACTGCAATGTTTTTAAATGCCTCCCATTTATTGGTACTCATTAGTTTTAAAATGCCATCAAACGTAATAGATACGCCAAATATTTGTGCCATTTTGTAGAGATGATAGTAGTTTAAACATTTGTACACAACAAAAAATAGTAGTGTTATATTTAGCGCAGCCAATAAACTTTTACCATAGCTAATGGTATCTTTTCTTTCTAAAAGCATGGCTAATAAAAATACTAAGGCTAGGTAACCATAAGCAGCATCTACAAAAGGCATAGTTTCTTCATTTTCTTATCCAAGTTTGAAAATTGTAAGCGTAAGCATGTTTGGCATCGGCAGGGTGTTTGTCTTCAAAAGCTAGCTGCCATTGGTTACTATCTAATTCAGGGTAATGCGTATCGCCCTCAACAGTTGCATCTACTCTTGTGAGATAAATTTTATCGGTTAATGGCAGGCTTTGCTTATAAATTTCGCCACCACCAATAATCATAATTTCTTTATAACGCTGTGCTTTGCAAAACGCAATGGCAGCTTCAATATTTGCTACCACCGTTGCGCCTTCTGCTTTAAAATCGGCTTGTCTTGTAATTACCACGTTAAGTCTACCGTTCATTGGTTTATAACTTAGGCTTTTAAAGGTTTTGCGGCCCATTATCACAGGCAAAGCCCAAGTTTTGTTTTTAAACCATCGCATATCATTAGGTAAAGACCACAAAAGCCCATAGTTTTTGCCGATAACGTTGTTATTTGATACTGCAACTATTTGAATGATTTGCATTTGCGTGAAAAGTGAAAACGTGAAAAGTGAAAACGTGAAAAGTGAAAACGTGAAAAGTGAAAACGTGAAAAGT
>JASGCX010000114.1:9049-9191 GCA_030053925.1 Flavobacterium sp.
GAAAACGTGAAAACGTGAAAAGTGAAACGTCAAAAATGAAATATTAAGAACCCCAAATTTCAAACCCCAAACTCCAAACCCCAAACCCCAAACTTCAAACCCCAAACTTCAAACCCCAAACTTCAAACCCCAAACTTCAAAC
>JASGCX010000115.1:272-379 GCA_030053925.1 Flavobacterium sp.
TTTCACGTTTCACCTTTCCCTTTTCACGTTTCACATTTCCCTTTTCACGTTTCACCTTTCCCTTTTCACGTTTCACATTTCCCTTTTCACGTTTCACATTTCCCTTT
>JASGCX010000115.1:479-9000 GCA_030053925.1 Flavobacterium sp.
TCACGTTTCACATTTCACGTTTCCCTTTTCACATTTCCCCTTTCACGTTTCACATTTCACGTTTCCCTTTTCACATTTCCCCTTTCACGTTTCACATCTTCCCCCATTTTGTTACCGCATTTACCCATAAAGGATGCGTGTTTAAACAAGGTATCATTTGGTAGCTTTCGCCACCTGCTTTTATAAAATCTTCTTTACCACGTATTGCTATTTCTTCCAAGGTTTCTAAGCAATCGCTTACAAATGCAGGGCAAACTACCAATAGCTTTTTAATGCCTTCGCTAGGCATATCTTTCAATCTAAAATCGGTGTAAGGTTTTAGCCAAGGGTCTCTACCAAGCCTCGATTGAAACGCATAACTGTACTTCTCTTTTGGCAAGCCCAATGCCTGTGCCGTTAGTTCTGTGGTAGTTAAACATTGATGCCTATAGCAAGTTTCATGCGCTACAGAATGTACGCTACAGCAGTTTTCCTGCATCAAACAATGTTGCTTAGTAGGGTCAGTTTTTTTCAAATGCCTTTCTGGTATACCATGATAGCTAAACAAGATATGGTCATAGTCTTGCGATAAATAAGGCTTTATATTTTCAACAAAAGCATCAATATAATCTACATTATTGTAGTAAGGCTTTATGGTTTGCAGCTTAAAAGGGTATTGATATTTTGCATGAACTTCCTGCATGTAGTTAACTGCAGTTTCGTAACTACTCATGGCATAATGCGGGTAAAGCGGCACCAATACAACTTCTTCAATGCTTGGGTGTTCTTGCATCAATTTATCGTAAGCATATTTTGGCGAAGGATTACCATAGCGCATTGCAATTTCTACCGGCTCTTCAAAGTTCTCTTGTACTTTGGCTTGTAGTTGCTTGGTTATTTGTATAAGCGGCGAGCCTTCTTTCCACCAAATTGTTTGGTAAGCATGTGCACTTTTTGGCGCACGTAGCGGCACAATAATACCACGCACCAATAACAAACGTAGCAAATAAGGGATGTCTATCACTTTCTCATCCATCAAAAACTCGGCTAAATATTTACGTACATCACTGGTTTTGGTACTATCTGGCGAACCAAGATTCATCAAAATAATACCACGTTTTATATTGCTCATGTAAGTTGTTTTAAAAGTTGCGTTTGGCGCAACAGTGCTGTTGTTTAATGTTTTTTTTGAGCGTTTCTTTCGGGTGGGCTTTATCTCAAAGGTGCTTATTGTTTTTAGCTTCAATGAGTGCTTCGCAATTCCACTGCAATCGCCAACGCAATGGTGCGTTAGCCTATGTACCATAAAAAACTGTTTGTGGCTTTGTTCTCCCTTTTTCCCTTTCTGCCCCTTTGCCTGCTTGCCTTTCTCCTTATTTCCCTTTCAAAACAAGGCTCGCAAAAATAGCCCACATTCACCCAAATTGTTCAGCAATATGACATTAATCAGCTTTCTACAATTTATGACACAAGCATGACATAGAAAACCATCCTCAAACAAACCTAACAATACCTTTGCACGTACTATAAGAGGAATAAAACAAGCAGATGAACCCAAAACAATCGATTGACATTTCTAATTTTTACATTGCAGGTATTAATTACCGCAAATCAGATGCGTCAATTCGTGGGCATTTTGCTATTTCAAACGAGGGTAATGCCACATTACTGCAATCAGCCGCACAATATCAAATAGACGAGTTTTTTGTGCTGTCAACTTGTAACCGCACAGAAATTTACGGTGTAGCACCAAGTGCTAATAACTTAATTGACTTATTGTGTACCCAAACCGTAGGCGATAAAACCACCTTCAAGCAAATGGCTTACATAAAACGTGGTTACGATGCTATTAATCACTTGTTTTCTGTTGCCGCAGGTTTAGATTCTCAAATACTTGGTGATTACGAAATTGTGGGTCAATTAAAACTGGCGGTAAAAATTGCTAGAGAATATAATTGTATTGGGGCTTTTATAGATAGACTTGTAAACATTGTATTGCAAGCATCTAAAAGCATCAAAAACAACACCCAACTAAGCGGCGGTACTGTGTCGGTTTCTTTTGCAGCTATACAGTTTTTAAAAGAAAATGTAAGCAACATTGCTAGTAAAAAAATTGTATTACTAGGCACTGGTAAAATTGGTAGAAATACTTGTAAAAATGTGGTTGATTATTTAGAAACCACCAACCTTACTTTAATAAACCGCACAGAAGATAAAGCCATAAAATTAGCTGCAACTTTAGGCTTACAAACAGCTACTTATAACAGTATTGAACAAGAACTAACTTCTGCCGATATTGTAATAGTTGCCACCAATTCTCAAGAACCTATTATTACAAAAGCACAGCTACAATATAGCAATAGCAAGGTGTTGATAGATTTGTCAATACCAAATAATATAGATCCACGCTGCAAAGAGTTATCGCATATTACACTAGTAAATGTTGATGATTTATCTAAAATTAACGATGCTACTTTACAAAAACGTGTGGCCGAAGTGCCAAAGGCAAATGCCATTATTCAAACGCATATTAACGAGTTTGCCAAATGGTACCAAATGCGCAAAAACGTACCCGTAATTACTGCTGTAAAAACAAAACTGCAACACATGCAAGCCTGCAACTTGTACATTAATTATTCATCGCAATTTACAAGTACAGTAACGGCACTACCTACCGATGAGCGCATTAAAAAAGTAATCAACAATATGGCGCAAAATATGCGCAAGCAAAATAAAGGCGGCTGTAATTTTATAGAAGCTATCAACGATTTTATGGCCCATAGCGCCAACTAATTTCATTATGCATACACCCATTCGCATAGGCACAAGAGAAAGCCAGCTAGCCGTATGGCAAGCTACCACTGTACAGCAATTATTACAACAAAACGGCTTTGCTGCCAAACTGGTGTACATAAAAAGCGATGGTGATATTGACCTTAAAACACCGTTGTACGAAATGGGTGTGCAAGGCATTTTTACACGTAGTTTAGACATTGCCCTACTCAACGGAAGTATTGATATTGCAGTACATTCAATGAAAGATGTACCTACGCAATTGCCAAAAAATATTGTTCAATGTGCTGTTTTAGAAAGAGCAAGTTTTAAAGATATTTTGGTACTGAATAGTCAATGGTCAATGGTCAATGGTCAGTGGTTGTTGGCGAGCGATGCTACCACTGAATTTCAAATTTCAAATTCCAAATTAGTTATTGCCACCAGCAGTATTCGTAGAAAAGCACAGTGGCTGCATCGCTATCCAAAACATACCATTGAAAACCTACGTGGTAATGTAAATACACGATTAAAAAAATTAGCTGAAAGCAATTGGCATGGAGCCATTTTTGCAGGTGCAGGTTTAGAGCGTATTAATTTACGCCCAGCCAATAGTATAGATTTAGATTGGATGTTGCCAGCACCAGCACAAGGCGCTATCATGGTAGTTTGTAGAGAAGGCAATACAACGTGTTTTGAAGCCTGTCAACATTTTAATCATGCCCAAACAGCTTTGTGTACACAAATAGAACGCAACTTTTTACGAGCCTTAATGGGTGGATGTTCTACCCCAATAAGTGCATTGGCACAAATACAAAACAATCAAGTACAGTTTAAAGGCAATATTGTAGCAGTAGATGGTTCGGCAAAAGTAGAGATAGAAAAAACTGTTCTTGTTTCTGAAGCAACTGACTTAGGTTATATTGCGGCAAAAGAAATTTTACAACAAGGTGCTAAAGCCATTGTAGATACTATTAACCATGCTAACTAAACCTGTAAACGTTTTATTTACCCGACCATTAGATACGATACTTGAGCAAAAAGCATCGTTGAGAAAAGTATTTATAGATACTGCCAAATTTATTGAAACAAAAACCACTATTGACGAAGCCATAATTACTAGCGTAAAACTAACAAGTGATAATGCTGCAACTGTTGTTTTTACTAGCACCAATGCCGTAGAAGCGGTACTTTCTTTTATCAATAATAAACCAAATTGGGATATTTATTGTATTGGTGGTGCTACTAAAGATGCCGTGATTGAAGTGTTTGGTGAAGCTGCCATTAAGGCTTTGGCTAAAAGTGCAGCTAACTTGGCCGATAAAATTATAGCAGCCGGTACGGTAAAAAAACTGCTATTTTTTTGTGGCGATCAACGCTTAACCACACTGCCTGAAACGCTTGCTGCACATGGTATTGAGGTAGAAGAATTGGTAGTTTATAATACAGAATTAACACCGCAGGTTGTAGAGAAAAATTATAATGGTGTGGCGTTTTTTAGCCCTAGTGCCGTGCATAGTTTTTTCTCTGAAAATACGGTTGCCACTAACGTAATAATGTTTGCTATTGGTAAAACTACGGCTGCTACAATTGCTAGCTATTGTAGCAATAAAATTGTTACCTGCGAGTGGCCTGGTAGCGAGCAAATGCTTGATACGGTTATTCATTACTTCGAAAAAAATTAAACCTAAACCTATAAGGTTTAAACATAGACTTGGAAAGTCTAAAAAATAAGCAAATGCTACAGAACGATTTATTATTACGCACATTACGTGGCGAGGCAACAGAAAGAGTACCAGTTTGGATGATGCGTCAAGCAGGTAGATTTTTACCTGAATACAGAGCATTGAGAGAAAAGTATAGCTTTTTTGAAAGGTGCCAAACACCAGCATTGGCAACAGAAATTACTATTCAGCCAGTAGATATTGTGGGTGTAGATGCTGCCATATTGTTCTCAGATATTTTAGTAGTACCGCAAGCCATGGGCTTAGAGGTGCAAATGGTAGAAAGCAAAGGCCCAATTTTACCTGAGCCAATTTTAACACAAGCCGATTTAGCCCGTATTCGTGTGCCAAATGTAGATGAAACTTTGGGCTATGTTTTTGATGCCGTTAAATTGATTAAACAAGAATTAAATGACCGTGTACCATTAATTGGTTTTGCAGGCGCACCTTGGACTTTGTTGTGCTACATGGTAGAAGGTAAAGGCTCTAAAACATTTGATAAGGCAAAACAATTTTGCTACACACAGCCAAAACTGGCACATACAGTGTTGCAAATGATTACCGATACAACTATTGCGTACTTAAAAGGTCAGGCGAAAGCTGGTGCCGATGTGGTACAAATTTTTGATAGCTGGGGTGGCCTGTTAAGCCCAACAGATTTTGAAAATTTATCGTTGAAATATATCCGCCAAATTGTTGCTGCTTTAAAAGAGGAAGTGTTAACAATTGTGTTTGCAAAAGGTGCCTTTAATAGTCTTGATGCAATGGCTGCAACAGGTGCAGCAGGCTTAGGTATTGATTGGTGTATTAAACCACAATTGGCCCGTAAGTTGGCAGGCAATAATGTAACCTTGCAAGGCAATTTCGATCCAGCAAAATTATTGGCACCAATACCTGTAATTGTTGAAGAAACAAAAGCCATGTTGCATGCTTTTGGTAAGGGTAGATATATTGCTAATCTTGGTCACGGTATTTTACCAAATGTGCCTGTAGACCATGCGAAAGCGTTTATTGATACGATAAAGAACTGGCAAGGGTAGCACTCACACAAAGACACAACGAGACAAAGTTTCACAAAGAAATTTTATCTGACTTTTTTAAGGCTTTGTAGGTAATGATTTACTAATTAAACATGAATTCAGATACAAATATTGATACTGTAAAAACATCCCCTTTGGGGATTAAGGGGCTTTGGATCGACTACATTCATTCGCTTCAAAACCACATCTGCATTGCGTTAGAGCTTGCTGATGGCAAAGCTGTGTTTGTAGAAGATGTTTGGGAAAGGCCCGAAGGTGGCGGCGGCAAAACAAGAGTAATTGCCAACGGCAATGTGTTTGAAAAAGGTGGTGTAAACACATCGGTGGTAGAAGGTTTTGTGACTGATGCGATGCGGAAGCAACTGAATATTCAAGGCCATAAATGGTTTGCTTGTGGCTTGAGTTTGGTGATACATCCATACAATCCTTTTGTGCCTACGGTGCATTGCAATTACCGCATGTTTGAGTTGTACGATGAACAAGATAATGTGATAGATAGATGGTTTGGTGGTGGTACAGATTTAACGCCTTACTACTTGTTTGAAGATGATGCAATGCTTTTTCACTTGGTGTATAAAACGGTGTGCGATGGCTTTGATAAAAGCTTTTACCCAACCTTTAAAAATTTGTGTGACGACTATTTTGTAAACACACATCGTGGCACTGAAAGACGAGGCATTGGTGGCATTTTTTACGACCATCAAAAGCCATCAGAAACTAAGGATATTAACTTTTGGATAAACTTTGGAAAAGCCTGTGGCAACGCATTTACAGCCGCTTACATACCTATTGTAGAACGCAGAAAGCATATAGCTTTTACACCAGAAAATAAGCATTGGCAAGAGATAAGAAGAGGGCGTTATGTAGAGTTTAATTTGGTGCATGATAGAGGTACTTTGTTTGGTTTAAAAACCAATGGCCGCATTGAAAGTATATTGATGAGTTTGCCGCCAACAGTGCGTTTCGAGTACAATTATCAGCCTGTTGCGGGCAGCGAAGAAGACAAATTATTGCAAGCTTGTTTGCATCCCAAAGCGTGGGTGAGCGAGCAAGAAATTGATGCAGATGCCTGGGCAAGAAGGGTGAATAGTTGTTAGCATATTTTGGCTACTAGCTTTTGTGTTTCAATTGAACATCGTTCCGCATCAGGCGAACAACTGCAAGGTTTAGCTTTTTATCAACAGTAAAAACATTGGCTAAAGCCAATTACATACAAGATATTAACCCAAGAATCTACAAAAGGCTTTAGCCAAAGACTAGCTTTTGAGGGTTCTGTAAAAAATAAAATCACATAATTATGATTTTACAACGTAGAAATCGCATCCTTCGCCAGTCCTCTGCTATTCGTAGCCTTGTAGCCGAAACCATTTTAACGCCCAACGATTTTATTGTGCCTTTATTTATTGTAGAAGGCGAAAACGTAACGGACCCAATTGCTTCTATGCCGGGCTATTATCGCTACTCATTAGATAATACAGTGAAAGAAGTGAAACACTTGTGGTTATTAGGTTTGAAGTGTGTGTTGCTGTTTGTAAAATGTAACAACGAGCTAAAAAATCACTACGGTACAGAAGCCTTAAATGCCGATGGTTTAATGCAGCGTAGCATTAAAGCCATTAAAAATGCAGTGCCAGACATGTTGATAATGACAGACGTTGCCTTAGATCCTTTTAACTCCGATGGCCACGATGGTGTGGTAGAAAATGGTGAAATTGTAAACGATATTACGGTTGATATTTTGGCAAAGATGAGCGTAAGCCATGCACAGGCAGGTGCCAATTTTGTTGCACCAAGCGACATGATGGATGGCCGTATTGCAGCAATACGTAAGGCTTTAGAAGAAAACAATTTTACCAAAACAGGCATTATGGCTTATAGTGCCAAATATGCATCATGCTTTTATGGGCCGTTTAGAGATGCGTTAGATTCAGCACCAGGTTTTGGTGATAAGAAAACGTATCAAATGGATTATTGCAATCGCACAGAAGCTGTTAAAGAAGCTATGATGGATGCAGATGAAGGTGCCGATATTATTATGGTGAAGCCAGCTTTGAGTTATTTAGATATTATTCGTGAAGTAAAAAATGCTGTTGATTTGCCAGTAAGTGCTTACAATATAAGTGGTGAATATGCCATGATAAAAGCGGCTGCTAAAATGGGTTGGATTGATGAAAACAAAGCCATTTTAGAAACACTAACTTCTATTAAAAGATCTGGTGCCGATATGATAGCTACTTATTTTGCTAAAGATGTGGTGAAGCTAATAAGTCAATAGTGAAAAGTGAATAGTCAAAGGGCAATGCGACGATTTGTTTAGAATTAAAAACATTAATTTTAGTTTCTAAACTTTGCGTATGTTTCTAACTCTCAATCGCCAAAAACTTGAAATTTATTCAACTTCTAGACAATTTGTTTTAGAATGTTACAAACTCACTAAGTATTTGTCAATTGATGAAAAGTTTGGCATGATTACGCAAATTAGAAGAGCGGCTTTATCTGTTCACTTAAATATAGCTGAAGGTGCTTCTAGAAAATCTGAAGCAGAAAGGAAACGATATTTTGAAATTAGTAGAGGCTCAATTATAGAAATAGATGCAGCAATAGATATAGCAAATGATTTACAGTACCTTGTAAATTATAACCTCGAAAACTTAGGTATTAAAATGATATTATGCTTTAGATTGTTAACGGGTTTAATTAATCAAAAAGCGTCTTAAAATTTCACTTTTCACCATTCACCATTCACTATTCACCATTCACTTTTCACCATTCACTTTTCACCATTCACTATTCACCATTCACTATTCACCATTCACCATTCACTTTTCACCATTCACTATTCACCATTCACTTTTCACTATTCACTATTCACCGTTCACTTTTCACCATTCACTTTTCACTATTCACCATTCACTATTCACCATTCACTTTTCACCATTCACCATTCACTATTCACCATTCACTTTTCACCATTCACTTTTCACCATTCACTTTTCACCATTCACT
>JASGCX010000116.1 GCA_030053925.1 Flavobacterium sp.
GTAATCAACATACTTTTCTAAAATCAAATTCAAAACATCTTTGGCTCTTTGGCTGTAATGAGCAAAAAAGTCAGGTTTGTTTTTCTTCAATAAATCGGCTCTTTGTTTTCTTGTTAATGGTTTTAAGTCAAAGGCAACAAAACAAAGTAAGTCGAAAGGGTCAACATCTTGTTGTTTGGTAATTTCCATTAATTGGTCAATAGAAATTCCGTTATCGTCAAGTTGTCCATCTTCGGGTCTAAAACCAGTTGCATCTGTTTCAGTAACTACTCGATGAACTAGATATGGAGCCAAAAATCCATCTTCAATGCCTTGCTTTAAACTGTAAATGTAAAGCGGATTTCCAAAGTATGCGTAAGTGTCTTTGTTGTCGTCTCTTAATGGCGTAGCCGTTAAACCAATTTGAACAGAAGTATTGAAATAATCTAAAACTGCTCTCCAATTGCTGTCGTCAGTTGCACTTCCTCTGTGGCACTCATCAATTAAAATCAAATCAAAAAAATCTCTTGGTAATTTTTTGAATGCGCCAGTTCTGTTGCTGTCCTCAGCTAAAGATTGGTAAGTTGAAAAATAAACTTCTCTGCTACTTGGTAATCCTTCTTCGGGCACTAAACATCTTGCATCTCCAAAAACAGCAAAGTCTTTGGCGTGTGGGTCGGTAACTAAAATACTTCTGTCGGCAAGAAATAATATTTTAGGTTTGCGATGTTCGCTTTTGGTGTTCCAACGGTTGTTCCAAAGTTTATAAATAATTTGAAAAGCAATTGTTGTTTTTCCAGTTCCTGTCGCTAAAGTTAGCAAGGCTCTTTTTTTACCTTCTAAAACTGCTTTAACTGCTCGGTTAATTGCAATTGTTTGATAATACCTTTCGGGCTTGTTAGGTATTGGTAAAAATGGTTTTAAGAAAGTTTCTTGAATTTCTGGTTTGATTGGTTCAGTTTGGTTTAATCTATTCCAAAGCTCTGCGGGTGTTGGATATTTTGAAATTTTGGTTTCAAGTCCAGTGATAAAGTCAAACTCTAATATTTCAGTTCCATTTGTCGAGTAGGCAAATTTTAATCCGAGTATTTGAGCATAGTCTTTGGCTTGTTGGATGCCGTCAGCGGCCAACTTGTATTTTTTCTTTGCTTCTACAATTGCAATAGGAAAGTTTTGTGAATAGCGAAGCAAGTAGTCAAAGCGTTTCGCTTTTTTTCTTTTTGCTTTTCTTCCTGTCACAATAATTTTACCGTCAGTAAAAGTCCGCTGTTCAAGTATTAACTCGTCTGTCCATTGGCTTTCATACAGTTTGGGTAATACGTCCTTTCGGCAAGTATCCGCTTCGCTGTCGTGGTTGTCAATATGTATTGTTTTATCACTCATTTACTTGTCATAAAATAGTTTGTCAAAATACGGCTTTTTATCGGTGTGTTGTCAAAAATGGCACTTTTGGTTTTGCGAAGGGTTGGCTTGGTGCGTTGGGCAAAATAAAATTGGCTTGAAAATGCTTTGGATTTTTTGTTCGTTCGTTGTGCAATTTGTGCAATTAATGTGCAATTGATTTATGTTTGATTTGCCCTTCATTTCAAGGTATAAAATGCTCCTGCACCCTTTTGTCCGCTTGGTTTTAGCAAGTCTTTGTAAACCAACTCTGTCAGGTCGTTACTGGCGGTATTTCGAGAACAGTCGTTTAATGTTTGATATTGACTATTTGTAATTTTTCCTTTGTCTTTTGCGAATAAAACAGCCTTTACTTGTCTGTCGTTTAGGTTAAGCGATATTAAATATTTTTCATTGTAAATATCCTTTCTTAACTCTACTGAAATGTCGCTTGAATCGTAAGTAAAAACAGGTTCGGGGATTCCCGCTTGTTTACATTCTTTGATAATTTTTATAGTTCCTCGACCCCAAGATTCAATGTAACCACTGCGGAATAAAGCATTTGCAATGTCGGGGTTGTATGGTCGTGAAGCGTGTTTTTCGAGTAAGTTTTTAACTGTCCAGTTTTCTGGTAATTGACCTTCGTTCCAAATAATAATTTTGTCGCTGTAAACACTTATCTGAATTGGCACACCACCTGAATAGTCTTTATGTGCAATGGCATTTAACAAGGCTTCACGAACTGCATCTTTTGGATATTCAAACGTTTCTATTCTATTGATTCCTTCGTAACTAATTGGCGCTTTAATGTATTTGGTAAAAAGCAAATCCATAGTTTTCTCAATTTGCATAAACAAGTTTCCGTGTATTTCATCTTGAAATTTCAAATCATGGTGATTTTCAAAACACCCAATTTTGATATATGAACCTGTTACAAAATTTTCTGGGTTTGAGTGAAATAAAAGAATAGCGGCACGTTTTAAAAAGTTGTTCTCTTTTAGTTGGAGATTTTCAAGTAAGTGTTCGTTGCTATCCGTTAAAACACCTTCCTCTATTCGTTGGCTTTTAAATGCACGTTTGCGAAAGAAATCAAATGTTTCTTGTTTTAAATCCTTGGCTAAAACCTTTAGAATTGGCACACCGTCCCAGCGTTTGCCTTTTTTCTGTAACAGAAATTTATCTAAAGCGGCTCCTTTCAATTCTTGCTTGGTGCTGCCGCTTCTGTAATGGTATTGACCTTTGTAATTAACAGGATAAGGATAACCTTCAACTATTACTTCTATAAAATCGCCTTGGTTTGTGGTATGCAAATTCACATCAGCTAAAATCCCCAAAACGTCTCTTATTTTATTAGGGATTTCTTCCAATAATTTTTTCGCATGTGTTATACCTACTACTTTTCCATTATCGTCTTTGCCTAAAAAAATGCTGCCACCACTAGCATTAGCAAAACCGCAAATCCATTTCAGATATTCGTCACGCCAACTTTGTTTATATTCTATGTTTTGGGATTCTCCCATTATTTAGTGTTTAATTGTTCTTGGAAAATGTGCTTACACAAATTGCACAAATTCATAAGTTGTATGTTTTTATATGAGATTAATTTTCTATTTTTGTTAAGTAATCTTCTGCAATGTCATATTTTCCTAAAAGAAATGCATCGTCATAGCCTCGTTTGTATTCAATAAATAATAATATTTCTTTCTTGTATTTGCGAATTGTAATTAGTGTCCAATTAATTTCTGTAGAAATATCCTCAGCACAACTGACGTAGCCATTTTTTTCAAGTTCTCCAAGTGTCTCATAGGAATTTGGTAATGGGTTACCAAAGATATAGCCAAAAACATTTTTAGAATGTGGGCTTATATCATCAGTTATTTTACATAAATCAGGAAATGGGGAATTGCTTTTAAGACTAAATACAGTATCGCTCTTTTTAAAATTTGAATTTAAAATTGGAGAATAGCATTTCCTTTTTATATATAAATGGTCGTCAAACATTTAGCAATTCTATTAAACTTTTATTTTTTTGTTAAATTATCTGGTAGTAAAGATAAGTTTTTCAATCCCTTTAATGTCATTTGTTTCCACCAAATTGTCAACCGTCCACTAGTTGGGTGGATGGTTAGCTTGGTGCGTTGGGTAAAATAAAATTGGCTTGCAGCTCTTTTAATTTTTGCGAAGCGTTGGTTTTTTGTCGCAAGTGGTTAGCACTAATGTTGATGTTTAGCACGCTCGTCCTGCTATTATCACTAACTTAATCATTAATCACTCTAAATCAATTGTTTAGAAACCCTAACTCAGCATTAGTTAAATCGAATTTAGTATTTTCTTTTTTCATCTAAACACAAATATTGAGTTTGGGGGGTAAGCCGTTACTGTAGTTACCCTATTCCAAACGATAACGCCTAATTTTCTTGCGAGTGCACTTACGGCAGTGGCTTTGCCTTTTTTTAAATTTAAGCGTTAAAAAATGCAAGAACGGCATGAGTACGCAGGTACAAAAATGGCGGTATCTCTATTGCCCAAATGGTAGCCACCTAGCTATGTGGGATGACCAACCACACTTTTTTCCTGGCGTTATAGCCTTTATTAACAACGTGAATAACGGCCATTTCAAATAACTAAATTTAAAATCTATCTTTTTTCTTAGCCATTCATCATTTTTATTGACGAGTGGCTGTTTTTTGTCTACACAATCATTAGCTTTAGCTTTCATCACAAAGCAAATTGAGTAATTTATGAGAAAATTGAAACTATTGCTTTCGGGGCTCTTGTTTACGTGTTTATTACAGGCCCAGGAAACATTTCCAGTTAATGGTGTTGCAGACAAAAGAGACGGCTGTTATGCCTTTACCAATGCCACCATCGTTCAGTCATCAACTGCTACTTTACAAAAAGCTACCCTCGTTATTCGCAATGGTAAAATTGTAAGTGTAGGCGTTGCCGTAAACATTCCTACAGATGCGGTAGTTATAAACTGTAACAACAAGTTTATCTATCCTTCATTTGTAGATATTTATACCGATTACGGTGTGGCTACACCACAGCGGCAGCTTGGGGCAGGTGCATTTAACTTTAATGCGCCAGCACAAATTACTTCTACCACCAAAGGTCCTTACGCCTGGAACCAAGCAATAAAACCAGAAACAGATGCCGCCAAACTATTTACAGTAGATGATGCAAAAGCAAAAACCTACCGTGAAAGTGGTTTTGGTACTGTATTAACACACGTTAAAGATGGTATTATTAGGGGTAGCGGCGCAGTAGTTAGTTTGGCTAATACCGAAGATAATTTTGCATTGCTAAAAGAAAAAGCATCAGCACACTACTCTTTCAACAAAGGCACATCTACACAAAGCTACCCTAGTAGCGTAATGGGTAGCATCGCTTTGTTGCGCCAAACTTATCTTGATGCACAATGGTACAAAACCAAGCCTGCTACCGAAGGCGCCAACTTATCATTACAAGCCTTCAACGATTTACAGTTACTACCACAAATTTTTGAGGCAGATGACAAATGGGTTGATTTACGTGCAGACAGAGTAGCCAAAGAATTTGGCACTCAATACATTATAAAAGGTGGCGGTAACGAATATCAGCGCATTAAAGAAATTGCCGCTACAAAAGCCACCTACATCTTATCGCTTAACTTTCCACAAGCAATGGATGTAGAAGATCCTAACGATGCAAGATTTGTGTCATTGGCCGATATGAAACACTGGGAATTGGCTGCAACAAATGCAGGTGCATTAGAAAAGGCAAATGTAAACTTTTGCTTAACTGCTGCCGACTTGCGTGACCCTAAATTGTTTTTAACCAACTTGCGCAAAGCCATCGAATATGGTTTAACACCTACAACAGCTTTTGAAGCAATCACTAAAACGCCTGCTACATTATTAGGCATTTACGATAAAGTAGGCAGTTTAGAACCTGGCAAATTGGCCAACTTCTTAATTACTACCGATAGCATCTTCTCAGAAAAAGCATCTATTTTAGATAACTATGTACAAGGTAAAAAATACGTAGTAAAAGCAGATGGCTGGAACGATGTAAAAGCAACCTACAACTTAGTAATTAATGCACCAAGCGGCGCTATCAACTATGTATTAGATGTTAAAGGCGCAGCCGCAGCATCGGTAATTGGTAAAGACACACTAACCCCAAAATTCAGTTTCGATGGTAAAATAGTGAAATTGAGTTTCTCGCCAGTACCACCAAAAAAAGCTGCTGGCTTGGGTGCCGCTAATGCAGGTGGCGCACCCACAGGCGGTTTTGGCGGCGGCGGTAGAGGCAACTTTGGCGCAGTTGCTACACAGTTTCGCCTAAGTGGTATTGCCAATGGCAATGTTTGGAGCGGTACAGGTGAAGACACTGCGGGTAACCATGTTACTTGGACGGCCTCTTTTGTAAAAGCAAACCCAACCGCCGATAGTGCAAAAAAACGGCCTACACCACCATTGCGTTTAGGTAAAGTAACCTTTCCTTTCGATGGCTATGGTAACGAAGAATTGCCTAAGCAAACAACCATGTTGATTAAAAATGCAACAGTTTGGACCAACGAAAAAGAGGGTAAATTAGAAAATACAGACGTATTGGTAAAAGATGGAAAAATTGCCAAACTAGGCAAAAACCTATCTGCCGATGGCGCCAAACTAATTGACGGTACAGGTAAGCACTTAACGGCTGGTATTATTGACGAACATTCGCACATTGCTGCAGCATCTATTAACGAAGGCGCACAATCTGTTACTTCCGAAGTAAGAATTGGCGACAACTTAAACCCCGAAGACATTAACATATATCGCCAGCTAAGTGGAGGCGTTACATCTTCTCACATTTTACATGGTTCGGCTAATACCATTGGTGGCCAAACACAGTTAATAAAACTACGTTGGGGTGCTAATGACGATGATTTGAAATTTAAAGACTGGGATGGCTTTATCAAATTTGCATTAGGCGAAAACGTAAAGCGCACCACTTCGCAGAACAACAACCGTTTTCCCGATACAAGAATGGGTGTAGAAGAAGTATTAAACGATGCATTTGCTCGGGCAGTAGATTATCAAAAAGACATGAAAATAGACCCTAAAACTCGTAGCGATTTAGAGCTAGATGCCTTGGTAGAAATTATGAACAAAAAGCGTTTCATTACATGTCACTCGTATGTACAAAGCGAAATTACAGCCGCAATGCGTGTGGGCGACAAATACGGCTTTACCTTCAACACATTTACCCACATACTAGAAGGCTATAAAGTGGCTGACAAAATGAAAGTACACGGTTCTAGTGCATCTACCTTTTCTGATTGGTGGTACTACAAAGTAGAAGTTACCGATGCCATTGCATACAATGCAGCTATTATGTACAAAGCAGGTTTAAATGTTTGTATTAATAGCGATGATGCCGAAATGGCTCGCCGCTTAAACCAAGAAGCCGGTAAAACAGTGCGTTACGGTGGTGTACCAGAAGAAGAGGCTTTGAAGATGGTAACCTTAAATCCTGCTAAAGCACTACATGTAGACGATAAAGTAGGTAGCATTAAAGTAGGTAAAGATGCCGACTTAGTATTGTGGAGCGATAACCCTTTAAGCATTTACGCAAAAAGCTTGTACACAATTGTAGATGGTACTGTGTATTTTTCTAGAGAAAACGATGAAGCCGCTAGAAAGAAAATAGCAGCCGAACGCAACCGTTTAATCACAAAATTAAGTGGCGAGAAAAAAGCAGGTACACCAATGAGACCTGCCGAACCTAGCTGGCAATACATTTTAAGCTGTGGCGATCATAGTAGCCACAACGGCTTAATTACAATAGACGAACATGAAGGCGACGGTAAAAATTAATCATCCTTTAAACATCTAATTATGAAGAAAATATTGTGTTCTCTATCGGCTATCTTATTACTAGCAGATATTGCAACAGCGCAAGAAGTGGTGTATCCTGCACCAGCCTTTAAGGGCAAATTATACATTACCAATGCCACCGTACATATAGGCAATGGTCAGGTAGTAGAAGCCGCCACCGTAGAAGTAAACGATGGTAAAATTGTACAAGTAGCTACAACCGTAACGCCAGCTAATGGCGCTAAAGTGGTAGATGGTAAAGGCAAACATGTATATCCGGGTTTAATATTATCGTCTACCGACCTTGGCTTAAAAGAAATAGCCAACGGTGTACGCGCCAGTAACGATTATGCCGAGCTTGGCGATTACAACACCAACATCCGCTCAATTACAGCCTATAATACCGATTCTCGAGTTATCAATGTACTTAGGGCTAATGGTATTTTATTAGCTAGCGTTACACCGCAAGGTGGTGTTATTAGCGGTTCATCTACTGTGGTACAGTTAGATGCCTGGAATTGGGAAGATGCAGCCTACAAAATGGATGGTGCTATTCACGTAAACATGCCAAGCTTTATTGCCCGTGGTGGTGGTAGAAGAGGCGGTGGCGGCTTCCGTGGTTTTGGTGGCACCACTAGCGAAACCGTAGACCCCAACAAAGCCGCTTTAGACAAGGTAGACGAAATAAAGGCCTTCTTTAACGAAGCCAAAGCCTACTTGGCCCAACCTACACATGCTGCTACCAACTTAAAGCTAGAAGCAGTAAAAGGTTTGTTTGAAAAAAAGCAAAAACTAATTGTACATGCCGACCAAGTAAAACAAATGTTAGTAGCTATTGACTTTGCAAAAGAGTTTGGCTTTAACATAGTAATAGAAGGTGGCAGCGAAAGTTTTTTAATAGCCGATTTGTTGAAAGCTAACAATATTGCAGTAATATTAAATGAGCGCCACGAACTGCCCGCAACAGAAGATGACGATATTGATCAGCCCTATAAAACGCCAGCCGTTTTGCAAAAAGCAGGAGTATTATTTGCCATCAACGATGCGGCAGGTAATACACGCTACCGCAACCTAAGCTATAATGCAGGTACAGCCGCTACTTATGGTTTAACCAAAGAAGAAGCCCTACAAGCCATTACGCTAAACGCAGCCAAAATATTAGGTATAGATGCTACCACAGGTTCAATAGAAGCCGGTAAAGATGCCAACATGATAGTATCCGATGGCGATATACTAGACATGAAAAGCAGTAATGTAGCTTATGCGTTTATACAAGGCCGCCAAGTAAGCCTAGATAATAAACAAAAACAACTGTACGAAAGATACAAGCACAAATACGGTATTAAATAATGCTATTTATATGCTCCTTTTAAAAAGCCGCTACGCAGACCTGTGTAGCGGCTTTTTTGTATTGCCATTAGAATATATTTTCTTCCATTAAACCAAAAATCATTGGTTCGCCAATATTGGGTTTTAAGCCTAGGATTGTGTGCTCACCTAAAGTTTATAAGCCTATCCTCCGTTCCTCCGTTGCTTCCCCAAAAATCGGGGAAGATTGCTTGTCATGCTGAGGAAGGTTTATCGCCCGCAGATAACGCATTTTATTGCCCGCAGATAACGCTGATAGGGTTGATTGTCATGCTGAGGAAGGGGCTGCCCCCAATTTTTTTGGGGAAGCAACTAACCGAATGTTAGGAAGGTTTATCGCCCGCAGATAACGCAGAT
>JASGCX010000027.1 GCA_030053925.1 Flavobacterium sp.
AATAAATGAGGCTAGGCAACCAACTAGTTAGCTGATTATTGTTTAATTACTTTTAGGTGTACCGCATTGCCATCTTTTTGCACAATACGAACTATATATGAGCCTTGCGCTAAAGCGTTTAATTGTAACACTCTATATGAACCATTTGATGTTTGCTCTATGTTTTGGCGTTGACCAACTAGATTAAACACCATTATTTGCGCATCGGCATAGCTTTCTGGCAACCAAATATTTACCCTATCCTGTGTAATTGTAGGGAAAACTTTAGGGCTATTGGCGGCACAATTCAAGCGCAATGCTACCGCATGGCTATACATTTTTTTACCGTCATTTTCTTCGTACATCAATCGGTAATAGTAAGTGCCAGTTTGGCCCAATCCATCTTGGTATTGGTACTGCTGCTGCGCCGAAGTGCCTGGTTTTACAACACCCTTATCTTCCCAATTGCTACCATTGCTACTGCCTTGCACCACAAAACGATGGATGTTTTGTTCGTTAGCCGTTGTCCAACTAATATCTACGCCACAATTGGCATTGGGTTTAGCATCAAATTGGCGCAAATCAAGTGGCAGCAATGCCGCTGTAGAGCCCAAAGCACCAAAAGTAATAGTATTGAAACTCGTTGCCTGTAAATCTACATAAGCATCCTTACCTTCAAAACCACTGGCTACTGGTGTTAAATTGGTACTGTTATTTATATCATTATACACCAAATCGGCCAAAATACTATCCTTGTTGCCCGCATGTTTAAACCAATTTTGGATAGGATAAGTGCCAACAGGAATTTGCGCTTTCGTTTCGCTAGTATCGTAGTATAAACGAACAATAGGACCGCCGTTTACCGTTAGCCCGGTAGCAGGCGTAGTTTTAATAGTGAACATTCTGCGCAGCAGTTGGGTACTTTGCACACCAACCATAGTAGCGAGGTGAACACCTGCACTGCTAGCATTTACAAAAGCACTATCTACAGTAAAGGAATTGCCATTTGGGAAGATGCGGGCTATGTTTCTACGCCCAGTTATATCGCTGGTATCTTTTAAATTAATGTACAGCGGGTCTGTACACACATTTGCCTTGCTAACAATACCGTCAAAAGTTACGCGTGGTATAGTAGCCCCATATTGGTTATACACCCATAGTGCACCATAATCAGTACCCGAATTGTTTTTTTCTGGATTAACACCCGTACCATTACTTCGGTCGCTAGGGGCACCAACTAGCAAATTGGCACCATTAGCACTCAAGCTAATGCCTCTGCCAAAATATTCGCCTCCTACTGGTATCGGTGCTTTAATATAGGCATGTTGGGCCCAAGTTCCTGAACTGCGTTTAAAAAGGTAGGCGGCACCACTATTTGTGAACGATTCGTCGCTAGTAGGATTAATACCCCTGCCGCTGCCATCTTCGCCATAGGCACCTACTGCTAAGGTATTGCCATCGCCGCTTAACGATACGGATACTCCAAAAGCATCGCCGGTTCCAGTATTGGATGCTTTGATATAAGTGCCATCACTCCAAGTACTGCCGCTACGGGTATAAATATACACAGCACCTGCATTGCTGATGTCATCATTATCCGTAGGATTAATACCCGTGCCGCTGCCTTTTTCGGAAAGGGCACCTACCGCTAAGGTAGTACCATCGCTGCTTAGGGATACGACCCATCCAAACTGATCGCCACTTCCCGTATTGGAAGCTTTGATATAAGCATCAGCACTCCAAGTACTGCCGCTACGGGTATAGGTATAAACTGCGCCTGAAGCGGTGGCATCCTCATCACTCGTTTTATTAATATTCTTGCCACTGCCTGATTCGTACAAGGCACCTACCGCTAAGGTATTGCCATCGCCGCTTAGGGCTACGGCCCATCCAAACTGATCGCCACCTCCCGTATTGGAAGCTTTTATATAAGTGCTAAAACTCCAAGTGCTGCCACTGCGGGTATAAATATAGACTGCACCAGCTTCGTAGTAATCATTATTATCGTCTGGATTAATACCTCTGCCGCTGCCTGTTTCGCCAATGGCACCTACCGCTAAGGTATTGCCATCGCCACTTAGGGATACGGAGAATCCAAACTGATCATAGTTTTCGGCATTGGAAGCCTTGATATAATGGGTAAAGCTCCAAGTGCTGCCACTACGGGTGTACATATACACTGCGCCTGCATTAGTGGCGAGCGCATCACTCCCAGGATTAATACCCGTGCCGCTGCCATCTTCCCACTTGGCACCTACCGCTAAGGTACTGCCATCGGCACTCAGTGCTAATGAAGCACCAAATCTATCGAAGTTTCTAACAATTTGGGCTTTAATGTAGGCTTGGTACACCCAGGGGCTCAAACTATCGGCACGGGTATAAACATATACACCACCTGCTACTGAAACAGAAGCACCCCCAAATGCTGGATTGACACCGCTTCCTGGGTTTTGATCGTGTACATTGCCCACAGCCATAGTATTGCCATCGGCACTGATGGCCGTTGCTACACCACCAAAGCCATCGGTAGAACTGCTCATGTGTACTGTACTTGGGGCTTTGATATAATCTACGGTTGTACAGGAGCCGTACTGGGCTGTGGCGGGCTTGTAGCCTGCTAAGCATAGCCCTAAAAAAAGGTACACTCTTTTCATTTTGTAATTTTTAATTTGTTAGATAAGGAGGCAATATTGCACAATTTTTTCGATATTTTTATATTTTAGATGCTTTTATTGTAGCTACTGAATTATAAGATTGAAGGCAGAATACGCAGAAAGGAAAGAAACACAGGGCAAAGAAGGAAAGAAGTAGCGGAGGACATGCTTGTGCTTCCCCGAAAATAGGGGCAGGCTGTTCTTTAGCATGACAAAAAAGGGAAGGGCCTGCCCCCAGCTAGCCAATGCGGAGTAAAAATAAAAAAGATGCGGATATGCACACAGCTAAATAGAGAAGGTAAAGCTGGATATGCAGCCCAAGAGCATTACTAGAGTTGAAACACGGCTTCCGTCAGCCTACAATTTGGCAATACTTATGTTGCCTGTAGTGGCTCGTTGTGAGGCTCGTCAATTGCAAAGGATAAACTGCTCTGCAATTTATGCGGTTTAATACGACGGTTTGCAAGTGCGATATAGTCTTTGTTTATGTCATACCCAACATATTTTCTACCTGTTTTTAATGCTGAAACGGCAGTCGTTCCACTACCAATAAATGGGTCAAGAATAATATCGTTTGTAAATGAATAGAGTTGAATAAGTCTGTTTGGCAACTCTTCTGGAAACGGTGCAGGGTGTCCAATTCTTCTTGCACTTTCGGCGTTCATTGTCCAAATAGATTTTGTCCATTCCATAAATTGTTCTTTTGAAATGGTATTTTCTTTATTCCCTTTTTCTCTCTTATAATCGCCTTTTGAAAATATTAAAATGTATTCGTGAACATCTCTTAAAATTGGATTTGCTGCACTTTGCCAGCTTCCCCAAGCAGTAGAAGGGCTTGCACTTGCAGCTTTATTCCAAATTATTTCTCCACGCATATTAAAACCTATCTCAAGCATCATTTGAGAAATGTAATCTGAAAGAGGGATATAGGGTTTGCGTCCTAAATTAGCGACATTAATACAAGCCCTGCCACCATTTACTAAAACTCTATAAGTTTCTGTAAAAGCATTTTTTAAAAGTTGCAAGTATTCTTTTAAGGAAAGGTCATCGTCATATTCTTTAGAAACATTGTAAGGCGGCGAAGTAATCATTAAGTGAACCGAACTGTCAGGCAGCTCTTTCATATTTTCTGCTGAGCCTAAATGTGTACTTCTTTTTCAAAGATATTCGGCAGATTATCTATTGCTTGAAAAACATTATAACTTTCATCATTGAACTTTACTTTTCTCAACCAGCCATCGTTATCAAAATTCTGTTCGACATTTGCATATGTAAATTGTCTATGAACATTAGCACTTACAACAAGTAAATTCTTGAAATGATTGCCTTTACTTGGGTCAATATGATGTATTTCAAAAAATGCGTTTCCATTTTTCATTAAAAAAGTAAAATCACTAACCTGACATTTTCCTAAATATATTGAAGCTAAAACCTTTCTTAGAGAAATAGGCACATTTTCTTTAACTTCAACTCTTTCTATAATTTTTGATATTCTACGTTGAATTTGCGTCTTTGATAATCGTACGAATTCATTTTTTAGTATTTGTGATTTGTCTGTATTGGAAATTCTAGAGATTATATTCAATTTTTCATCTGCTGCTATTTCGTCTTCGCTTTTTTCAAATTCTTCTATAGAACTAATAAACAGATTTTGAAAGTATTTTTCTGGTAGTAGTCTAAATTTATCTTCATCAAGTACTTGTATTACTAATTCATCTCCATTTTGAACATTATACTTATCATAAAACTTTTTTAAACCACCAATTCTACATTCTCTACTACTACTGTTATAAGGAGTAAAACTTTTTGCTTCCACATTTTCACTTTCATCAACTAAATAAATTTTGTTTTTAGTTTTTGGAAAAATATCAATTAATGAAACAGGAACTGCTAAAAGCCCTTTATCTATTCTGCTTTTAGTAGTTTTTAGCGTGACATAATTTAATGATATTTTACTTGCTTCTTTTTTCATCTTCTATCAAAGTTGCTTCGTCTGCTTCATTCCAATTTTCGAGATTACTTAATATTTCTTTTTCATTTCTTTCAATTTTTCTTGCACTCAAAATAGCTTCATCTTCATTTTGAGCAGAAATATTATAAGTACAAAAACCACTATAAAATATTTTCACTTCATAAGTTTTATTTTCCATTTTATGCTGCTGGTTTTAATGCGTTAGGGATTGAAGTGGAAATCCTTTTGTGAGGAACGAACAAAAGATTGGAACGAAAAGCCTGATCCCTTAGGGGAATGCCCCAATAATTAAAGAATTTTTCAGCTTTTGCAATATCATCAGATTCTTTGCCAGCAATAGTTATAAGTTCTCCTAACTTTTGCTTTGAAAGCATTGAAGAAAAATAATTCATATCATTAGTTACAAGTTCTTTGCAGTAATTGAAGACTTGTGCTTCGCCTGTTGCAGTTTGAAAACCTAATTTTGGTGAACTTGAAGAAAATGATGATGCGGTTGGCGTTGGATTTAAAGAAAGGAAGCCTTGAATAACACCTGATGTTTTAAGAAAATCCACTTTCTTTAAATAGCTGTCGGTAATTGGGCTGTTGCCCAAAACTATGACAGGTATTTTTGTAGATGCTATGCCCGAAACTCTTATGTTGATTGATTTGCCAATAGCTTTTAGCATACTATCGGAACGCATTAAAGATGGTTGCCCTTTGTGTGATTTGTAGTCGCCAACTAATTGTACTCCATTTGTCTCATCGTACTTGTAGTTTGAAACTACACTCATTTTAATTTCAAATAACAATTTTATATTTTCCGCTTTTTGGATGGTGTCATTTGTTGAGCAAAATGCTAAGTCTGCACTAGTTTGCCTTGTCAACCCAAGGTCATCACAAACAACGCTGTTAACTGCACAAAGTCCCAGTTGCTGTGCAATAGGTTCAAAGAATGACTTGCACCATTTTTCAGTAAATTGTCCTATGAGTGAATTTCTGCTTTGGAGAGTTTGTCCCTCGGCATCTGTCCCTTTAGGAATGTAGGCAAAATAGCCAGATTGCAGTTTATAGAAAATTTGTTCTGGCGAGGCAAAATTCTTTAGTGCTTCCGTAAAAAACTGTATTTCCGTGTCGTTATTCCAAAGTACCATTAATGTGTCTATTTACTGTTCAAATGTACTAAGATTTTTGGGACTGTCCGATTTGAGTACTGTTGCCCTGCCATTACAGGCAACTCCTTTTTGTCTGAATTAGGATTTTTAGGATGTTATGCTTAAAGAAGGTTAATCATATTTAGGTATTAAGTTATTGATTAATCATTTCTCTAATTGTTGCTGCAATTATTTCTGCATTTGGCTTGCAGAAATAATCACCATCGGTACCATAGCCTGGTCTGTGGTCTGTACCAGTAATAGTTCTTGCGGGTACATCAAGCCATTGATAACCACCTTGTTCTTCCATTACTTTATTGTACATAAATGCTGCGGCACCACTTGGTACATCTTCATCAATAAATACAATTCTGTTTGTTTTTTTAAGCGATTTTAAAATAATATGGTGAATATCAAATGGTAATAGTGTTTGTACATCAATAATTTCGCAACTAATGCCTTCATTTTCTAAACGCCAAGCAGCTTCTTCAATAATTCGTAAAGTAGAGCCGTAAGAGACAACTGTAATATCGTTGCCTTCATTAATAATTTCGGGAACGCCTAGCGGTACGGTAATATCTAGCAAATTAGATGGCATTTTTTCTTTTAGGCGATAGCCATTTAAACATTCAATTACTAAAGCAGGATCGTTGCTTTTTAACAATGTGTTATACATACCTACGGCCTGCACCATGTTGCGAGGTACGCATACGTACATACCACGTAACGCATTGATAATCATACCCATAGGGCTGCCGCTATGCCAAATACCTTCTAAACGATGCCCTCTTGTACGAATAATTACTGGGCAACTTTGCTGTCCTACTGTTCTAAAATGTAAAGTAGCAACATCATCGGTTAAAGGCTGTAAGCCATAAACAAGATAATCTAAATATTGAATTTCTGCAATTGGGCGCAATCCTCTTAAAGCCATACCAATTGCTTGCCCCATAATGGTTAATTCTCTAATGCCGGTATCAAAAATTCTGTTCTCGCCATGCTTGGCTTGCAAGCCTGCAAAACCTTGGTTTACATCACCAATCATACCTACATCTTCGCCAAAAGCAAATACAAAAGGATTATGTGAAAATAATGTATCAAAATATTTATTTAGTATCTCGTAACCATTAACCGATGGTGCATCAAAAGCTGTTAAGGGTTTTGTTTCGCCTACACGCAAAGCACTTTTTGTGCCTTCGTTGTATAAAAATGTGTTGTAAAGTTTTTTATTATTTGCTAAAAGTTGTTGGTAGTAAGTTTTTATGGCTGCAATATTGGGGCTAGCGGGTGCTGCATCCATAGCCAATACCAGTGTTTTCATTACATCTTTACGTAAATGTTCTTGGTTATTTTGCAGGTTGGTAATTAATTGTTGCAAGTAGTTATATACCTGCAAATCGTTTACTGTGATGCTATTTACTAGATCAATTACCTGATTAACCTGCGCTTTTATTGGTGTGATATATTTTTGCCAGGCATTTGTTTTACTTTCTCTTACAGAAATTTTGGCTTCATGCGCTATAATGTTTAATTCTTCTTCACTAGCAATGCCATTTTCAATCATCCACTCTTTCATCTTTTTAATGCCATCCCATTCTCTCTCCCACTGCAATCGTTCTGGAGATTTATAGCGTTCGTGACTACCACTTGTGCTATGGCCTTGCGGTTGTGTTACGTCTTCTACATGAAACACGCATGGCACGTGGGTTTCACGAGTTTTTGTTAAACCTTCTTCAAATACTTCGCAAAGTGCTGCATAATCCCAAGCTTTTACTTTATAAATGTTAATACCGTTAGTACCATCTATTTTTTGAAAGCCTTTTAAGGCCGTAGAGATAGAGCCCTTTGTAGTTTGATGAGATTTAGGTACAGAAATGCCATAACCATCGTCCCACACAAAAATGGCTAATGGTACTTGCAAAACACCTGCTGCATTTACGGCTTCCCAAAAATGGCCTTCGCTTGTGCTTGCATCGCCAATGGTACAAAAGCACACTTCGTTGCCATTGTGGCTTAAATTGTGGTAACGGTGTAAATGAGGCGAGTTTCTAAAGCATTTAGACGCAAATGCCAAGCCCAATGCACGTGGCATTTGCGATGCGGTTGGTGCCATATCGCTAGTAATATTTTTACGATTGGCTAAGTCTAGCCAATTGCCATTTTCATCTACATTTTTTGTAGCAAAATGCGATACCATTTGCCTACCGGCGCTAAATGGGTCGTTATTAATATCGGGATCGGAATATAATTGAGAGAAAAATTGTTCAACACTTGCAAGGCCGGTTGCAAACATGAAGGTTTGGTCACGGTAATAGCCGGCTCTAAAATCGCCAGCTTTAAAAAACTTAGCCATAGCTACTTGTGCAAGTTCTTTACCATCGCCAAAAATGCCAAATTTTGCTTTACCAGTAAGTACTTCACGACGGCCAAGCAAGCTAGCTTCTCGGCTAATTACAGCAATACGATAATCGTTCAACACCTCGTTTCTAAAACCATCGTAGGAAAGCATATCATCTTTATAAGCCATGTTTACAGTTTGTTCCATACTTCAAAAATAATTTAATCTGCACACAAAAAAACAACTAATTACAACCAGTGGCGGAAAGATAAATAAAATGCTGAAAGAAGCTAGTTTTATAAGTGAAAAAAAAATCAAGATTTGGTAGAACTAGTGGGCGCCAAAACAATTTTCTATTTTTGCTTTATTTTTAAATGGTTGCCAACCTTTAAAAGATTGGCAAGCATTGGCACTAGGCAAAAAAAAATTATGCACCCGAACTATTGGCAAATAGCAGCTTTATTTATATTTATACGCAATAAAAAGCAGCATTTTATGCCTAAAAAAACAGGTTTAAAAAATTTTGGTAAAATATTGTTTAAAATGCCAAGGTTATAAATATCTTTACGGTTTAAAAAACAAATCTCAGTTATGAAAAAAAACTTTGTATTAGCCATTGCAATGATGGCAATTGGTTTTGCACAAGCGCAAACAACCCCTACAACTACACCCGCCACAGTTACTGCGCCGCCTGTAGTGCCTAAAGACATAGCAAAAACTTTAGAATTTACAAACGATGCGTTTGACTTTGGTAAAATACCTACGGGTAAAGCTATAGAGTATGAGCTTACTATAAAAAACATTAGTAAAGAGGCTGTTATTTTAAAAAATGTATCGGTTGGTTGTGGCTGTACAACACCTAAATATGAAAAAGATAAATCTTTTGGCCCTGGTGAAACCATTAAAGTTACTTTAGGTTTCAACGGTAATGCAAATGGTCCGTTTAGCAAATCGGCTACTTTGTATTTTAACGATGATATGACAAAGCCTGTAACGTTTAGAGGTGATGCCTACCAACCACCTACAACACCTGCAAATACAGGTACACAAGTAATGAAACCATAAATTATAAATACATTATGAAACAATTATTATTTGCTTTAGCATTGTTTATTTGTGTTGGTGTAAGTGCCCAATTTGGTGTGAATTTTAAAACTGCTACACACAGTTTTGGTAAAATTGCGCAAAACAAACCAGTTACCTACGAGTTTAGTTTTACCAATACCGGTACAAAACCTTTGGTAATAGAAACTGCAACTGCTGGTTGTGGATGTACTACACCAGCATACACAAAGCAACCAATTGCCGCTGGTAAAACAGAAAAGATTAAAGTAACTTACAATGCTGCTAATCTTGGGGCTTTTGTAAAAGATGTTACTGTAAAATTTGCCAACGTAGCAGAACCAATAGTATTGAAAATTGATGGTGAAGTAGTTGCTGAAAAAAAATAATTTTTTAATAGAAATTATTAAAAAAGCCATCGTAAATGCGGTGGCTTTTTTATGCTTATAAACTAATTGGTTTGCTAATTTAAAAAAAAGCTGACTTTATTTTCCTATACTTTCTTACAATATAAGAATAACAAAAGTTTACCAGCTTGGTACATTAAAAACGAAATTATTGATAGCAGGCAGAATAAATAATGAACAGAATATGCGTATAAACATTAGATTTGTTGCTATTGAAATTTGCATCTACAAAGCATTGGCAATATTATTTGCCAAATAACTTAGCGAGGCAATATTGTATAATTGTATAAATCAATGACTGAACTTTTTATTATTTTAGGCTTGGTGCTACTGAATGGTCTTTTTGTAATGGCAGAAATTGCGCTAATTTCTGCAAGAAAACCAAGATTAGAAGGGCAAGCGAACAGAGGCGATAAAAAAGCGAGAGCTGCGCTACTTTTATCTAACAACCCCGATACTTTTATTTCTACAGTTCAACTTGGCATTACGTTAATTAGTATTTTACTAGGTATTTATGGTGAGGAAGGTATAACGCACCATATAAAAAAAATTTTAGAAAATGTAGCATTTATAAAGCCATACATAGATACTGTGGCTAAAATTTTAATGCTAATAAGCATCACCTATATATCGTTGGTTTTGGGGGAGTTAATACCCAAAAGAATAGGCATGAGCAACCCCGAAGCGATAGCCAAATTTGTGGCTGCGCCAATGAAAGTAATATCTACCATTACCTTTCCTTTTGTGTGGTTATTAAGTATTTCGAGTAATTTATTGGTGAAATTATTTGGCATTAAACGCAACGATAATGCAGTAACAGAAGAAGAAATTAAAGCCATTATTACAGAAGGTACAGAACAAGGCACAATTGAAGAGGTGGAGCAGGAAATTATAGAACGTGTATTTCATTTAAGCGATAGAAATATTACAAGTTTAATGACACATAGAAAAGACATTGTGTGGTTAGATGCGAGTAAAACAGTGGGTGATATTAAACGTTCGCTGCAAGAAGCCATGCACTCAATTTACCCTGTGTGCGATGGTAATATTGATAAAATAAAGGGCGTTGTTTCTATTAAAGAATTATTTACAGCCGATGAGTCGGTAACTATTGGTAGCATTATTAAGCAGCCAATGTATGTGCCAGAAAATAATACCGCCTACCAAGTTTTAGAGAAGTTTAAAGCCTCAAAAATTCACCATAGTTTTATTGTAAACGAATATGGCAGTATTGAAGGTTTAATTACGTTGAATGATATTTTAGAGGCCATTGTTGGAGATATGAGCCAGCCTGACGAAGAGCCTTTTGAAATGACAGAACGTGCAGATGGAAGCTATTTAATTGATGCACAAGTTTCGTTCTACGATTTCTTAAATCACTTTGACAAAACTGAATGGCTAGATGACGGTGACCAAGAATTTGATACCCTTGCAGGCTTTATATTAGACCAATTAAAAGAGATTCCTAAAACTGGCGATACGCTTAGTTGGCGCGGCTTTGACTTTGAAATTGTAGATATGGATAGCCATCGTATAGATAAGATTTTGGTAAAAGCTAATGATGAAGATTAATGGATTATAAAAGCGAATTGCAGGTAGATAAAGCTAATAATTTTACCATCGTAAGGCTTATTGCAGCCATCTGTGTTATTATATCTCATAGTTACGATGTAACAGGGTATGCCATATTTGAACCACTGAAAAGAATTTCAAAAGCGTACCTTGTTTTTTCTGACATTGGCCTAATTGTTTTTTTGCAATAAGCGGCTATTTAGTTAGTAAAAGCCTACAAAATTCTAATAGTCTTTCTAGCTTTTTGGTTAAAAGATTAATAAGAATTTACCCCGCATTAATTGTGTCTATTGCATTTACAGTTTTTGTAGTTGGCCCAATATTTAGCCAAACAAATATTAAAGACTACTTTAGTGACAGCAAAACTTGGTATTATTTAACAACTATTGGAGGGTTTAGAATTCAATATTTTTTACCAGGCCTTTTTAACAGCAACAACTTTTTTATTAAAAGCGTTAACGCCTCATTGTGGTCTATTTCGCTTGAATTAAAACTTTATATTGGGCTATCGTTGTTATTCTTTTTTAAAACTAAAATTCTAATTGTGCGGTATATTCTTTTGGCAACAGCAACAAGTTTGCTGGTGTTTATAGTTTTAAATGAAGAAGCCTTAAACCAAGTTTTCAACTATAAAATTATCACCTTAATTTTTGCGTTCGTTTTGGGTAGTAATTGTTTTTATCAATCTTTTAAGCCATCGCATTTACTAATTGCAAGCCTAATACTTTTTACAATTGGCATTGCTCAAATTTTACTAAATGTTTTTTTCGATGATGGATTGACAATTAGAATAGGTATTGCTTGCTTTACCATGTGGTATTGCTTACAAAAAAGATTGATAGTTGCCCTAAAAAATGATATTTCGTATGGTGTTTACATTTATGCATTTGTTGTACAACAACTACTTTTTCAGCTTTTCAACTACCAAATGTTGCCAGCAATAAACATACTACTTACCCTTTTTATCACTATACCAATTGCATTGTTATCTTGGAAATTTATAGAAGAACCCGCATTACAACTAAAGCAAAAATTTACTAAATCTTCTGCCCTTTCATAGCATTACTTACCGCTTGATCCATTACACGCTCTGCAAATGGTCTAGTAATTTCATTCAGTTCTTCAATTTTCGACTGAATCAAGTTTTTGTCATCCATAGTTAAAGCCAATTGCAAAGCCTGCATAGCTTGCGCAGTGTTCGTAATTTCTTGCTTACTTATTAAGGCGGCATTTTTAGTTAAAAACTTTTCGGTTACTTCCAATATTTGTTCGCCTTCGGTTCTTGCTTCTACCAATGCCCTAATTTTAATGTCTTCTTTAGCATTTGTAATACTATCAAGCAACATTTTTTCTACCTCATCATCGGTAATACCAAATTGCGATTTAACCTCAATGCTTTGCTCTACACCGCTTCTCTGTTCTTTGGCTTTTACAACTAAAATACCATCAGCATTTATTAAAAAACTCACTTCTACTTTGGGCATACCGGCAGGCATACCAGGAATACCGGTGAGGTTAAATTGGGCAAGCAAACGATTGTCTTTTACCAAATCTCTCTCGCCTTGAAATACAGAAATACGCATACCACTTTGGCCATCCTTGTGGGTTGTGTATTGTCTACCAACTTTTGTAGGAATTTTAGAATTTCTTGGTATCAACACATCCATTAAACCACCCATTGTTTCTATACCAAGGCTTAAAGGTGTAATATCAAGTAACAGAAAATCTTTGTTGTTTCCAGCCAAAATATCTGCTTGAATGGCTGCACCTAAAGCCACAACTTCATCGGGGTTTACAGTATCGTTTACTGGTTTTTTAAAAAATGCCGACACGGCATTTTTAACAGCAGGTACTCTAGTGCTACCGCCTACCATTACAATTGTGTCAATATCGGCAATGGTTAGTTCGGCATCTTTTAATGCGCCTTTACAACTTTCTATTGTTTTGGCAATTAAAGGTTGCATTAGGGCTTCAAATTCAGTTTTAGTAATGGTTAAAACATGGCCATTTAGTTCTGCGGCAAAGCTATTGTTGCTGCTTAAATGCTTTTTTGCTTCTTCGGCTTTTAAGCGAAGTGTTTGAGCTAACTGTTTGTTTTGCTGCAGTTGTTTTTGTGCAATACCCAACTGCTGTAACCAATGCTGTACAAGCACTCTATCAAAATCATCGCCACCTAAGTAGGTATTGCCATTGGTACTTAATACTTCAAAAATACCGTTGGTAATTTTTAAAATAGATACATCAAAAGTGCCACCGCCTAAGTCGTACACGGCTATTGTTTTCTCTTGGTCTTTAGCTAAGCCTAAACCATAAGCCAAGCTAGCTGCGGTAGGTTCGTTTACAATTCTTAACACATCTAAGCCAGCCAATTTACCAGCATCTCTTGTAGCCTGACGTTGTGCATCGTTAAAGTAAGCAGGTACAGTAATAACAGCTTTTGTTACAGGTGTTTTAAGAATATGTTCGGCTCTTTGTTTTAGTTCTTTTAAAATAAACGACGACAACTCAATAGGCGAATAAAAAGTATTACCTACTTGCACTTTCACCAGGCTCTCGGTATTGTCATCTATAACTTTGTAGGTAAAAAAATCTGCATTATTTTTTACGTCGTTAAAGCTTTTACCCATTAAACGTTTAGCACTAAAAATAGTATTCTGTGGTTCTGTTTCTAAAAATAATTTTGCCTGCTCACCTACATTAGGGCTGCCTAAACCGTTAAAGTGAATAATACTTGGCACTAAGCTACTGGTATTAAACTCTTTTAAAGCTACTGGCTGTTTGGTTTCGGGATGAATAATAGCCACCAAACTGTTGGTAGTGCCTAAATCAATACCCACAATCATTTCTTCTTGTTGTAAACTACCTGTTGCAATATTTATCGAAATCTTAGCCATAATGGTTTGTAGATAAAATTTGAAAGCGTAAATTTTAAAGTAAAGTTTGCAAAAATAAGCGCAACAGTAGTTTTACAATTGCGAAAGAAGAAAGGAATTAACATTTACAGAAGCCACTGCTGATAAGTATTTCACAAAAAAGCCTCGCAATTGCGAGGCTTTGTGGGAGTTGACGGGGTCGAACCGCCGACCCTCTGCTTGTAAGGCAGATGCTCTAAACCAACTGAGCTAAACTCCCTTTTTTGTACCTTAGTACCGTTTTGGGATTGCAAATATAGAACCGTTTTTGTTACTGACAAATAAAATTTACAAAAAGTAAAAAATATTTTTTGAGGCCATTTCTCTGCAAAAAATTAGCAGCCAACTAACTATGTATTTTTAAGTAGAACACTTTATTTTTGTAACCATGATTGTGACTACAAATACAGCTACAAAAACTCGGGAAGAATTTGATACAGATGTATTGACAGATACAACTAGTGCTTACCAACTAATAGTTTGGAATGACGATGTAAATAGTTTTGAATGGGTAATTGAAACCTTAATGGAAGTTTGTGATCACTCTGCCGAACAAGCTGAACAGTGTGCAATGATTATCCATTTTAAAGGTAAATATGCTGTAAAAGATGGTCACTACGATAGTTTAAAACCAATGAAAGAAGCCATTACAGAAAGAGGTATTAATGCTACCATTGAAATGGTAATAGAACATTAATTATAGCTTCTCTAACTTCTGCTCACCCATATTTGCCAAATAAAGTAATGCCACTCACTATTTTAGACGATAAATTTTGGTTTCCAAATGTTGAAGACGCATTAGATGATGGCTTACTAGCCGTTGGTGGCAATTTACACCCCGAACGTATTTTACTAGCTTATAAAAAAGGTATTTTTCCTTGGTATGATGGCGATTTACCCCTGTGGTGGTGTCCTAATCCTCGCTTTGTATTAATTCCAGAAGAATTGAAAATAAGTAAAAGCATGAAAGTATTGTTTAAAAAGCAAGCTTTTAATGTAACAACCAATACAAATTTTAAAGCTGTAATAAATGCCTGTAAAGCTACTGAACGTAAAGGCCAAGATGGTACTTGGATAAAAAACGAAGTAGTAGAAGCTTACACCCATTTGCACAAATTAGGCATTGCTCATAGCGTGGAAGCATGGCAAAATAACCAGTTAGTGGGCGGTTTATATGGTATTAAACTAGGAAAAGTTTTTTTTGGTGAAAGCATGTTTAGCACTATTAGCAATGCTAGTAAATATGCTTTTATAAGCTTTGTACAACAACTTAAAAGCGAAGGTATTGTGCTTATAGATTGCCAAGTATACACCGAACATTTAGAAAGCCTTGGTGCTAAAATGATAATGCGCCAACAATTTGTTCACTTGCTAGAACAACTAATTTAACTTCTGTATCCGTACATCTTCTCTACGTCTTTTACAATTGCTTCCATGGCTTTATCTTTATCGTTAGGATCATAGTTTTGTTTAAGGCTTGTGCCAAAAAAGAACATCACAGACTGGTAAGCAACCGCAGTAAAACCACCTTTGTATTCATCTACAATTTCGTAGCAATTACTACCAGTTTCTCTAAAAATTAGCTTCATTAAAACCTTACCTTGATATACGGATAACTGCGATAATTTGCTAGTAAATTCTCTACGCAATTCTGCTTCACGCTCTCTAATAATGGCCTTGCGTTGCTTTCTATCGGTTACATTTACAAGCTTAGCATTTATCTCATTCATTATTTTACCAGCCCTTTTTGCGTAAGGATAGGTAACATAAACAGCGTTTCTTAACCTCGTCCATTCAGCCCAATATTTTTTCCATTTTTCGGGCATTTTAGTTTCTACTTGCACAGTTGGTAGCCAAGCACTTGGTATGGTATCGCCTTCGGGGGTTATTTCGGCATAAGATTTTATGGTATCGTAAACGCCATGTTGTGCAAAGGATTTGCCACAAATACTTACAGCAGTTATTGTAAGTACTAGCAGTAATATTTGTTTGTGTATTGGTGCCATTGTAGTTGCAATATAGACAAGTAATTGTATTTAATGCTGCTTAACCCAAAAAGTAACCTTACAAACTTCCACTTTTACATTTTTTTATCAGAATGACCAAGCGGTTTATTAGGATTTACATAGTCTCTTATAAGCCGCTTCAATGTTTTTATCTCAATAAATCCAGCGGCTTCAGTCCTATCAAATACTTGCACATCGTTTATGTAAATGGTAAATTTTCTAGCAATTTCGCTTGGCTGTAACTGAACTGCTTTAAAATATTCGCTAAAAGTAGTTAATAATTCTTGCGCCAAATAAGCAGCATGTAGTAACCAATTACATTTGGGGGCTATAACAATTACAGGCTTCAATGTTTTTTGTGCAAAATACTAAAAGCAAACTGTGCTTAAATCTAAAACAAAAAAATAGCAAAATAATTGTTTAAAAATATTACCCACAATCTGTGTATATCAAAAGCTAATGTATCTATTGAAATAAATTAAATTTGGTAAATAAGCAGCTTGTAACAACAATTCGTAACCATTAAAACCTAGCGCATTGACAGAAACAATCATTAGTCTTAATTCGGTAAATCCGATAGAATTTTTTGGTGTTAACAATGGCAAATTAGACAAACTGAAAAAGAAATTTCCATTGCTAAAAATTTTGTCTCGTGGCACACAAATAAAAATTAGTGGCGCACCAGAACAAATAGATACGGCCAAAGAAAAAATAGATTTAATTATTCAATACCTCGAACGAAACGGGCATTTAAGTGAGCATTACTTTGAGCAAATTCTTGGTGGCGATGATGTAGAAACCATTGATAATTTTGTAGAACGCAATCCAAACGATATTTTGGTTTTTGGTCCTAATGGTAAAACTGTAAGAGCAAGAACAGCCAACCAAAAGAAAATGGTACAAGCTTGTGACAACAATGACATAGTATTTGCCATTGGCCCAGCAGGTACAGGTAAAACTTATACTGCGGTTGCATTAGCAGTACGAGCATTAAAAAATAAAGTGGTTAAGAAAATTATTCTTACTAGGCCAGCGGTAGAAGCAGGTGAAAGTTTGGGTTTTTTACCAGGCGATTTGAAGGAAAAAATAGACCCCTATTTACGCCCTTTGTATGATGCCTTAGACGATATGATTCCTGCGGATAAATTGGGCTATTACATGAGTACAAGAACTATTGAAATTGCTCCCTTGGCTTACATGCGTGGTAGAACTTTGGATAATGCATTTATCATTTTAGATGAATCGCAAAACACCAATGATTTGCAAATAAAAATGTTTTTAACGCGTATTGGCCCTAATGCCAAAGCCATTATTACAGGCGACCCTACACAAATAGATTTGCCTCGTAATCAGCGCAGTGGTTTAGAAAAAGCTTCTCGCATTTTACGAAACATTGAAGGTATTGCACACATTGAACTAGATGGCGAAGATGTAGTAAGGCACAGATTGGTAAAAGCCATTATTAAAGCTTACGACAAAGACCAAGTTAATGATGATAGAGGCGGCTACAACCGTTAACAGAATGTAAATTTTTGTACAAAAGGCAGTTTTAAAACTGCCTTTTTGCTTGAATAACAGTTAAGTATAGAGATATTGAATAAATAATTGACTATAAACGACTACTAGGATAATTTTATCCACTTTATTTCGTTACAGAGTAAAGAAAATTAAACGGCTGGTTTAACACTACCAAAAAACTTTTTGTACTCATGAAAAAAATAGCAATCCTTACAGTTCTCATTGCATCGGCTTTTGCAGCAAGTGCGCAGGTAAAAAAGCCTACAACTAAAGCAAAAACTTATAATTCTACATTCAAACAACGAACTTATAAAACGCCTAGTACAAGCAATCCTTCAACGTCATCATCAACATATCCCAATCAAAATGCTGAACCTAAAAATGTAGTTTACCAATACATTGATACTGCTTTTCCTAACAGTGAAAATCAGTTTCCTATGGTTGGCAATATAGGTATTGGTACAAAAACACCTCAAGCAGCACTAGAAATTAAACGCAATGCGGGCAATACTAGACGTAAAAATGTATTGCTACAATTGAGCAATAGTTGGTCTCCAAATGGCCAAAACGAGCCAAGTTTAATGTTTTCTAATGGCGACCTAAGCGATCCTAAAAATGTAAGCTACTGGACTGTTGGTGCAAGGGTTTCTGGCGATAACACCATTAAATCGCCACAAACATTTAAAATTTGCTACAAAGCACCTGGTATAGATTTAGACCAAGAAGTTTTTTCAATTGATAGCTACCACGGTAAAGTAAAAATTGGCGATGTAAGTACCAATTACGATGGGTATAAATTATTTGTAGAAGAAGGCATTTTAACTGAAAAAGTAAAAGTAGCCATTAAAAATTCAGAAGATTGGTTTGATAATGTTTTTGAGTTAGACTACAAATTGATGAACATTTACGACCTAGATGGCTTCATAAAAAAATACAAGCATTTACCAGATATACCTACCACCAAAGATGTTACAACAAATGGGCTTGACTTAGGTAAAATGAACGGTTTGTTACTAAAAAAAATTGAAGAGTTAACCCTATATATGATTGACCTAAAGAAACAGCTAGACGACACAAAGAAAATGGTAGAAGACTTAAAGAAACCACACAAATAAACCGTGTAATATTTTAAAAAGCCTTGCAATTTTGCGAGGCTTTTTTGTTTTGAGTAAAATGCGCAAGAATTGGATTTTATGATGCTTATATGCAAGTTACATTTGTGCAACAAAGCAGTTTTTATGAACAAATTAAACACATTGACTTACACTAAAATAGCAGCCGCTATAAACTTTATTAAAGCCAATTTTAAAGCACAACCAAGCCTTGATGAGATAGCAGCTAGCGTGCATTTGAGTTCGTTTCATTTTCAAAAATTATTTACCGAATGGGCAGGCGTAAGCCCAAAAAAGTTTTTGCAATACACAAGTGTACAATACGCTAAAAGCTTGCTACAACAACCCACTACTACCCTATTTTACACAGCAATAGAAACAGGCTTATCAAGCAGTAGTAGGCTGCACAATTTATTTGTAAACATAGAAGGTATGACACCTGATGAATACAAAAATGGGGGCCAACATTTGCAAATAAAATACAGCTTTGCTGATACCATTTTTGGCGATATGGTAATTGCTTCAACACAAAAAGGCGTTTGCTACATGGCTTTTATAGAAGATGCCGCAGTTGGTTTTAATAATTTACAATCGCATTTTTCTAAAGCCAATTTTATTGAGCAAACAGACGAATTACAGCAACATGCATTAAGTATTTTCTCTAAAGATTGGCAACATTTGCAGCAAATAAAACTACACTTAAAAGGTACCAATTTTCAACTAAAGGTTTGGGAAGCCTTACTTAAAATACCTACGGGGCAGCTTACAACTTATGGCAATATTGCCAATACCATCAATAGCCCCAAAGCTTCGAGGGCAGTAGGTACAGCTATTGGCAGTAATCCTGTGGCGTTTTTAATTCCTTGCCATAGAGTAATACAAACAACAGGCAATATTGGTGGTTACATGTGGGGGGCAACTCGTAAAACAGCTATCATTGGCTGGGAAGCAGCAACAATTTTTCAGTAAAATTTATTGTAAAAAAATTGAACCACTTAGCAAAATCAAACACACAATATCTTCATAGCTATCTATGTGCCTATTTGGTAAAATAAAAGACAAATTTGAAAAATGGATTTATTCAATCAAATACCACAACAAGAGTTTAACCTTTTGCCCTACGATGGCATTGTAAAGTATTATGGTAAATTGATGTCAGTAAAAGAAGCCAATAACTATTTGCAAGCATTACTCACAACTATTGAGTGGCGCAACGATGAAGCCATCATGTTTGGTAAACGCATTATCACCAAACGAAAAGTAGCTTGGTATGGCGATACCAATTTTGAATACAGATACTCAAACGTAACCAAGCAAGCCCTACCGTGGACAGACGAACTAAAAGCCCTTAAACAATTAACAGAACTGAGTACTGGCCAAACTTACAACGCTTGCCTATTGAATTTGTACCACACAGGCGAAGAAGGCATGGCTTGGCATAGCGATGGTGAAACCGATTTAAAAAGAGATGGCACTATTGCATCGCTGAGTTTTGGTGCAGAAAGAAAATTTGCCTTTAAGCATAAACAAACACAAGAAACCGTTGCTGTAATGCTACAACACGGCAGCTTGCTACTAATGGCTGGCACCACACAAACGCATTGGCTGCATCGCTTGCCACCTACTACCAAAATAAAAACGCCACGAGTAAACTTAACGTTTAGAACTATTGTAAATAAAGGATAGTTTTACGGCAATATCAACAAGATAATTACCCACATGTTACATCCTTTTTTTGACGATCAAACCTTTACCAATATTAACTTTACGCTAAAAGGCTTGCCTGAAGGCGAATACGATAATTGTAACTTTGATAGTTGCAATTTAGAAGGCGTGAACTTAAATAACCGGCAATTTTCTGAATGTACATTTACCAATTGCAACCTTAGTAACGCAACAATAGAACAAGCAGCATTTAGAGATGCCAAGTTTAATAATTGCAAGCTTTTAGGTTTACACTTTAACACATGTAACCAATTTATTTTCTCGGTAAGCTTTGCAAATTGTGTTCTTAATTTATCTTCTTTTTACAAGTGCAAAATGAAGAAAACACTGTTAAACAATTGTAGCTTACACGAAGTTGATTTTGTAGAAACGGATCTTACACAAGTAGTGTTTAGTAATTGCGATTTAAGCAGAGCCATATTTGACAATACCGTACTTGAAAAAGCCGATTTTACTACCGCTTATAATTATGCCATTAACCCGGCTATCAATCGCATTAATAAAGCAAAATTTGCTAAGGCTGGCTTAGCAGGTTTATTAACTAATTACAACATTGAGATTGTGTAATTACTGTAAACTATTTGTTTTTGCTTATTTTCATGGTTTTAACTATTTGCTATGCAACCAATTAATATTCCTTTAAGCAAAAAGAAAATTGTGCTGCTTATTGTAGGCTCAATACTATTTGTAGTGGCTGGTATTTGGATGTTTGTTTTTAAAGCCAACCATCAAACACATTATAACCCTTTGTTTATAAAAATAGTAAGCATTGCTAGTGTTGTATTTTTTGGGGCATCGTGGTTTTTGGTATTATAACTATTATAAGAGGATTTATTCTGTACAAAAAATAAACAATCAATTTACATTAACTACAATGCGCAAAAACAACAAACATTACATTATGAAACCTTTTTTCCTTTCACTCACATTATTGCTAACGCTTACCACACAAGCCCAAGAAAAGAAAGTAGCAACTACATCGCAGCAATTATACCACACCATTCGTATGCAAGACAGCCTGCTATTTGCTGCTTTTAATGCACAAAACTTAGCACTGATGAAAACCTTTTTCTCACCATCGTTAGAGTGGTTTCAAGATAATGGTGGATTGATTAACTACGATACCGTATTTATTAATTTTGCCCAAATGTACACAAGGTCCTATAAGCTTAAACGTACCTTAAACGAAGGCAGTTTAGAAGTGCATCCTATAAAAGATTATGGTGCCATAGAAATAGGTTCGCACCAATTTAAACACATAGAAAACGGCAAACTTGAAGTAGGTACGTTTAAGTTTTTAATGATTTGGAAAGAAACCAATGGCAAATGGCAGATTACCAAAGTTGTTAGCTACGACCATTAAACAAATAGTTCTTGCAGATTGCGCAGATGTACGTCATTCTATGGACGACCGTTCAACTTTTAACATGACTAACTAAACCAACTAACAAAAGAAAATACAATGACATATTGGTCAGTAGGAGCAGCACACAATAACACGGACGTTTCAAAAGATTTTTTAGACCAAGGGATTTGGTTTGACGGATATGCAGAAGATGGTGATGATAGGAATAGAAGCACTTTAGAAAAAGTAAGCATCGGGGATATTCTTCTAATGAAATCCAGTTCTACAAAAGGTGCTAACCATTCAATAACTTTTACAAAACTTAAAGGTGTTGGCAGAGTTGTAAGCAAGGACGACTATTATTCTTTCAAAATGAAATGGTTAGACATCAAAGAATTGCCTTTAGACTTTGATGGTATTTCTTACCGAAAGACAATTGAAGATGCAAGAGAAGATGAAATGCTAAAATTTGCAGAAAAAATTATAGAAAAAGAAAATCAAAAAATGACTATTAACTTACTAAAGTACAAACATCAAATTATTTTGCAAGGTCCACCTGGAACTGGTAAAACTCGACTTGCAAAATTGCTTGCTGATGAACTGACAAAACCAAATTCTGTTGGCAACCCAATGGATATTATCAATAATTTCTTTTTAACTTTTGATTCAACTAACGAACAGACGAAACTAAAAAGAGAAAATCAAGAAAAACTACTTTCTGACTTTCAACAAAAGTTTTCAATTGATAATTTAAAAAATTTAATCTTAGATGACTATTGTGCTGGAAAAGGAGATAGAAATAATTTTTGTTGGTGGATTGAAACAGGGTTGAAAGCATTGGGCAAATATTCACCAGGAAGTGCCCGTTCATATTTGATTTATTGGAGCAAAGAAGATAAGGATTACAGAAAACATGGAAAACTATTAAGAGATATTGAAAGTGATGAAGAAGCAATTCAAAAAATCGCCGATTTGCTTTCACAAGTTGTTATTAGCAAAAAGCCTGATGTTGCATTGGAATATTTTGGAGATAGTTTTCTTCTGAAAATTTTGAACTCGTATTTCCCATCAGAATTCTTTCCTATAAATGGTAGAGAATCTTTAGACAATGCTTTGAAACTTTTTGGGGTTAATGCTCATAATTCAGAAAAATTTGAGAAGAATAAAAAATTGAACGAACTGTTCGTTGCAAAAAAGGCGGAATACAAGGTAGATGTTACATCTTTTGAATTCATGCGTTTCTTATTTGACAATTTCAATTTGAAAACAGGGGAAGATATCGACAACAATCAAACTCTATTAACAAAAGGAGAAAGCAAATTAATTCAGTTTCATCCTGCTTACGCCTATGAAGATTTTGTAAGAGGTATTGTTGCCGAAACAACAGAAAATGGAAATATTTCCTACACCGTTGAGAATAAAATTTTAGCAGAGTTTGCACAAAAAGCAAAAGATAATCCTAATGGAAATTATGTATTAATCATTGATGAAATTAACAGAGCAAATCTGCCATCAGTTTTAGGAGAATTGATTTACGCTTTGGAATACAGAAACGAACCTGTCACATCTGTTTATGAGTTTGAAGGAGAAAGAGAAATTACACTAACAAAAAATCTTTTCGTAATTGGTACAATGAATACGGCAGACCGTTCCGTTGGACATATTGATTATGCTATTAGAAGAAGGTTTGCATTTGTTGATGTTTTGCCAGATGAAAATATAATTCAAAATCCAACAGCAAAAATTTTGTTTAATTCAATCAAAACATTATTTAGTAATGAATTTCTTTCACCCGACTTCAAACCAAAAGATGTAATGATTGGGCATAGCTATTTTCTTGTCAAAGACGAAGATGAATTAAGATTAAAATTGCAATTTGAAATCAAACCAATTCTTAGAGAGTATTTGAAGGACGGGATATTTTTAGAAACCGCAAACGAAAAAATTGAATCCTTGAATGTCTAAGCTACTTTTCAATAAAGCATTTTCAGAACACATCAGCGAAGACATTTCTTCTATGGAAATGCTATTTGCTTTATCAATACATTTTAAGAAAAAAGAAGAGTGCAAGTGCATTGAAATTACCCAAGACAGTTCCAATAAAAAGCTCAATTCAAACTTTTATATCGGAACAGATTGGTTAAGTAAAAATGAAGTTGCTGTTTATGTTGCTCCTAAAATGAATGACGAAACACAGCAAACGGATTATTTGAAAATGCTTTTCTCTTGCTTACGACATTCTGATGTTGCCGCACACACAAAAAACCTATATGATATAAAATTTGAAGAACCATTTATTGAGATAGAGCAGAAACAAGATTTGCTTACCCCCCTTTTAGTTGTTCAGTTCTTACAGGTAGTAAAGAGCATTGTTAGAAAAGGGCTAAAAAAATCTTACTACAAGGTTGAACACAACTTAAATGCAAGAATTAAAGGAAAAGTTTTAGTTTCTCAAACACTAAAACAGAACATCATTAAAAACAAACCCACAAAAACCCTTTGCCAGTATGATGAATTGGGTTTTAACTGCATTGAAAACAGAATACTAAAACGGACTTCAGCCTTCGTTCAGAAATATCTTGCACTATTTCCAGAATATTCAAAACTTGCTTCGCCTATAATTAATTATTGCCTGCCAGCTTTTCACGAAGTTGACGAGAATGTTGATTTAAACACTTTAAAAGGAATTACTCACAACTCATTTTATAAAGAATATAAAGAAGCTCTATTTATTTCATCTCTTATATTGAAACGTTTTGGTTACAATATAAAAGAAATTGACACACTAAATAACAAGACTGTAAAAGTTCCACCGTTTTGGATTGACATGCCAAAACTTTTTGAACTTTATGTTTTAGGCTTACTCAAAGACAAATATTTTAACAACATTAAATTTCAAATACAAGGAACTTATGGACAACCTGATTTCGTTTTTATAAGCGAAAACGAAAAAATCATAATTGACACAAAATATAAGCGAAAATATCAACAAGAAAAGTATCAAGAAGAAGACATTAGACAATTAAGCGGATACGCAAGAGACACAAAAATTTTATCAAAATTCGGTTACACGACAACCGAAGAGCAAGACAAAGTAGTTGACTGTTTAATAATTTATCCAGATCAAAATGCTTCTGAAAAGTTATGTGACAATCTGAAAGCAAATCAGATAAATGGATTTACCAAATTTTACAAAATGGCTATCAAATTACCTGTAATTCGTGCGTAGAAGGAAGACCGAGAAGAAGAAGAACGCACAACATTGGGTTTTATGCAAGTTGGGCTTGACCTTGTAATATCAGCTATTTGCAAATCCTAGCTTCAGTTCCAACAGACGAAGATATATCATTTTTTCAAACACAACTTGATTAACATGTTTTCAATCATCATCGGTTTCGGGCAGACGGAATACTAATTCCAAACCTGATTAAGCCCTGCCCGATGTAACACCATTTATAACACACCAAAAAAAACTCTAGCATTTTTTACTAGAGGTTTTTTTTAAGAACCAAATTTCAAGTTTCAAGAATCTTAAACACAAAACATAGAACCTAAATCTCAACCTAATTTCCTAGTCCCCAATCTCTACCTTTCATTACTGCTGGTAAGCCTTCTGTTAGCCATTTTGTAGGCTTCTCGCCTTTTAATAGCCAGTCAAAATATTGCTGCTCACGTATTTGTAAGTCTTTACGGTTGCGCCTTTCTACAAGGTTGTGCGCTTCGTTGTTGTACACTAGCAACCATACAGGTTTACTTAATCTGCGCATGGCTGTAAAGTACTCAATACCTTGATACCAAGGCACGGCACCATCTGCATCGTTGCTCATAATTACCAATGGTGTTTTTACTTTTGGTAAATGGAACAATGGTGAGTTTTCTATGTATAGTTCTGGTTTTTCCCAAATGGTAGCACCTATGCGGCTTTGCGTTTTCTCGTATTGAAACTGACGTGTAACACCGCTTTCCCATCTAATGCCGCCATAAGCGCTAAACATATTTACCACTGGCGCACCAGCCCAAGCGGCAGCATATAAATTGGTTTGTGTAATTACATAAGCCGCTTGATAGCCACCCCAACTTTGCCCTTGAATACCAATTTTGGTACTATCTACAAAGCCTGCTTTTACTACCGCTCTTGTGCCACTTACAATGTAGTCAAAAGCACTTTTACCTGGGTGTCCAGTTTTGTACCAAATATCGGGCACAAATACAATGTAGCCGCGGCTCACAAAAAATGGGATATTTAAAGCAGAAGCTGTTGGCGATGGTGAACGGTAATTGTGTAGGGTTTCGTTGTTGCGCTCATAAAAATACACAATCATTGGGTACTTTTTCTTAGGGTTAAAATCTTCGGGCTTGTACAATACACCTTCGGTTTCTTTGCCTGTATACGCTTTCCATTTAAACAGTTCAGAAGTGCCCCAATTGTAGTTGGCTTGCTGAGTATTGGTGCTAGATAATTTTACTTCATCGGCACCATTTAACTTACGTACATACAGGTTAGGTGAGGTTTCAAATGTTTCTTTGGTAAATGCTAATAGATTAGCATCTTTTGCTTTTAAAATACCACTATTGCCACCAAAGCTAGTGGCACCAAGTGCTACAGGTTCTTTAAAAATAGTAGTTGGGCTAATTTTATTTTTTAGGTTTAATTGTGCCAAGCCTGCGCTTTTATCTTTCTCGTCAAATATTTTAAACAGTAGCAACGCATCGTTTTTAATAAACTTTTCATCTGCATCTACATTGGCATAGCGGTATTCAATTTTATTAAATCTACCAAAGGTTAAAGGGATACTTTTTTCGGCACCATCTGTGGCTACTTTCCATACATCGTAGTGGTCGTTTATCAATACATATTTATCGCCTTCCATCCACTTGGCTATACCATAAGGGTTAGCATCGTCGGGTACATCGTTGTCTTCGTCGCACAATGAATATGTAATGTCGGTAGCTACTGCATATAACTTTTGCTTAGTGCTATTGTACATGGTGTAGGCTTTGTTTTTATCTTGGTAAACTAATAAATATTTACCAGTGTAAGATGGGTAAACATTGCCTTTAAAGTTGGCTAAAATCAATTTGCGTTCGCCTGTAATTGGGTTAATGCTGTACAAATCGCTAAACGTACTGCCCTGCCATTGGCGAGCCACACGTTTACCAACATCGGTACTTGTATAAAACACATCACCATCGCCTTCAAGGGTTTGTTGCACACGAGAAAACTTATCATCTGCCAAAGGCACAATGCTATTGCTTTCAAAGTCGTATCTAGCCAAATAACTTTTACGTGTATCGGCCTCAACATTCTTTAATTGTACGGTCATTAAATCATCATCATGGTAATTCCATACATCTAAAGTGGCTCTTTCAAACTCTGGTAATGATGTATCTTTTGGCGGCAATATAACAGATGTACCTATCAACAAACGCTTACCACTTTCGCTAAAGTTAATGGTGGCAAACTCGCTAATGGTGTGCTTTGTAGGCAAGCCTTTGGTGTTTCTATCGGCTAATAATTTGGCACTATCTAAACCTGCTTTGTAGTAATAGAGTTTGTAAAATTTCTGCGATTCTTTTTTAGCACTGTCTCTTTCTGCAACAAATGCAAGCTGCATACCTGCATCATCAAACGCAAAAGATTTGGCATCGTTAAACGCTTTTAAAACCGTATCAACTTTTTTAGTTTCGGTACTTAATTGCAATACCAATGCTTTACTACTAGCATCGCTATTTTTCTTGGTAGTTTTAATTAGGGCTGCATTACCTGTTTTACATACTAGGTACTCATTTACCAACATAAACGATTTCTTTTGACCTTCGGCTAAATATTTAACCACTAGCTCTGTACCTTCTTCACCATCGTTGGCAGTGGCTGCACCACTTCTTGCGCCACCGCCTCTTCTTGCAGGTGAAAGTGCAGCAGCAGTAGCTTCGGTTTTTACACTATCAGTTACGCTTGGTTTAGTAGTATCTGCGACTGGTTTTTCTAGTAAATACAACAATACATTGCTGGCTTTTTCGGGTAGTTTATAGCTTTTTACCGATGGTATTTTGTCTATTGTAGAAGCAGTAATGTCAACTATTGCTAGGCTATCTTTTGGCATTTCAGCGGGTGCTTTTTTAGCTATTCTTGCAGTACGTGTTTGGGCAAATGTTGGCTTTATTTTAAACACTACATACTTATTGTTGTGAGTAATGCGTGCGCTGTAGCCTCGTTCTATTTCAAAAAGTTTTTTACCACTTGTAAGCTGAATTACCAATGTAGCATCGCCTTCTTGCGGGGTAACTGTGTACACTACAAACTTGCCATCGTTGCTAATTAATTTCTCTGCTAAAGTTTGCCATCCATCATACACCGAATGGTCAAGTGGTTTCTTTTGTGCTAATAGCCCTTTTGCCACAAGCAGCACCAATAACAATAAGTACATCTTTTTCATGAGTGTCAATTAAGTTTTGGCTAAAATATCCAAAAAACATTCGCCAATATTACTATTGCTGCCTTTTATTATGAACGGAGCGTTATATTACATCCTTATCTGAAATTGCTTGCTTTTAAGCACCAACTTTGTTTAGCGAGTAACCTATTTTTATTGTTGAGATGATAAGTTAAATTTGTATGGTTAAGTATTTTTTATCTGTGCTTGCAATAGCATCAATTAGCATGTTTCAATCAAACATACAAGCACAGTCTATTAAAGATAGCTGGTACGGTATAGGCATTGTAGAAGCGCCTGGTGAAACTAATAGTTACCTTGGCGAATTAATTTTAAATGAAAAAAACGGTAAGGTAACTGGCGTTTTTAGTTATTACTTTAGAGATAGTTTATTTACCAATAAAATAGAAGGTAAGTTTGATAAAGTAAGCAACAAGCTATTGCTAAATAAGCAAAATATCATTTTCCATCGCTCTTACAATACAAAAACCGGTGTAGACTGCCCCATGTATGCCGAAATGACCTTACGCAATTCAAGAGTAGAAAGCGTATTAAAAGGTACACTGTATGCTGCTAATGAGCATCAATATACTTGCCCAGTTATTAACTTTAATTTTAAGCGTATTAAAGATGTAGCACCACCACCTGCAACAGAGAAAGAATGGTACACCATATTGCCTAAAAATAATAAAGAAGCAACCGTTATTTTACCACGTAACCCGTTGGCTGCAACCATTGTAAAAACAGATACGGCTGTAGTTACTAAAAAAGCCCCTGCCACACTTGACCCCAAACAACTGTTGTACATCAACCGACAAAAAGTGTACTCACAAGAATTAGACATTGAAAGCAGCAACATTCGTGTAGATCTGTACGATAATGGCGAGATAGACTACGATTCTGTATCGCTATACTTTAACGATAAATTGGTACTTGGTTCTACCATGCTTAAACACAGTGCTATTTCCATTACCCTACCACTTAGCGACAGCCTAGAATATAATGAGCTAAGCATGTTTGCCGAAAACCTTGGCTTAATACCACCAAATACAGCCGGCTTAATAATATACGATGGTAAAATAAGGCACCAAATAATGATAACGAGCGACCTTAACAAAAACGCTACCATCAAACTAAAAAGAAAGCAAAAGCCTTAACACAAAGGCTTTTGCTTTCCTTTTATCAAATTGTAGGTGCATCATTAAAAAATTGTGTGCACATTTAGCTACTTAGTTTTTACCAATACTAACACCGTTTTTTATGAAGCCATCACTTTTATTACTAACAATACTAGCTTGCCTTACATTACCTGCACAACGGGCACAAGCACAAAAAACTGAATCAATTTTATACCTACAAACAAGTGAGGTAAATAACTTGATGGTGCAGTACGATGCAGACTACAAAAGCATTGCACGCTTTTACACCATTAAAAATTCGCCCGAAAGACGTACACGTTTACAAAAGCTACACACCAATTATTTAACCGAATTAGCCCAGCTAAATTTTGATAAATTACCCATAGGCAGCCGTGTAGATTATATTCTCTTTAAAAGAAACTTACAAAACGAACTAAGACTACTAGACCTTGAAGCAAAAGAATACCAACAAATTGCCCAATGGATACCTTTTGCAGATACCATTTATGCCATAGAAAAACCACGCAGACGTGGTGCTGCCCTAAATGCACAGCAACTAGCACAAACCCTTGCTAGTATTGAGCAGCAAACAACTACCCTGCTTAAAAAACTAAGTAAAGATGCCGAAATAACCATCGCTTTAAGCAACCGTGCTAGTACTACCGTAAGGGCTTTGCAAGGCGCATTAAAAAGCGTTTTTGATTTTTACAATGGCTACAACCCTCAATTTACCTGGTGGATACCCATGCCTTACAGAGTTACCGATAGCCTGCTAAACATATACGCTAATATGCTAGCCATAAAAGGCAAAGCCAATAGCACACAGAAAGATGATGGCAGCGGTATTGTAGGTAGCCCAATAGGTAGAGACGAGATACTGCAACAACTGCAATACGAAATGATACCTTACACACCAGAGGAATTAATAGAAATTGCCAACAAAGAATTTGCCTGGTGCGAGAACGAACTACTAAAAGCTAGCCAAGCAATGGGCTATGGTAACAATTGGCGTGCCGCTCAAGAAAAGGTAAAAAACACTTACGTACCAGCAGGCGAACAACCACAAGCGGTAATGAAACTATACAACGAATCGGTAGCGTTTTTAAAAGCCAATCATTTAGTAACCATACCACCACTAGCAGAAGAAGATTGGCCAATGAATATGCTGTCGCCAGAACGCCAGCAGTTTGCGCCTTTTTTCTTGGGTGGCGAAAGTTTACTAGTGGCCTACCCTACTAATACCATGAAAGAGGCCGATAGACTAATGGCCATGCGTGGCAATAACCCACATTTTTCTAGGGCAACCGTACACCACGAGCTAATTGCAGGCCACCACTTGCAGTATTATATGAACAACCGCTACAAAGCTTACCGCAATTTTGATACACCATTTTGGACAGAAGGTAATGCCGTGTATTGGGAGTTTTTATTGTGGGATTTAAACTTTCCACAATCGCCTGAAGATAAGATAGGCATGTTGTTTTGGCGTATGCACCGCTGCGCTAGAATTATATTCTCGCTCAATTATCATATAGGTAAATGGACACCGCAGCAATGCATTGACTTTTTGGTAGACCGTGTAGGCCACGAACGGGCCAATGCAGAAGGCGAAGTAAGACGATCGTTTACAGGTGGTTACCCACCACTGTACCAAATAGGTTATATGATTGGCGCATTTCAATTTTGGGCTTTAAAAAAAGAATTGGTAGATACTGGTAAAATAACCTACCAACAATACCACGATGCCATACTACACGAAAACGCCATGCCTGTAGAAATGCTAAGAGCCATACTAACCAACCAAACATTGCCAAAAGAATTTGTTACTAGCTGGCAGTTTTATGGGAAGTAAAAGTGTGAAGTTCACAATGGTATCATCAAATATGAAATATAACATTCTCCACAAAAAACTTTTGAAACAACCCAATTACTTGTCATACTTAAAACTATCTTAGCACTCGAAATAAAAAGCTATGGAATTCAGATTCACACCTGAACACAAAAATATAAACGAATTATTTGGAAGAGATATCAAGTATATCATACCAGAATATCAACGTACATACTCTTGGGATTGCATAGGTAAAAGTGATAAAAATAATCAAATAAATGTAATGTGGGATGATTTAATTGATTATTTCAATTCGGAAGGTAAAAACACTTACTTTTTCGGTTCAATGGTATTTATAGGAAATGGTAATCAAGAATATCAAGTTATCGACGGGCAACAACGTCTTACCACAATGGTATTACTTTTTGCAGCTATAAAATGTTTTCTAAACGAAGTGAGACCAAATGTCAAGCAGGCTAATCTAGTTGAATTTATTACGTCAACTATCAGTTTTATTGATGAAGTATTATATAATAAAAAATTATTTGGAGCGTCAACAGTAGAAAAAAAACTAAAGATTGAAAAAAATTCAGGATTCAATTACGATAAAGTGTTAACACTTGCAATTGAATGCAATACTAGTGCTTCAAGTGTTCAGCTTACAAGTTCTACTACAGAACAAAAAAATGTTGTTAGCCGGTATTTTAATAACGTTATTTTTTTCAAACAAAAATTAGGTGAGGAGTTTTTAGATAAGTTAATATTAACAGAATCAAAAGCTGAAAGGCTTAATGAATTCATAGAGTTTTTGAAAAGTAGAGTTTCAATAGTTAGAATACTTACCCCAACATTTGATGTTGCTTATCACATTTTCGAGATTTTAAATAACCGTGGTTTACCATTATCAAATAAGGATTTGTTTAGAAATCTCATTATTAAGGAATGGGATACTTTAAAAAACAGTAATCCAAAAAAGTATGAACATATAGATCCACCAACTCTTTGGAATGAATTAGATGACAATTATGAATTCCATGATGATTTCATAGGACGCTGGGTAGAAAGTTATAAAGCCTCTAAACAACAGTATTCGGCTTTTAACGATTTAAAAGATATTTACGATAAAATCTATATAGATATTTTTCCTCAAAAGAAGATAGAAATATTTTACGAAGATATAAAAAGAGACTTAGGCTACTATACTACTATTGTTAACAACTCTTTTGCGAACCCGCAAATAAAAGCCAAAATAAACTTTATACTAAATGCATCTAATTACAGATATTCTATGAATTTCTTGTTATCGCTTATGAAAGCAACAAGAGGATTAGAAACTGATGAGTTTGTGCAAATATTAATGGCGTTTGAGAGATATCTAGTTTATTGTTTGTTATGTGTAAGATTTGGATATGGGCCTGTTAGTACAGCTATTGAGTACTTAAATAAACCTGATTTATTAGCGGCAATAAAAATTTTAGAAGATAACACTGATAATGATGATATTATAAATGCATTAAACCAAAATTATTTTGAGAATGAAATCCCAAAACTTTTGCTAGCCAAAATAGTCTGGCAACAACAAATACATACGCAAGATGATGTTGTGAGTCAAGTGTTAGAATTTAATAAAGCAACTCTAGAGCATATTATCCCTTATACACACTGGGGAACAGAATGGGAATCGCATTTTGATTCAAAATTTTTGAATAATTACAAGTACAAACTTGGAAATATGACTTTATTGACTACTAGAATTAATAGTACAATCAAAAATAAGTTCTTCGATAAAAAAAGACTTGAATACGCAAAAACTAAACTGCCTATGACTTTAGAATTAGCAAATTTAGTAACCATAACAGAAGATTATATAGAAGATAGGCAAGAACGATTTGTAGATATTATTTGTAAAGATTTAGGGATTGCTTAACGTTATCACATAATTTTTACCCACCATCGAGTAGGAAGTAAGGGATTATTTTCCCTTACTGTCCTCTCTCACCACCGTACATGCCGTTCGGCATACGGCGGTTTGTTAAAATAATGATGTCTGCTTTCCACAGGGGTACTTTCTTACTGTTTCACCCATAGGCTAAACTCCTCCCACATTTTACTTTCAGGTACTGCCTTATCCTCATGTGGGTAGTTCGCTTATGAGTTTCGGTTTTCAACACTTTCTCTGTAAAACATTGTAATGCTGTGCCCTTATTGTAACATTCAGTACTTCATGTTTTGGTGAGGCTTCCGATTTTTTTTCTTTTTCGGCTCGTTTCCACACTACTACTACCTCTGCTGACTACTGATAATACCAGTCAACATTGCTGCTGATGTTGCCGCTTCGACACTCGCACGTATCTCTGCCTGCTTATTACCAGTTCTCTCAGGGTAAGCCCATTCGCTTTCTATTCATGTAGCCTCTTCATTTACGTTTATGTTTTCTGTGCAGTATAGGAGGGCTTTTGTTTCCTAAGCAACATCACCCACACATACCCGCCTTATATGAAGTTTCTGTTAGTAGGTTCAAATATTTGCCGCCAGCTTCTTTCAAATTTGCAGTCGCCCACAACACCCTTGCTATTGGCTAACGATAAGTACTGCAACGCTCCCAAAGTTGCCCCTATTTTTTTTAGGGGCAGCATAAACGGCAGTTTTTTATTTTGGACAAGAGTGACAGCAAATAAATCACAACAAAGTGATTATTTTGTAAACTTTATTTTAAAAATCACATAACGCTACAAATAACAAAGCAGATTTATTGCGTTAAATGGCAAGTAGTATATTTGACCTAATAAAACACCACATGAGCGAGATAGAAAATTTGCATATTAAAGAGCTAAGAATAGATAATTACAAGTCGCTTAAACACAGTACCATAGAACTACAAAGCGGCTTGAATATTATTATTGGTAAAAATGGGGCGGGGAAATCGAATTTGTTGAAGTTTATTGATGGATATGCTAGTAGAAATATTCAGGCACTTATCCCAAGAGTCAATAGATTTTTTGCAAGTAATCTTTACGTTTCATTCCAATACTTAGAAAATAAACGTGTAAACACAATATCTTATTTAATAGAAAAAATTAGAAATATTGAACAACAAGTAGACATTGAATATGGCTCTTCATATGAAGTTATTTTTAATAAAATCGAAGATGGAAATAGAATAGTTTCAGACAAAAAATTCATTGGAACTATTAAAACATTTCGAGACACTTTTATTAGAGGCACAGAAAACAACCTTATTAAAAGTGAGTTAGCTATTTTACGTCAATTTGATACTCTCTACGTAAAGTACGATATTCCTTATGAACCATTGTGGGTATCAAAAAGCAATAAATTAACTATTTCTGATGGCAATTTTATTGATTTTGAAGAGTACGCTGAATTCAAATTTTTTAATCAAATAGAAGCAAGATTAGAATTAGGTTCTTTTGATGAAAAAATCGCTGAATACAAAGAAAACTTGCCTTTACTTAAAAATAGCTTTTTGGTTTATCTAAATGAAAGTTTAGATGATCTAAATTTAATTAGCTTTCTAAAAGAGAATACTCCAATAAAGAGCTTACGAATCAGTAGTAACATAAATTTATTTATTAAAGAGGATACAATTCTAATTGAGAATATTTATGTAGAATTTTTAGTTGAAAACGATTGGCTACCTTGGTCATATTTATCTGATGGAACAAAGCGTTTATTTTATCTCATTTCTGAATGTATATCAACCAAACAAGGCATCATATTAATAGAAGAACCCGAGCTAGGTATTCATCCGCATCAATTTTATAAAGTGCTTGACTTTTTACATGAGCAAGCACAAACCAAGCAGGTGATTATTTCTACCCACTCACCTATGGCTTTGGATATTTTAAAACCTGACGAGCTAGATAGAATAACCATTGCCAAATACGATAAAGGCACTAAGTTTTTAAAGCTTACTAAAAAGCAAATTGCTAAAGCTAAACGCTACATGAAAGAGGTAGATAAATTGAGTGATTACTGGCTACATTCAGATTTAGAAAATGATTAAAAAGATTGGACTTATTGGCGAAGACCCGCATGATACCATTGCAATAAAAAATCTATTGCTAAAGCGTCATGCAACGGGTGTACAGTTTAAACCATTAACCAAGAATGATAGAGGTTGTGATTTAGATAATTCAAATTATGCAAAGAGACTTAAAATAGAATATGCAAAGGAAAAACCAAGTTTTGTCATTTTCATAAGAGATGTGGATGGTGTATTCTCAGAAAAAAAGAAAATAAAGGCAGTAGAAGAATGGTTTAACAAACTAAACAAGATAGTAGATAACAAGGGTATTCTTTTAAAGAACATCTACGAATTAGAAGCCTTGATTCTTACAGATATTAATGCCATTAAAAGTTTGTATGGTGTAACAATTAACCACTCGAAAGATGTTACGTTCATACCAAAACCTAAAGAATTTTTAAAACTAAAAACCGCAAAAGGACGTAAACAATATCACGAATCGCACTGCCCTGAAATCTTCGCCAATCTTGATTTTGATAAGGTTTTAACATGCAGCGAGTTCAATAAATTTTACAAAACGTTTAAAGAAAAATTGTAAATCATCACATAATTTTTACCCACCTAAAAAAGCCCCCAGATTTTCGGGGGGCTTTTTTAGTAGCAACAAATTCTTCGTTCCTCAAAATAACAATTGTTACCCAAACAATTCAGGTTGTGCATTGTCGTCTTTTGGCAATTCTTCCCAACTCATTTCTGCGGTTTTAGAATAGCCCATTAGTTTAGCACCTACTGTTTTCCAGCCGGTTACTTCCATCATGCTCGCTATTTTAAACTTCACTTTGTTTAGCGTTTGTCCCTTGCCTGTTTGCACTATCAATATTGGTTCTTGTATAGCGGTTGCTGCCATTAGCATATTGCCTTCGCCTTCTTTTATAAACAGGTATTTGTTTTTTAAAGTGGTGGCTTCTATTTTAAAGCGTTTTACGTTAAACTGTTCTTTCGCTTTGTCAAGATAAACGGCTGTAAATATGCTTTCTGGGTTAAAGCGTTCTATCAGTAGTATTTTGTCGGCATCAAAGCGCTGTGTTAGTTCTGTATCGGTAATTTCATAATGCCCATCGTGGTACATTACTAGCACTTTATCGTCGCCTTCAAATGTGCCTAGGTAGTTGCCTTTCTCATCTATGTTTAAGCGGCCAAACTGCTCGTCAAACCACAGTTTTCTACCGGCCAATGTACTTCTACCAGCTTCTTTAAACTTAATGCTTTTTACAGGGTATTTGGTTACGGTATTACCTTGGCTACTGCGGCCTTTAATCTCTAGTTCTTCAAATAAAAAGTCTAGTTCTTTAATTCTTGCCGTACAGTTAGGGCTTAGTACCACTTTTACTATTTCGGCTTCGCCATTAGCATTGGTAGTAAAATAATGCACTTTGCTTTTATCGCTGCCCTTGGTAAGGTCGTATTCTTTATCACGTGTAATGCCTGTAACATTAAAGCGTTTAGCATAGCTTACACCACTTGCAGCATCTAGGTAAATCATGTTGTAGGTGGTACGTTCATCATTCTTTTTAAAGATGGCAATATGAATAATATCCTTGCCTACAAACACTTTGTCGCCCACTTTTACCACCTTCATAATACCACGTTTGGTAAAAATGATGATGTCATCTATATCGCTACAATCAAACAAAAACTCTTCTTTTTTTAAGCTGGTACCTATAAAGCCATCTTCTCTGTTTACGTATAGCTTAGTGTTAGCAATAGCTACTTGCTGCACACTTATTGTGTCAAACAACTTAATCTCAGTTTTGCGTTCTCTACCCTTGCCATATTTTTTCAGTAAGTTTTCAAAATAAGCAATGGCAAATTCTGTAAGATGCGCTAAGTTGTACTCAACTTCAGCAATATCAGTTTCAATACCTTTAATTTGGTTAATCAAATCATCAATATCTAAGCGGTAAATTCTACGCACAGGTTTTTCAGTCAGCTTCAATACATCTTCTCTTGTAACCTGCCTTTTTAAAATAGATTGAAAGGGTACAAAAGCGGCTTCTATGGCCTGAATAACTTTCTCCCAACTTTCGTGTTTTTGTTCTAGTTCTTTGTAAATTTTTTGCTCGAAAAAGATTTTTTCAAGCGATGTTGTGTGCCACTTATCGTTTAACTCACCAAGTTTTATTTCAAGCTCACGGTTTAGTAAGGCTTTGGTATTATCTACCGATACGGTTAGCAATTCTTGCACACCCACAAAGCGAGGCTTGTGGTTTTCAATAATACAGGCATTGGGCGAAATACTTACCTCACAATCGGTAAACGCATACAAGGCATCTATTGTAATATCGGATGAAATACCTGGGGCTAAATCTACCTGAACCTCTACATTTTTACCTGTAAACTCAGTAAGTTTTTTAATTTTTATTTTACCGGCATCGTTGGCTTTGGTAATGCTATCGCACAACTGCGAAACCGTTACACCATAAGGCACATCGCGTATAATAAGGCTCTTTTTATCTAACTCTTCAATTATACAACGCACTTTCACCTTACCACTACGTTTACCTTCGTTGTAGTTGCTCACATCTACCATACCACCTGTTTGAAAATCGGGGTAGAGTTCAAACTTGCGGCCTTTTAAATACTTAATGGCTGCTTCTATTACTTCGCAAAAATTGTGTGGTAAAATCTTGGTGCTTAACCCTACCGCAATACCATCGGCTCCTTGAGCCAATAGCAAAGGAAACTTCATAGGCAGCGTTACAGGTTCTTGCTTTCTACCATCGTAGCTCAATAGCCATTCGGTGGTTTTAGCATTAAATGCTACGTCTAAGGCAAACTTGCTTAAACGAGCTTCAATATACCTTGGTGCCGCCGCCACATCGCCAGTTCTAATATCGCCCCAGTTTCCTTGCGTATCTACCAGTAAATCTTTCTGCCCCATATTTACCAACGCATCGCCAATACTCGCATCGCCATGTGGGTGGTACTGCATTGCCTGACCAATAATATTGGCCACTTTGTTAAATCTACCGTCATCCATTTCCTTCATTGCATGAAGAATACGACGCTGCACAGGTTTTAAACCATCTTCAATAGCAGGTACGGCACGTTCTAAAATTACGTACGATGCGTAATCTAAAAACCAGTTTTTATACTGCCCCTGCACACCACTTTCGTTCTCGTAAACCTTGTTATCTATTTTGTCTTTTGCCACTTGTATGTATTATTTTGTAACCAACTTTTGTACTACTATTTAGCATCGTTGAGTCGCACACTTGTACGGTTAGATACTTTATTCAACTTTTGTCTGAACCATGATTTATTAGATTATTAGGATTCTTGTGATTAAATCCACACAATCAACTTAATCTTACAAAATCCTAGTTCAGACTAATTATTTCAACGGTTCAATTTTATCTAATGACTCATTTTCAATAGCCTTTTTCCAGTTGGCCATCAATTCATCTTTATGCAAAGCTGCCCATTCAATCACCATTCCTAAAGCCCTTGAAGGAATTTGTCCTTCAAGTATTGAAAAGTCTTTGATAGAAATCAACGCTTCATCGTCACCATATTTTGCATGAAAATGTGGTGGATTATGATCGTTAAAATACATAGCGATGATAATACCAAAGAATCGACTAATTTGTGGCATAGCTAGGTTGGTTTTGGTGCTGCCATTGTTCAAAATCAATACCTTTTAATTGTAAATACAAATTAAACGTATCAATATCTAAGTCGTCATTCCAAGCAATTGCTTTTGTTTCACTATCAATATACACCTTAAAAAAATTATCGCCTTCGTTCCACCATTTAAATAACCCTTTATTTACAAGATGTTTAAGACTCACTTCACCTTCTACACCATCCTCAAAATTCAAGTATAGCTTGTAATTAGGCAGCGGTTTTACATTTAATATTTGAGGTTTCATAATCTTCATTTGTCAACGTAAATTTATTGCATTTTGGTCTGAACTGGGATTTAGAAGGATTTATGCAATTTGGTGGTTTATCCTCTTAATCAGACGAATCATACAAAATCCTAGTTCAGACAAGCTTCACACTTATCTCCTTCCACCCTTTTTCCCAGTTACCAGTAATTTCAAGGTCGCCAAATTCGGCTAGCTTTCTCATGCGCCAAACCAAGAACACATCACCTGTTCTTATCTTGGTTTTGTTGGCAATATTGCCCACTATTTTACTCAGTTTTTGCGGTTCGGCAGTAATTATAGTTAGCATTTCTGCATCGTAATGGTCGTAACCTTTGCTCACTATTTTCTTACCACCTTCCAATAATCTTACACCACTATTCTCTCTACACAATTTTTGCCACTCATCGGGGTCTAATTCAAATTCGCTTAACGTTATTGGTCTTGCTAGTTTCTTGGCTTTTAAAAACTCTTTCGGTTGAATTTCACTTACCCAACTTGGATAAAAAATGCCGCCTTTTTCATTAATAAACGGCAAGTTATTCAAGTATAGCACCTCTATTCTTCCTTGAAAATCTTTTAATTGCGGCATTAACCAATAATAACCACACACATCATGTTGATTTTGCCCCATCCAAATCCACACTTCTAGGCTTTCATCTTCATTCAATTGCTTGATGAGATTAAACACCGTCATTTTATCATCTACCAAATCAATCTGCTCGGTATAGGGCGAATATTGCAAGGCATTTTGCCACCAATCTCTGCGTTGTTGATAGCCTTCTGTTTCGTAAATATTAGCAATTGGCCCTACTGCAAAATCATCTTTTATCTGTATCACCTCGCCTTCCAAACTTGCATCTAATGCAATAGCTTGCTGTAAAACCGTTATATCTGCCTCGTTAAAAACTATGTGAATCATTTTTTGAATTTAATAATTTGGAATTTAATAATTAAGAATTAATAATTAATAATTAATAATTAATTATTAGGAATTTGTAATTAAGAATTAAGAATTAAGAATTTGTTTACTTTTTTTGATGAAAGTAATTGTACTCATAATTCTCGTTCAACTTTTTTGCTTCGTAAATGAGAAAAGAGCTTTACAATTCTAACACTAAAAAATATCTACAATAAGGTTGTTTTCATGAATTATTAATTACTAATTATTAATTACTAATTACTAATTATTAATTATTAATTACCAATTACCAATTTGCTTACTTTTTTGACGAATTAATAATAGCGGTCAGCAATTTTAAAAGTTCATCACAATCAATAATAAATGAATCGGCCAATTTCTTTTCAAACAAATCACTTTCATTTAATACCCTCAGCCAATACTTTGTTTCCCTTGCTTCTCTGTAAGCAATTTCTAACTTGTAAATAAAATCTTTTTTAGAAGAACCTCCCAAAGCCTCCTCTATATTAGCCCCAATAGATGTTCCACTTTTAAGTAATTGAGCGCATAATTCTCGTTCAACTTTTTTGCTTCGTAAATGAGAAAAGAGCTTTACAATTCTAACACTAAAAACAAAACTTTTATCTACAATAAGGTTGTTTGTTTTCATAAATTATTAATTATTAATTATTAATTATCAATTACCAATAGCCGTTCCACTTTTTTTGTGTAAATGAGAAAAGAGTTTCATAATACCTAAAAACAAAACTTTTATCTACAATAAGGTTGTTCGTTTTCATAAATTATTAATTACTAATTACTAATTACTAATTATTAATTACCAATATCCGTTCAACATTTTTTGTGTAAATGAGAAAAGAGCTTCACAATCCCTAACAACAAAACTTTTATCTACAATAAGGTTGTTTGTTTTCATGAATTATTAATTATTAATTACTAATTATTAATTACCAATTACCAATTTGCTTACTTTTTTGACGAATTAATAATAGCGGTCAGCAATTTTAAAAGTTCATCACAATCAATAATAAATGAATCGGCCAATTTCTTTTCAAACAAATCACTTTCATTTAATACCCTCAGCCAATACTTTGTTTCCCTTGCTTCTCTGTAAGCAATTTCTAACTTGTAAATAAAATCTTTTTTAGAAGAACCTCCCAAAGCCTCCTCTATATTAGCCCCAATAGATGTTCCACTTTTAAGTAATTGAGCGCATAATTCTCGTTCAACTTTTTTGCTTCGTAAATGAGAAAAGAGCTTTACAATTCTAACACTAAAAACAAAACTTTTATCTACAATAAGGTTGTTTGTTTTCATAAATTATTAATTACTAATTACTAATTATTAATTACCAATAGCCGTTCCACTTTTTTTGTGTAAATGAGAAAAGAACTTCACAATCCCTAAAAACAAAACTTTTATCTACAATAAGGTTGTTCGTTTTCATGAATTATTAATTACTAATTATTAATTATTAATTACTAATTACTAATTACCACCATCCACCAAATCCAATTCCACCCTTAAATTATCAATAATAAAGTCTTGACGCTGTGGTGTGTTTTTACCCATATAATATTCTAGCAAATGCTGAATATGATCGCCTTGTTCTAAAATTACTGGCTGCAAACGCATATCGTGGGTAATAAAACGTTCAAACTCGCCCGGACTAATTTCACCCAAACCTTTAAAGCGAGTGGTTTCTGGCTTGTTGCCTAGCTTTTTGGTGGCAGCTTGTTTCTCGGTTTCATCGTAGCAATAAATGGTTTCTTGCTTGTTACGCACCCTAAACAATGGCGTTTCTAGTATGTACACATGACCACGCTTAATTAAATCAGGAAAAAACTGTAAGAAGAATGTCATAATCAACAAACGAATGTGCATACCATCTACATCGGCATCGGTAGCAATTACCACATTGTTGTAACGCAATCCTTCTAAGCCATCTTCTATATTTAAAGCATGTTGTAGTAGGTTAAATTCTTCGTTCTCGTACACCACTTTTTTGGTTAGGCCATAGCAGTTTAAAGGCTTACCTCGCAAACTAAAAACTGCTTGCGTATCTACACTTCTTGCCTTAGTGATAGATCCACTTGCACTATCACCTTCGGTAATAAATACGGTGGTATTCTTTTGATTTAAAATAAAATCTTCTCTGTTTTTTACAGGCGGCTCGTCATTAAAATGAATACGACAATCACGTAATTTTTTGTTGTGCAAATTGGCTTTTTTAGCACGTTCGTTGGCTAGTTTTCTAATGCCGCTTAGTTCTTTACGTTCACGTTCGCTTTGCTCAATTCTTTTCTTTATGGCATCGGCAGTGGTTGGGTTTTTATGCAAAAAATTATCTAGTTCTTTACTTAAAAATTCCTGCACAAAGTTCTTCATGCTTTTACCCCCTTCACTCACATTTTGAGAACCTAATTTGGTTTTGGTTTGGCTCTCAAACACGGGCTCTTGAACCCTTACAGCTATTGCTGCCACTATACTTTGACGAATATCGGCCGCTTCATAATCTTTCTTAAAAAAGTCACGAATGGTTTTTACATAAGCCTCTCTAAATGCTTGTTGGTGCGTACCACCTTGTGTGGTGAACTGACCATTAACAAACGAAAAAATATCTTCACCATAGTCGCCATTATGGCTTACTGCTACTTCAATATCCTCACCTTTTAAGTGAATAATTGGGTAACGCAATTCATCTTCGGGTGTTTTACGTTTCAATAAATCTAACAAGCCATTTTTACTTATATAGCGCTTGTTGTTAAACGTAATTACTAAACCTGCATTTAAGTAACAATAGTTCCAAAGTTGGTTATCAATATACTCGTGTAAGTAGTGGTAATTTCTAAACACCGTATCGTCTGCAATAAACGAAACCTCGGTACCATTTTCCTCTGTTGTTGTTGCTTCTTTGTGTTCTTTGCTCAATATACCACGTTCAAATTCAGCCGTTTTGGCCTTACCATCTCTGTAAGCCGTTACTTTAAAATAACTACTCAAGGCATTTACAGCTTTTGTGCCCACACCATTTAAACCCACGCTTTTCTGAAAAGCCTTGCTATCGTATTTGGCACCGGTATTTATTTTGCTCACCACATCTACCACTTTACCCAAAGGAATCCCACGGCCATAATCTCTAATAGTTACTATTTTTTCCTTCAAACTAATGTCTACATGCTTACCAAAACCCATCATGTGTTCGTCAATACAGTTGTCCATCACTTCTTTCATCAACACATAAATTCCATCGTCTGCCGCCGAACCATCGCCTAATTTACCAATATACATACCAGGCCTTAAACGTATATGTTCACGCCAGTCGAGGCTTCTAATATCACTCTCATCGTAATTCGCTGCTTTTACTATTTCTGCCATATTTCAGTCCATTGTCAATAGTCCACTGACCATTGTTTGTTTAATTATGTTACCAGCTTTTGTACATTGTTTAAACCGTGATTATAAAATCTGTGCTTATCCGCTCAATCCGTGTCATCTGTGTTCCTATCACCACCCATTTCGCAAGAAACACTATTTATTTACAACAGTATCATTTTTTTAACAACTACCAAAACTTTGTGCATAAACCTTTTACCCATCAGCTTTTCAGCACAATACAATTATTTCTTTTAGTTTTACCGCATTAGCAATACCTCGCCACATATAGAAACCAATTTAGTTACTATCGCTTCATTAGCCGTAGAAAAACAATCGGAAAACGATGCTTTTGGTAGTTTCTTAAAGTCTGCCGCCAAGCCAGAACATATTGATACGCTAGTTCATTTATTAAATAATGCCATTTCGCCGCAGGTAGATTGTACTGTTTGTGGCAACTGTTGTAAAACTTTAATGATTAATGTAACGGCCCAAGAAGCCGATAATCTAGCAGCGCATTTACAACAAACAAGGGCGCAATTTGACGATGCCAACCTAGAAAAAGGCGGCAGCATGATGGTAATTAATACCATGCCTTGCCACTTTTTAAGCGATAACAAGTGTACTGTGTATGATTATCGCTTTGCAGGTTGCAGAGAGTTTCCTGCCTTGCATTTACCCAACTTTACCAAACGCATATTTACTACGTTTATGCACTATAACCGCTGCCCTATTATTTACAATGTGGTAGAACAATTAAAAATTGAGACAGGATTTATTGAAACTGTTATTAACCCAAAATAATATTACCCTCTAAACGCTAATTTTTACCATTACAATAGCATTTCTACTACATCTATTTACAAAAATGCCAATGTTAATCGCAACAATGCCAATGTTAATCGTTACAATGCCAATGTTGGGCGTAATGCACCGACACCCTACAAATCCGAACTTTAATGCTAAATTTGTAACCGATTAAAAAAAAATGATGACTGATAAACCAGGACTATTTGGCATACAACATTCTA
>JASGCX010000117.1 GCA_030053925.1 Flavobacterium sp.
ATATTTATATGCTTTGTGAATAAAAAAAGAGGCTGCCCTTTTGAGACAGCCTCTTCGAGACCTGACGGGATTGAACTTTGGTATTGGTGTATAGAATGTAGGCTCATGCGATAAATGTAAATGATTATTTTATTTTACAAAACCCGTCAGGTCTTCGAGACCTGACGGGTTTGAACTTTGGTATTGGTGTTATAGAATGCAGGCTCATGCGATAAATGTAAATGATTATTTTATTTTAAACAAAACCCGTCAGGTCTTCGAGACCTGACGGGTTTGGACTTTGGTATTGGTGTATAGAATGTAGGCTCATGCGATAAATGTAAATGATTATTTTATTTTAGACACGTCAGGTTTTTGAAACCTGACGGGTCTTCGAGACCTGACGGGTTTGGACTTTGGTATTGGTGTTTAGTATGCAGGCTCATGCGATAAATGTAAATGATTATTTTATTTTAGACACGTCAGGTTTTTGAAACAAAACCCGTCAGGTCTCGAAGACCTGACGGGTTTGGACTGTACCTCGCAGTTATAAGAGTTATTGACCCCTATTATTTGGAAACACTAATAGCCCACCACGCAACAGTGCTTTGTGGCTAATTTGGTGGTTTTTTATATTTATTGTTAGCACTCTATCTGAAATCAATCATCTTGCTGTACGGAAGATGGGGAGTAGCGTAGTTCTCAATTCGCCTTTTCCAAGCACGCTTACCCAAGATAAATTTCACATAAAAAGCGGCTATTGGGTCAGCATTTTTCAACTTTGCTGCAAGTAAATAAACAATATTGATATGGGTAAAGTAGCCATCATAGAAACACATAAACAGAAAACAAAGCCAACAAAACCTAATATTGCAACCAAAAAGCACCTCTCTGTTTTCAAGCCTCTATCAACTATTGTTGCAATAGCCATGCTTTAAAGGTAGCAAATGCCCAAATTTTGAATTAGCTGGAACAAGGGTAAAATTGAACACAAAGTTGATGCCTATGTAGTTAAGCCCAAATTGCAGGAAACCGCATGTTGTGGGCAGTTTTAGTTAACCTTGGTTAAAGAGAACGTTCCTGAATTTGCTGCTGATGCAGGGAACGTGTTTACCCATTGCCCCGATGATAAAGTTCCCGCAGCATTGTTAAATGTGGCTGTAAATGTTTGTTTGACACCAACACTACTAGAAAGACCATAAATACATGTTGTATAGCAAGTAAATGTTGTTCCTGTCAACGTCCATGTACCCGAACAAAACTGTTGAGTTCCTAAAAGAATATTTTCATAAGTTACAGTGCCGTCTGCCTTGATTGACATATTAAGTTGCGCTGCAGGTGTAGTAGTGTTTTGATGTGTTCCTGACCATAGACCTTGAATTGAATAGGTAGTCGTTGGTGTTGGTGTTTCCTTTGAGCAACTTGAAATTTGAAATAAGAGTAAAATTGTCAATGAAACTGTGATAAATTTTTTCATAATGTTTTTTTGTTGACTCTTTAAAAATAAAGTTTTCGGTCTCGCTGTTGAGTTTTATAAAAGTATTTTAGTGTTACGTTTTATTTATAATTAACCACTACCTAACAGGGCTTAGTGCAGGTTGAGAATTCCGAAGGTTCCGTCTGCCCGTAACCGAAGCTCAATAATTGCAATATTGCTGATGTTTTATTCATAAGCCAAATATATAACGTCTAGCCCAAACAAAAGCACAATAGAGAAGAAAAGTTGAGGCGATATTCGTGAAGCCTCAATAATGCCAAACCTAATGTTGCCTACAGCCCAATTTTGAGTATTGTCAGATTACAATGATGTTAGAATCAAAGTCAGATTTCTTTTTGTTTCTTTCTTCTATATGATTCAAAATTTCTGCTAAATTAGTCAAGTATGATGGGCAGTATCCAGTCCACAAGTCTATGATTTTATTGTTTTCAAATTGTATCAACAAAAGGTGAGTTGATACACCAAATCCTCCTGTCAGGTAAGTCATTGCTAAAACGTTTTTACTTTTACCAACGAAAATTAGTTTTCGATTTGGCAAATGTCTTGGTGATGTACAACAACATCTATAATCTTCATTTGGATTTGCAATTGAAAATCCATTTGTCAAACAGTTAAGTTGTTTTTTTATAAAAGTAGGAATTTCATTTATGTCAGTAAAACTTTGAAAAGTGTCGTTTTTCAATTTTGTAGCAAACTTTCTCAAATTTTCCTTTGTCAAAATTTTTGTAGTGTCTATTTTGAAGCTACAATTGTTTTGTCCAAATGAAAAAAATGGTAAAAACAAAAGTCCAAATAAAATAATCTTTACTGTCTTCTTCATATACAAAACTTGATAGTTACGAGGGTTTTCAATGGGTTGTGACTAACGTCCTAAATAGGCTCTGTAAATTAACTAGTTACAAAACCTAAATCTTCCCTTGTTAAATCAAATTTAGTAATTTGTTTTTAATTTTTTGTACTAAACCAAGCTTTCTTTTTTCGTCAAGCATTAGGTATTGAGTAGGTGGATTTTGTCAGCCGCTAATGCTTTTTTATATTTTTCAATCTTAGCTTTTACTTTTTCTATTTGTTTGTCTGTCATAATTTACAAGATGTCCCTATATAATAGCAGGCGACGCTAGGGGTTTGTGCAGGTTGGGAAATTCCGTAGGTTCCGTATGCCCGTAACCGAAGCCTAATGATTGCAATATTGCCGATGTTTTATTCATAAGCCAAATATATAACGTCAAGCCCGAACTGAAGCACAATAAAGAATCCGCCGCGGCGGACTGAGGCTATATTCGTCAAGCCCTAATAATGCCAAACCTAATGTTGGCAGAAGTGCATCTACTCGGGTTTATAAATTTCCCAATATTCTTTTGGAGTTACTATTTTAGTTTCTTTATAACCTGGAAAAGTAAAGTCTGTTGTATTTCCAGTTATTACAAAGTCAGCATTACATTCATCTGCTAACTCTAAAATCATATTATCGTCTTTGTCTGAAATAAGGTCAAGTTTTATAGTTGGTATGAACTTTATTGATTTAGCTTCTATGTCAACAAGTAACGACTCAGCTTTAATGAAAAAGTCTTGAAATTTTGAAAACTTTGGTCTTGCCAAAACCTCATAGTATTCAGTTAACAGCTCGTCTGAAACGCAAAGTTGAAACTTGTCTTCAAGGAAAAAGTCACTTATAATTAAGTAAGGATAATTTCTCTAAATTAAAGACGAAACAATAACATTAGTATCAATTACTATTTTTTGCATTTTGTCTTACAGCTTTAACTTCATCAGTAATTTCGTCCATTGTCATTTTTGATAGCCCGTATTTATTTGCAAGTTCTATACACTTACCCAAGTTTTGCCTTGAAAGTTCTTTGCTAACAATTTCAATTAAGTCCGTAAAACTTAATCTATCGTTCTTAATACCAAATTTGCTGTATTCAATGTCTGAAATAGAAACGTTTAAAGTTCTCATTATTTCTAATAATTTATTTAATCAAATGTAATTGTTATCTCTAAACATTTGGAATTTGAGTATAGTCAATTTGCATTTCTGCCAACGTTCGGGCTTGGCGACGTGGCGATATTCCGTGTTACGTAAGCCGGGACTGGTGCTGATCAAAGATATGAAGATGATAATATATTCTAAGGCTGGGCTTTGTTCGTCAGATTGATATGTCGCTGAGCATTGTTATATCGATGAGGATATATTCATTAAGCCGCCATGACGCCAAACCCCATGTTGTGTGTAGATATTTTGTTAGACGAAAACTTTAATCATAATACTGGAAATTAGTATTATAAAGAGGAGTACAATATAAAAGGCTTGTCCATTAGTTCCGGTCGTAAAAGGCAAATCGGTAGCTTTCAAGAACTCCTTAATGATTATTCTTGTTTCAATTGGTGGCCGATGAATAAACTCTTTTCTTTTTCTACCCCAGTCAATTTCATCGGTTAATTCTTCGTATATTATCATTCCTTTATTTCGTAAGGTATTGAAACGAAGTAAAATAAGGACACTGAAAAACACCAGAAAGAAAACAGCAAGAAGCATTGACATTTCTAGTGTACTTGAATCTGAGTAGTCAAAATTTGTGTACTGTTCAAGTTGTATATTTCGTTTTCGTAAAATAGCAAAACCACCTAATGCTAATAATGAGCCAAAAAGTGACACAAGAATTAGAAGACCGTATTTTCTAAGTATGGTTGTCAAAGATATAAGTCTTCTTAATTGTGGCTCAAATTCAGATTCTTCTATATTGTATTTTTCATTTGCCATTTGATTAATCTTCTTTTAGCAAATTTAGTAATTGATGAGTAAAGTGATTATGCATTTGTTCCTTTTGGATTTCTCCAAATTTACCTGAAGTTTTTGTGTCGTAGTATGGTTTAATGATTGCGCAAAATGGGAGTGTAACTACATTTGTATAATTGTCAATTTGTTTAAAGGCATCATTATAATCTTCTTTGTTATAATATTTTTGTACGTCATCAAGATTATCCCACCATAAATCAGCTTTGTTAACTAGGTTAATAATCCAGCCAATATCGTTGGGATGTATTAATGGAAGCCATTCTGCAAGTCTTTCTACTTCTGCTTTTCTATTCAATTTTAAAAAACTCTCTTTAACTTCTTTTGTCGGAGTAAATATATCATCGAATGAAAACTCTGGGTTTTCTTCATACCCGTAACTAATGACATTGACAATGCCCTCAACCCCATTTTTTAAAATTTTTGTAAGCTCTTCCTTTCTAGGATAATGTCTTCCCGCTTGTCCAGGAGTGTCTATAAATTGAATTGGGAATTTGTCTAATTCAAATTTTATTTTTTCAGTTGTGTCCGTTCTTTCGGCAATGATTAAATTTTTCTTTAGGCAATTGATGAATTGCGACTTTCCGGCACCACTTAGTCCAAATACAACTATTTTTCTATTTGACCTGAACAAAAGGTTTAACTTTTTAATAAAGACATTTCGCTTTTTTTCGTCAATAATTGCATGTCCAGCTTTAGCAGCACTAAATATTGCACCCCATGATAGTGGTTCTGTCATAATACAAGGTTTTGGTTATAATTACACACAACACAAAAATATGCGAACCCATAAATATCTCAAAAAAAATTTAGTTACTTTATTTTCAACACTTCTCAATTCGCCTTTTGCAAGCACTCGTACCCAAAATAAATTTCACATAAAAAGCGGCTATTGGGCCACCATTTCTCAATTTTGCTGCAACTAAATAAACAATATTGATACGGGCAAAGTAGCCATCATAGAAAAATATAAACAGAAAACAAAACTGAATATTGCAACCAAAAAGCACCGCCTGTTTTCAAACCACTATCAACTTTGTAGCAATAGCCTTGCTTTTAAGGTAGCAAATGCCCAAATTTCAAAATGGCTCGCACAAGAATAGTTTGCTAATCTATATTTCTTCTTCAAGTGCTTGCGGTGCTTAACAATTGCTGATGGCTTTTACCTGCTTTGCGCTACCAACATTGTCTGTTGTTTATGGCCTATCGTCTATTTATCGGCTATCTTCGCAGCAATGAAAGCATTAGTGTACAAGTCTACTGGTAGCTGGTATATTGTAAAAACCGAGGCAGGCAGGGTGTTAAATGCTCGTATAAAAGGGGTGTTTAAAATAGATGGACTTACCTCTACCAATCCTATTGCTGTGGGTGACGAAGTGGATGTAGTAATAGAAAACGAATTGGAAGATACGGGCACTATTACCAATATTTACAACCGTAGCAATTATGTGGCTCGCATTAGCCCACACAATAAAAATAAGCACCACATTATTTCGTCTAACCTAAACCAAAGTTTGCTGTTTGCAACACTTAAAGACCCTAAAACATCTACAGGTTTTATTGACCGTTTTTTAATTGCCTGCCAAATGTATCATTTACCCGCCATTATTGTTTTTAATAAGGCCGATACCTATGGCAAAAAAGAACTTGACCGCTTTGCAGAGTTGAAACACATTTACACAGCTATTGGCTACTCGGTAATATTGGCTAGTGTACAAAATGGTACTGGTTTAGATGCCATAAAAACACTCATGCACAACAAAACTACCTTGCTTAGTGGCCATAGTGGTGTGGGTAAATCTACCTTTATTAATGCCATTTTTCCTCAGTTAGACTTACGTACGCAAGAAGTAAGCGAATGGAGCGGCAAAGGCTTACACACTACCACATTTGCCGAAATGTTTGACCTGCCTTTTGGCGGTAAAATAATAGATACACCCGGTATAAGAGAACTAGGCTTAGTAGATATTACCAAGCAAGAACTGAGTGGTTATTTTCCTGAAATGAATGTGCTGCTTAACAACTGCAAGTACAACAATTGTATGCACACCAACGAGTTGAATTGTGCTATAAAAGATGCCGTAAACCAAGGCACTATCTCAATAGATAGATATGCTAGCTACCTAAAAATACTAGATACCATAGAAGATAAAAGCTGGCCCTAGCCTTGTTGTTTTTTAGCTAGTTTTCTATCTCTGCGTAACTGCCTTAGCATGGCTTTGTACTCGGCTTTTTGATACCGTGTTTTGGGCTTATAACCTGGTTGCTGTAGGGCAAATATTTTTTCGGCACCAATTGGCGGCACGTATGGCCTTTTACTAAAAATGCTACAGCTTGATAAGCATACCATAAAGGCAATGGCAGTTAGTATGGGCTTCATATTATTGTATAAACGTTTGGCTTTAGAGGCTAAAAAATCGGTACGCTATCGGCTAGTACTACTTTTTCTCATTATAAACTTCAAACCAACTAGCGTACTTTACGTAATTATTGGCTATTCTATCAATTTCGCCGCTTATTAATTCTTTAGAAATGTCTTTAATTTTTTTAGCTGGCACACCTGCATAAATAGTACCTGCTTCTACCACGGTGCCTTCGGTTACTACTGCACCGGCAGCAATAATGGCGTTGCTGTTTACAACGCATCTATCCATCACAATTGCGCCCATACCTATTAGTACATTGTCTTTTATAGTACAGCCATGTACTAGCGCATTGTGCCCAATAGATACATTGTTGCCAATAACCGTTGGGTTTTTTAAGTACGTACAATGCACCACAGCCCCATCTTGCACATTTACCTTATTGCCCATGGTAATTGCGTTTACATCGCCACGAATAACAGCGTTAAACCACACACTACAATCATCACCCATTACCACTTCGCCCACAATTGTTGCGTTTGGTGCTACAAAACAGTTGGTGCCAAAAGCGGGGGTTTTATCAAGTACCGTAAGTATGTAGGCCATTATATTTAGTTTGGGGTTTATGCAGTTTGGAGTTTGGAGTTTATGGTTAAATGATTTATTTAGTTTAAGAAGTTTATGCAGTTTAAAAAGTTTATGCAGTTTAAGAAGTTTATGCAGTTTAAGAAGTTTATGCAGTTTAAGAAGTTTATGCAGTTTAAGGGGTTTATGCAGTTTAAGAAGTTTATGCAGTTTAAGGGGTTTATGCAGTTTAAGAAGTTTATTTAGTTTAAGAAGTTTATGCAGTTTGGGGTTTGGAGTTTGGAGTTTGGGGTTTGAAGTTTTAGTTCAAGAAATTTATAAAGTTTAAAAGTAGGTAGAAAAAACGATTATCGAACAAATAGCAGGGCTAACGCATTAAAATTTGCGATTTCTCTATTGGTTGCTGCCTCACCAGCCGATAGAAAAATGCAATTATAGGTTTACGATAGGCTATTCTTGGTTGTAGAAATGTCACTTTAGGTTTACGATAGGCTATTCTTGGTTGTAGAAATGCAATTATAGGTTTACGATAGGCTATTCATGGTTGTAGAAATGTCATTCTAGGTTTACGATAGGCAATTCATGGTTGTAGAAATGCAATTATAGGTTTACGATAGGCAATTCATGGTTGTAGAAATGCAATTATAGCTTTATGATGGGCTATTCATGGTTGTAGAAATGTCATTCTAGGTTTACGATAGGCTATTCTTGGTTGTAGAAATGTCACTTTAGGTTTACGTTAGGCAATTCTTGGTTGTAGAAATGTCACTTTAGGTTTACGCTAGGCAATTCATGGTTGTAGAAATGTCATTCTAGGCTTACGATAGGCAATTCTTGGTTGTAGATGGGCTATTATAGGTTTACGATAAAGTTTGAAATATGCAAGGTGTTATAACATGTAGGCTATTTTAAGTTTAAAACAAGCAAGGTGTTACACCATATAGCAATTGTTATAAATAAATAGATAGAGTTTAAGTATTTAGTTCACAAATCAATTGCCCTTTTGCTTTAGCAAAGGGAGAATTAGTGATTTTAGTGGGAGGCTTTAGCCACATTTATAGTAACGCACTTTTAAACATTTGTGGCTAAAGCCAATAAATAATACATTTCTTGCCCCCCATCTAAAGGATGGGGGCAAGTGATACCTAGCCTTGGTTCGTGTATATGGTTTCAATGGTTAGTAATTACACTAACCACGGCGAGTAGAAATGTCACTTTAGGTTTACGCTAGGCTATTCATGGTTGTAGAAATGTCATTCTAGGTTTACGCTAGGCTATTCTTGGTTGTAGAAATGTCATTCTAGGTTTACGATAGGCTATTCTTGGTTGTAGAAATGTCA
>JASGCX010000028.1:0-3349 GCA_030053925.1 Flavobacterium sp.
AATTGAATTTTGCGATATTTTTTTCTACGAAGATGAAAGGGCTAACGCCCCAAATAATAACTCAATAGAAACAGCAACAGCATGACAGACAATAATCAAACACAATTAGGCAATACACTTTGGAAAATCGCAGACGAATTGCGTGGAGCAATGAATGCAGACCAGTTTCGAGATTACATGCTTTCATTTTTGTTCTTAGGTTATCTAAGCGACAACTACGAAGCATCAGCCAAAAAGGAATTAGGAAAAGATTATCCCATTTTGAAAGACAACGACAAGCGGACACCGCTTGCGGTGTGGTATGAACAGAATAAAGCCGATGTTCAAGATTTTGAAAAACAAATGCGAAGAAAAGTTCACTATGTTATTGAACCTTCTCATTTATGGAACAGCATTGCAGAATTGGCAAAAACGCAAAACAAAGAATTGCTTTCTACATTGCAAGCTGGTTTTAAATACATAGAAAATGAATCTTTTGAAAGCACCTTTCAGGGTTTGTTTTCTGAAATCGATTTAGATTCTGATAAACTTGGCAAGAACTACGAAGAACGAAATAAAAAACTCTGCAACATCATTCAGAAAATTGCAGAAGGCATCAACAGCTTCGATAAAAATATTGACTATTTAGGCGATGCTTACGAATATCTGATTGGAAAATTTGCAGCAGGTTCTGGTCAAAAAGCAGGAGAATTTTATACACCACAACGAATGTCCGACATTCTTTCTGCCATTGTAACACTTGACAGCCAAGACCCAAGTAAAGGCGAAAAGAAAAAGATTGAACGAGTATTGGACTTTGCCTGTGGTTCGGGTTCGTTGTTGCTCAACGTCCGCAAAAGAATGACAGATGCAGGAGGCACAATCGGCAAGATTTTCGGACAAGAAAAAAACATTACCACATACAACTTAGCCCGAATGAACATGCTTTTGCATGGCGTTAAGGATACCGAATTTGCAATTCATCACGGAGATACATTAGTCAACGATTGGGATATTTTAAATGAAATAAATCCTTCCAAGAAATTAGAATTTGATGCCATTGTAGCCAATCCACCTTTTAGTTATCGTTGGGAATCATCGGAAGAAATGGGACAAGATTTCCGTTTCAAAAGTTATGGTCTTGCTCCTAAGTCAGCAGCCGACTTTGCTTTTCTGTTACACGGTTTTCACTTTTTGAGTAAAGAAGGAACAATGGCAATCATCTTGCCTCATGGTGTTTTATTCAGAAGTGGTTCAGAAGAACGAATCAGAAGAAAATTATTAGAAGATGGAAACATTGATACTGTAATCGGACTTCCAGCCAACTTGTTTTTCTCGACAGGTATTCCTGTATGTATTTTGGTTTTAAAGAAGTGCAAAAAGTTTGACGATGTTTTGTTCATCAATGCCGTTGACCACTTTGAAAAGGGAAAACGACAAAACAACTTATTGCCTGAAAACATTGACAAAATAGTTGAAACATACAGAGACCGAAAAGAAGAAATCCGTTATTCTCGTAGAGTTTCAATGGACGAAATCATTAAAAATGAATTCAACTTGAATATTTCACGCTATGTAAGCACATCGTTAGACGAAGAAATAATTGACTTGAAAGTAGTAAACAAAAAACTCGTTGACCTTGATAAAGACATTAACAAAGCAAGAGAGACACATAATAAATTTTTAAAAGAACTGGGACTGCCACCTATATAACTAAGACGAAATGCCGATGTTATTTGCAAGCACATTGCCAAAGCGTTAGCCAATAGCAAGGGTGTTGTGGGCAACTGCGAATTTGCCCCTGAGAGAACTGCTAATAAGCAGGAGTTTAGCCTATAGGTGAAACAGTAAGAAGTACCTCTGTATAAAACAGACATCATTATTTTAACAACCGCCGTATGCCTAACGGCATGTATGGTGGTGTGAGTAGTAAGTAAGGGAAATAATCCCATACTTGCTACTCGATTTCAAATAAGATTATCATAATTACACCTTAAACTCAGTCCATTTTTCACTTGCTTTAGATGCAGCAACCACAGAATCAATAAAAGCCATACCTCTTACACCTTCAGCAATTGTAGGAAAATCAAGCATTTCCTGCGTTGGTGTTTCGCCGTTAAGTTTGGCATTAAGTGTAAGCGAAAAGTTTCTATAAATATTGGCGAAAGCCTCTAAATATCCTTCAGGATGGCCAGCCGGTACACGTGTATTGTGGGCTGCAAAACTGCCTACATAACCACTGCCTGTTCTATAAATTTCGGTTGGTTTATCTAGCCATTTTACTAGCAAAGTATTGCTATCTACTTGGCACCAATCTATACCACCTTTTTCGCCATAAACTCTCAATCTTATGGCATTTTCTTCACCGGCAGCTACTTGGCTAGCAATTAAAACGCCTGTTGCGCCATTATTAAATTTCAATAGCACATTACCATCATCGTCTAAATGTCTGCCTTCTACAAATGTTTGTAAGTCGGCACATAAATGCGTTACTTTCAAGCCTGCAACATATTCTGCTAAGTGTGCAGCATGTGTACCAATATCGCCCATGCAACCTGCAATACCACTACGTTTTGGGTCGGTGCGCCAAGCTGCTTGCTTGCTACCGCTGCTTTCTAAAAAGTTACTTAGCCAACCCTGTGGATACTCAACATACACTTTGCGTATTTTACCAAAAATGCCTTCAGCTATCATTTGTTTGGCTTGCTTAATCATTGGGTAGCCCGAATAGGTATGTGTTACAGCCAATAATAAGCCTGTTTCTGCCACTTTTTTTTGCAAGGCAATGGCTTGTTGGTAATCAAAACTTAAAGGCTTGTCTATCACCACATGAAAACCATGTTCTAAAGCCATCATTGCTGGCTCAAAATGTAAATGGTTGGGAGTTACGATTGATACAAAATCCATTCGCATATCTGCTGGCAATTGGCTTTCCTTCGTAATCATATCAGCATAGCTTGTATAAATTCTATCATTAGCTAAAAACAAATCTTTGCCAGATAATTTCGCATTTTCTTCATTGCTACTTAAAGCGCCACAAGTCAGTTCTATCAAGCCGTCAATATTTGCAGCAATGCGATGAACCGCACCAATAAAGGCGTTGCGGCCACCACCTATCATGCCCATTCTTAGTTTTCTTTTCATATACTAAAGCGTTTTTTGTTCTGTTAATCAGTTTTTTATTATAAACTCGTTTCAATCATTTCACTTTTCATTATTCACCTTTCATTATTCACCTTTCACTATTCACTTTTCACCTTTCACTATTCACCTTTCACTATTCACCTTTCACCTTTCACTATTCACCTTTCACTGTTCACCTTTCACTATTCACCTTTCACTATTCACCTTTCACTATTCACTATTCACC
>JASGCX010000028.1:3449-15369 GCA_030053925.1 Flavobacterium sp.
TTTCACGTTTCACCATTCACTTTTCACCTTTCACCTTTCACTATTCACCTTTCACTATTCACTATTCACTATTCACCTTTCACGTTTCACCATTCACTTTTCACCTTTCACCTTTCACTATTCACCTTTCACCTTTCACTATTCACCTTTCACTATTCACGTTTCACCTTTCACCTTTCACTATTCACTTTTCACTATTCACTTTTCACTATTCACCTTTCACTTTTCACTATTCACCTTTCACTTTTCACTATTCACTTTTCACCTTTCACCATTCACCATTCACTTTTCACCATTCACTTTTCACCATTCACTTTTCACCTTTCACCTTTCACTATTCACTTTTCACGTTTCACTTTTCACTTTTCACCTTACTCACCCACTCTATTGCCCCTTGTAAATGTTGCAAAAACAGAGGTTCTTTGTAGCTAGCGTCTGTATGGCCTAGGGCTGTTTGTAGCACACGGCCTTTTTTTACATTTTGATACCAAGCAATGGGATGTTTGCCCATAGTACCACCCGAATAACTGGTTTCATCAAGCTCAAGTAATACGTGTAAGTTAGCAGGAATACTGTCTCTAAAATTATACAATTCATCAAAACGTAACCATTCTTTTGGTAGCATTTTACTGGCTATATGTACACTATCTTTTACTAAAAACTTAGCTTGTTGTTGTTTTGGGTGACTTTTAAATTTTGCCCCAATTGCAGCATTATACCAAGGCCAATCATATTCTGTATCTGTGCCTGTATGTAAGGTTAACAATCCCCCACCTTTTTCTACAAATTTTTGCACAGCAATTTGTTCTTTCTCGCTAAAAATATTGCCTGTTGTCATTACAAAAATGATGGCATCGTATTGCTTCAATGCCTCGTCATCGCTAAATTGTAGCGAATCTTCTGTGAATGTAATTTGCCAATTTTGCTGCTGTGCCATTAGTGTTAATGCAGCCTTAGCAGTTGGTATTGCACCGTGCCTATAACCATTGGTTTTAGAAATTGCCAACAGGTTAATTTTTTGCGCTTGCAATTGGCTAAAAGCCAAAATAAATAACAATATAAGGCAGGCTAATTTTTTCATAATTGAGCAATTATTTAGGTAGGTAACAAATCTAACACAAACAACCATAAACAGCATTTAAGCTATCCATTTTCAGCCAATTGGCATCGGTTGTTGTTAATAAATCAACTCTTCGTAAGCCGCTTGTAATTCACTGTAAGCATGGTTATCATTGGCAGCTTTTGCTGCGGCCATACCCTTTTCGTAATATTCAATAGCTTTATCAGTTTGTTCTAATTTTTCTAATAATTTAGCTAAATGGTAATACGAACCTACATAATTAGGACATTCTGTTAAAATTTCTTCAAATAAAATTCTAGCTTTTAAATCATCACCCAGTTTGATGTATTCTAGTGCTAGTGCATGTCTTAGAAAATTGTCCTTTGGATTGGCCTTTAAAAACGCTACTATTTTTTCAATTCTGTCCATAAAAAATTTCTTAATTAATATTTTAACCTAAACATTTGCACAACAAAAACAACACTATATTTGTAAATTAGTTGCATAAACAACCATTTAGTTTTACCATATTGAAGATAGCAACAACGCAATCAACATGTGGCAAATAAAATAAAAAAAACTGCACATGAAAATTTTAGTCTGCATAAGTAAAACGCCTGATACAACTTCAAAAATAGCTTTCAAAGATGGCAATACCAAGTTTGAAGATGCAGGTGTACAATGGATTATCAATCCTTACGATGAGTGGTATGCTTTGGTAAGAGCTATCGAATTAAAAGAAAAAGATCCTGCTACTGTTTTGCACCTTATCACTGTTGGTAGTGCTGATTGTGAACCAATTATTCGTAAAGCATTAGCACTTGGTGGCGACGAAGCTATTAGAATTAACGCCGACAATTTTGACAGTTATTTTATTGCAGCGCAAATAGCAGAAGTGGCTAAACAAGGCACTTACGACCTCATTTTCACTGGTAAAGAAACCATTGATTACAATAGTGCATCAATTGGTGGTATTGTGGCCGAACTAGTAGACGCACCATTTATTTCGTTAGCCACAAAATTTGATGTTGCAGGTAACACCGTAACCGTAACTCGTGAAATTGAAGGTGGCGAGGAAACCAACGAAACAGAATTGCCAGTAGTTATAAGCTGTGCAAAAGGCGTTGCAGAACAACGGATACCAAACATGCGTGGTATTATGGCAGCTCGTACAAAACCATTAAAAGTGGTAGAACCCGCAGCAATAGATGCTTTAACAAGTGTGGTAAGTTACGAATTACCACCTGCAAAAGCTGGTGTAAAACTAGTTGCTGCAGATGATGTGGCCGAATTAGTACGATTATTACACGAAGAAGCAAAAGCAATTTAGATGCCCCTACCCTAACGGGAATTATAAATTGCAATTAGGTTTTAGAATAGTTCTTTATTACAAACAACTTAAAATAAATCATAGCCTTGACAAATCTCAAGGCTTTCCCAGTACTCCTTAGGGGTTAGGGGCTAAATTTTATGTCAGTCTTAATATTTGTAGATCATGCAGACGGTCAAATTAAAAAGTCTTCTTTTGAGGCTTTAACTTATGGTGCTAAAATAGCAGCCCAAATTGGTAGCACTGCAGAGGCATTATTACTTGGTACAGTAACCAACAATTTATCTACTTTAGGTAAATACGGTGTTACAAAAGTGCATCAGGTAGCCAACAATACATTAAACCACCTAGATGCACAATTGTATAGCAAAGTAATAGCCGAGGCAGTTACAGCTAGCGGTGCAACTGTATTGGTATTTAGCCACAATCAAACTGGTAAGGCAGTAGCAGCAAGGGTTTCGGCTCGTTTAAAAGCTGGTGTAGTTACTGGTGCCTGTGCTTTGCCCGATACAAGTAATGGCAATTTTATTGTTAAAAAAACAGTATTTAGCGGTAAGGCTTTTGCCAATGTAAATATTATTTCGGCAGTAAAAGTTATTTCATTAAACCCAAACAGCTTTACAACTATTGCAGGTGAAGGTGTTGCAGAAGTGGTAGCACTAAATGTAGCGGTAGATGCTTGTAAAGTACGTGTTGCCGCTGTAAACAAAATTGTAGGCGAAATTCCACTAACTGAGGCAGATGTGGTAGTGAGTGGCGGTAGAGGTTTAAAAGGTCCAGAAAATTGGGGCATGATAGAAGACCTAGCTAAAACACTACATGCTGCTACCGCCTGTAGCCGTCCTGTTGCAGATGCACATTGGCGCCCTCACCACGAACACGTGGGGCAAACTGGTTTTCAAATTGCACCAAACCTGTACTTTGCAATTGGTATTTCTGGTGCTATACAACATTTGGCTGGTGTAAACAGAAGCAAAGTAATTGTGGTAATAAATAAAGACCCTGAAGCACCGTTTTTTAAAGCCGCCGATTACGGTATTGTTGGCGATGCGTTTGACATTGTACCAAAATTGAACGAAGAAATTAAAAAGCTACAAGCTAGTGCTTAAGTTTTTTTGTTGTAATCCGTTTAATTGAGGCTGGCTCATAAATAACTTTTTTCAGAATTTCTTCGGATCTCTGTTGAAATAACGAGGTTGTTTAAGCAAATCTGAAAGCGTTCATTTTATTTATGGCAAATGATTATTTTAAGTTTAAGCAATTTACTATTAGCCAGCAGCATTGCGCTATGAAGGTGACTACAGACGGTTGCTTGTTTGGTGCTTGGCTTGCCAATGAGTTACAAAATACGTCACCCAATTTAAGATTATTAGATATAGGCTCAGGCACAGGCTTATTAAGCTTAATGGTGGCACAAAAAACTACTGCAACTATTGATGCTGTTGAAATAGATATACATGCAACTGAACAAGCCATTGAAAATATATCAGCTTCGCCATGGCACAATAAATTGCAAGTTTTCAATAGTGCAATACAAGATTATCAATCAACAGTTTACAACTACATTTTTACCAACCCACCTTTTTTTGATAAGGATTTAAAAAGTGCTGATGCCAAACGCAATTTAGCCTTGCACAGTGCAGCTTTAAGTTTAGAAGAATTATTGGCAAATATTACCCGATTATTAGCACCAAGCGGTTATTTTGCAATACTTCTACCCTATCATCGTGTTGCTTTTTTTGAAGATTTAGCTACAGCAAATGGCTATCATCTACACAAAAAAACATTGGTGCAGCCTACACCCAAGCACGCCTATTTTAGAGGCATGTTGCAATTTGGCTTCGCAAAAAAAGAAGCAATTGTAGATAGCATAATTATAAAAGAATACAACAACTACACAGCTCAGTTTAAAGAATTATTAAAGGATTATTATTTGCAGATGTAAGTTTTTTTGTGGCTCGCAGATACTCGCAAAATGCTGTTTGAATAAAACACAAAACAAAGAAGTAGGCAAGCAGTTACTTATTTGCTCTGTGGTAATTTTTATGCATCGTAAAACTGCAAGGTGCATTACACATTAATAATCAACACCGGAATTTCTAACTGATGCCTTACCGATTCAATGGTTTCACCAAAAAGATAATCTTTAATGCCGCTGTGCCTGTGTGCACCCATTACAAGTAAATCTGCATCGGCAGCTTTTACCAATCGTACAATTTCAGACACACGATTTTTAAAACCTAGTTCTACCCTTACATTGTAACCAAGTTTGGTCAATTGTTCAGCATACGATTGTAAGCGTTCACGGTCTTTGCGTGTTTCAGTATCGTCGCTAGCTGCACCTAAATAACTAGCACTTACGCTCTCTACAATATGCAATAAAGTGTAACTAGCATATTGCTTGCCTTGGCTAATAGCATGTGCAATTAAACGTTCATCATTATTGGTAAAATCGAGAGCAATAGCAATGTGCTGCGTTTGTGGTATAAATAAGTTTTGTAGCGGCAAAGGTTCTCTATGTAAAGCAATATTTTTCTTGTGCCGTCTGCGCTGTACTATTGGCAAAAAAGTCATCATTAAAAACAACCAAACAAATAGCAACACAGCAATTACAATTACTATTTTCCAGCCTATTTTACCATCTTGCTCAAAAAAGCCTAGTATTTCTTCAACAATCAATTTTGCATTTAAAAACACCAAAATTAATGCTACTAACCAAGCCAAAACTTTGGTATAAGTTTTAATGGCAAACTCGCCCATAGCTTGCTTATCGCTCACAAAATGGATTAATGGAATAATTGCAAAGCCTAGCTGCAAACTCAGCACCACTTGGCTAAACACCAATAAAGCATCTACCTTTTCATCGCCATACAAAAGAATTACAACTGCAGCCGGCACAATAGCAATTAGGCGAGTTAACAAACGCCTTAGCAACGGATTGATGCGCAAACTTAAATAACCCTCCATCACTATTTGCCCGGCCATGGTACCGGTTACAGTGCTGCTTTGCCCCGCAGCAATTAAAGCAATAGCAAATAACAATGGTGCTAGTTTATTGCCAAGCATTGGCTGCAATAATTTATGCGCATCTTCTATTTTAGCTACTTCTGTATGGCCGGTTGCAAAAAACGCAGTGGCAGCCAATACCAAAATAGCTGCATTTACAAAAAATGCTGCGTTTAAGGCAATTGTACTATCAATTAAATTGAATTTTAAAGCCCTTTTTATACCAGCAGAATCGGTACTTATTTTTCGTGTTTGTACCAACGCCGAATGTAAATACAAATTATGTGGCATTACCGTAGCACCAATAATACCAACGGCAATATATAGTGCTTGTTTGTTTAAACTTGTAGGTATAAAACCTTTAGCAACATCGGCTAAATTAGGTTTTGCAAAAATGATTTCTATTAAAAAAGATAAGCCAATAATAGCTACCAATGCAATGATGAAAGCTTCTAGTTTTCTAATGCCTAGCTTTTGCAACCAAAGCAATAAAAAAGTATCTAAAACGGTAAATGCAACGCCCCAAATAAGCGGTAATCCTGTGAGTAAATTGATACCTATAGCCATACCTAAAACCTCGGCTAAATCGCAGGCTGCAATGGCTAATTCTGCTAAAATGTAGAGGCAAAAATTTACCAGTGGTGGATACACTTCTCTATTGGCTTGTGCCAAATCTTTGCGCCTTACAATACCTAATCTTGCGCTTAAACTTTGTAATAGCAAGGCCATTAAATTGCTCATCAACAACACCCAAATAAGCTTATAGCCAAATTGCGCACCGCCTTGTAAATCGGTAGCCCAATTACCTGGATCCATATAGCCAACACTTACCAAATACGCAGGGCCAAAATAAGCCAATATACGCTTGAACCCTTTACGGTTTTTGGTGGTATCTACAGTTGCATGTACGTCACCCAACGAATTGTCATTGTATAAATAGGTGTCACTCATTTGGAATTTTTTTTACAAATAAGGCTTGCGCCAATTGCTGACTAATGGTAAAAGCTGCTTGGTTTAGCAGTTTAATTTCTACTGAATTATCAAACAAAAACTTCTTTTTAATAATAATTTTAGTGCCAATTGCTATTTTCTTATGCTTTAATAATTCAAGTAATTCGGTTGATTGGCTACCCACCGCAGTTACTTGGGCAAACTCGTTTAATGGCAAATCGGTAAGGTTTATTTGTGGTTGAAATACCATTTTACCATTCACGTCTGGTATCGGGTCGCCATGTGGGTCAAACTTTGGATACGCTAAAAAAGCATCTAATTTCTCTACTAATTTGCGGCTAGAAATATGTTCTAGTTCTTCTGCCACATCGTGTACTTCATCCCAGCCAAATTGTAGTTTTTCTACTAAAAAATATTCCCATAAACGATGCTTACGCACAATGCTTAAAGCAATTTTTCTACCTTCATCACTTAGTGTAAAGCCTTGGTATTTTTCGTAGTTAAGAATATTTTTTGCGTTCAATTTTTTCAGCATGTCTGTAACCGAAGCAGCTTTTGTATGTAGCATTTCGGCTACTTCATTGGTAGTTACATTGCCATCTGTTTGTTGCAGGTGGTAAATGGCTTTTATGTAGTTTTCTTCGGTAACAGATAAATTAGTAATCACAAAATAATATTTTAGGCGAATCTAAAATAATTATCAATACCAATGGAAATATATTTTTACAGCACTTAAATCAGTACTTAATACAGTGGATGCATCAAAATCATACATTTACGCAAATTTTTACCCTTTATGAAACAATGGATAACGCTTTTGCTTGTACTAGCTATAATAGGTTGTAAGGATAAAAAGGTAGATTTATCGGGCAACGCACCTGTAAAACCTAAAGAATTTGTAAACGCTTTTCCAATACTCAATTTCCCTTTTACAGTAGCAGATACTAACCTTGCAAAAATTGGCGATAGTACTATTATTAGTGCTGCGGTTTTACAACAGTTTGTGCCAGATTCGGCCGTCAATATTTTAGTGAACACTCGTAAAAAATATTTGGTACACCCAATAGGCCGAATTGAAAAGAAGTCAGAAAATTATTTATTAGGCAAAGTCATCCAAAATAAAAAAACGTTGGTAGTAGCGTTTGTTTTTGATAAGAAAAATAAGTTTTTAAATGCTAAAGCAGTGTTTGAAAACTATACTAATGATGGCTATTTACATACATTATCCATAAACAGAGAGCCTACATTTTTTATTAGTAAAGAAAAAGTAACAACCGATACTAAACAGTTATTTTTTTCTAGAGTTGGTTGGGTTTATGGGTCTGACAATATGTTTATGGTGGTTATGAACGATACCAACGAAGACACTAAGAAATCTAATGAAATCATCAACCCAATTGATACATTGCCAAAGGCAAACAAACTTAGTGGCGATTATGTTCAAGACAAGAAAAACTATATCTCAGTAAGAGATGGCAAATACCCAAATACCTACGTTTTCTTTATTCATTTTGAGAAAAAAAAGGGTACTTGTGTAGGTGAATTGAAAGGTGAATTTAAAATGAAAGATGCCAAAACTGCCGTGTATAACCAAGGCGGCGATCCTTGCGTTATTAACTTTAGTTTTGCTGGTAACGATATTACCTTAAAAGAAAAAGGTAGCTGCGGCAATAGACGTGGTATGCAATGCTTTTTTGATGATACTTTTACTAAAAAGAAAGAAGCAAAAACTAGCAAGAAAAAGAAATTAGCTTAAAGTATTGGTGGGTTACGTTGGCTTTTTAATGCTTGTTTATTTGAAAAGTAATAATACCTACCATTACCAATAGGTAGGTTGTTTAACCTAAAGCTTAATCTAAATTGAAAGGTATAATAAAAATCTTCATTATTATTATTTCCACGGCCACTATTTTTTAAATCGGCAAAAGTGTATCCCAATTCATCACCTCTAAACGACAATTGCGAAGCCAATATTTGCCCTTTTGCTAAGAACTCAGATGGATCTACATAAGTACGATCATGGATATCGTCTAAATAATCTGTTGTTAGCTTTCTTAATGAGACTTCAATGCCCACGTTCACTTTTTCAGACAGCTTTATTTTGCTTCCCACACCAACCTGAAAATTTAGTTGAATTAAATTATATTTTCTATAATTATAGTTTGCATTTCCTAAAGCCTGTCCTTCTGTTCCAATGCCATGCAGATAAACTTTATTACCATTTCTATCAATTGTAGTTGGGTTAAATCTAAATATACCAGGCCCAAAGATTAAATAGGGTGTTATAGGTAAATCTTTTTTTAAAATCCAATTCAAATAATCGAATTCGCCCAGCAATGCAGCTTCATAAATGGTTGTCTTAAAGTTTAGATTTCTTTGTCTTGCATATACTTTTGCACTCAATTTATCATCACCTTTAGCCTCTATTAAACCAAGTTCGCCTCTAATTCTGAAATAGTTATTAATATCGTAGGAAATTCCTCCAATTACAGAAAGTGATGATTGTTCAAGAAAAATAGTCTTTTGTTGCAACTCCCCAAAATATGCACTTTGTCCAAAAGATATGTTTGCGCTTACTCTTTGAGAAAAAGAGTTATACGATTGTAGTAAAAGGATAAAAATGAAAATACTTTTTTTCACAAAAATCGTTATTTGGTTTATCAAGCAGAATACGTGTACAATACTATGAAATTTGTTAGATAGTAATCATCTTTTCAGGGTGTTTCAAAATATATTTCTTTAACATATTTTTTAAAATTTCATTCTCAGGGTATTGAGTTAAATGTACCTTTAATGTATTTTTGGATAGTACCATATTTTTTTCTAGTACTTTACCCATACCATAAAACATGCCATTTTCTATAAATATATAACTAGATGCTTCTTGTATGAAATACGTTTCTTTCTCTGCTTCTATTTTTTTAACAAGATTGGTAACTATGTTATTGTGTTCATTTACAGATGGTAAGTCATCTATATTTTTTGCACGTTTATCTAAAAAACACAATGAAGGATGAATGTTGTACTGCTTAGACCAAGCCCATAAAGTATTATGCGCTTGCAGAACCATACTGAAAGACATGAGTGGCTTTAAAATTTTACGTTTTTTGTCAATCCCTAAGCGCAAATAGCCTTTATTATCTTCAAACATAAAAATACCATACTGATGCTCATAATGCTTTTGGCTTTTGTTGTAAATGGGCCAAATGCGTTTAATTTCAATTGTTTCAAACAACGCTGCTAGGAACTCTGTATCCATTTCTTTAAAAGAAACATCGTAGATATCTCTTAAAAAAGCCTGCTTTTGTTTTGATAGTTTGTTATTAGCAAAATGAGATACTACACGCTTTTTTATATTTTTTGCTTTACCTACATATATAACCTTGCCCTGTTTATTTTTAAAGTAATAAACACCTGGGCATAAAGGTAAATTATCTACAATTTGGCTATTTAGGTTTGGCGGTAGGTATTGATTGGATTTTTTTTTACCATTTTCTTCAACTCGCCACTTGTATCGTGCTGAACTAACAATTGAAATAAATGCGCTGTTGCAAGGGCATCGTCGGCAGCCCTATGCCTATCATTTAGTTCTATATTAAGTTCTCTGCACACAGTACCAAGGCCATATTTTGGTAAATTTGGGAAAATTTTTCTCGCAAGCCTAATGGTACACAATTTATTGGCGGTAAGGTTGTAGCCTGCTTGCGCCAATTGATGTTTTACAAAACTGTAATCGAAATTTACGTTGTGTGCTACAAAAATCCTGTCTTTTAATAAGTTGTAAATATTTTCTGCTAAATCCTCAAATTTTGGTGCAGTAGCTACCATAGCATCTGTAATGCCAGTAAGCCCTTGCACGTAGCGCTCTATAGGCATACAAGGGTTTATAAGCGATGTAAACTTGCCTTCTATTTCATTACCGTTATGTAGTACAATGGCTATCTCGGTAATATTATTTGCATTCGCATGCCCACCTGTTGTTTCTATATCTACTACTGCAAACATATTTTAGTTATTACAATAAATAATATTTAAAAATCACTAGACCAATACAATTTTTTAGCCTCATTACACGTTTACCAATTACTCTATCTTATATCCTGAAGAACCGATTAAAATAATTGTTTTTTTACCCCTCAATTAAAACGCTTTGGTTATGCGAAAAAAACAAATCATTATTCCATCGTCATCATTTGATAAGGGAATAAAGAATTTTGTAATTATTACAATGTTGTACATTGTAATTGCGGTTTTGTCTTACTTAAGATTTAAGGCTTAACTACATTGGCTAGCAAATTATGCAATTTGTTCCGTAAAAAAAATATCTTCAGTTTCTGAAGATATTTTTTTGCTGGCAATTTTTTTAGCATTTTTCCAATGCTTGTTCAATATCTGCAAGAATATCATTTACATTTTCTAAGCCTGCCGAAATACGTATTAAACCTGGTGTAATACCTATGGTTTGGCGCTCTGCTTCTGTAAGTTTTGAGTGTGTAGTACTTGTAGGATGCGATGCAATGCTACGTGTATCGCCTAGGTTGGGTGTCATTGACAATAACTCTAACGAATCTAAAAATTTACGACCACTTTCTACACCACCTTTTAATTCAAAACACAATACACCACCACCCTTTTTCATTTGCTTAATGGCTATCTTATATTGCGGATGCGATGGCAAGAAAGGATATTTTACCCAAGCAATTTTAGCATTTTGCTCAAGCTTAGTAGCAATGGCTAGCGCATTGGCACAATGCCTTTCCATTCGTACATCTAATGTTTCTAAGCTTTTGCTTAAAACCCAAGCGTTAAATGCACTCATGCTTGGGCCAGTATTTCTACAGAACAAATAAATTTCTCTAATCAAATCTGCTCTACCTACCACAATACCACCTAAAACTCTACCTTGGCCATCAATCCATTTAGTAGCACTGTGGCTTACAATATTGGCACCAAAATCAATTGGGTTTTGTAAAATAGGCGATGCAAAGCAATTATCTACATTAAAAATGATGTTGTGCTTTTTAGAAAATTCACCCACCCAAGCTAAGTCAATCACTTCTAATTGTGGATTGGTTGGCGTTTCTAAATACACCATTTTGGTGTTGGGTTTTACCGCTGCTTCCCATTCTGCAGGCTTGGTAGAACTTACCAACGTACATTCAATACCATATTTTGGTAAAAACTTGGTAGCCAAAGCATGTGTACTACCAAAAACAGAACTGCAACAAATTAAATGGTCACCTGCTTTTAGCAACGCAAAAATAGAATTGAACACCGCTGCCATACCGCTTGCCGTAGCAAAGCCCGCTTCTGCACCTTCTAGTAAGCACATTTTTTTTACAAATTCATCTACAGTTGGGTTGCTGTAACGGCTGTAAATATTATCGTTGGTTTCTTCGGCAAATGCGGCACGCATATCTTCTGCCGTATCAAAAGTAAAGCTACTGCTTAAATATAATGGTGTTGAATGTTCCATCTCGAATGACTGAGCAGTTTGTGTACGAATAGCGAGAGTTTGTTTATGTAAAGACATTTATTATTTTGAATTTAAGATTTGAAAAATAGAACGCAGA
>JASGCX010000028.1:15469-16328 GCA_030053925.1 Flavobacterium sp.
TGATAATGATTGTCAAGATTATCACAGATTTATTCAATCATTTACATCAGTTTAAGCATGAAAATAGAACGCAGATGATAATGATTGTCAAGATTATCACAGATTTATTCAATCATTTACATCAGTTTAATCATGAAAATCTGTGTTCTATGGGTTTATGGATGTACAAAAGTTTCTGTTTTTATGGCTGCGCCTGCGGCAAATAAAGTAGCTGCTACCGAGCAGTATTTATTGAGTGATAAATCAACCGCTTTTTCAGCTTTTTCTTGATTAACCTCGCCATAAATGTGAAACTCTACAGTAATGTTTTTCCATAAAGAAGGCTCTTTGCCTACTTCTCTATCGCCTTTAATAATCATTTTATAGTCACGTACATTTTGGCGTTGCTTTTTTAAAATCATAATTACATCTATGGCACTGCAACCACCAAGCCCCATTAGTAGCATTTGCATGGGTCTTACACCAAAGTTTTGCCCACCACTTTCTGGGCTTGTATCCATTCTTACTACGTGGCCGTTTTGGTCTTTTACTTCAAACCCATAATCGTTTTGAACCCTGTTTAACTCAATTGTAGGCATATCCTATTTTTAATTGGGCGCAAAGATAATTGTTGATTACCTGATTGTAGCGATTTTAATGGTAGTACTTAATGGGCAACATGCAAGCAAAGCCGAACAAAGCAATACAGATGCAAGGTGCAACGCATACCGTGCTAAATAATTGATTTTTAAAGGTTGGCAAACATTGGCTCGCAGCAGAAAACAATTTATGCACCCCTATCTATTTTTTATTGTCAATTCACAATTTTGAGTACTAAAATGCAAGTTTAGGGATGCCTACTCACAGTTACGAGTGCCAA
>JASGCX010000028.1:16428-36413 GCA_030053925.1 Flavobacterium sp.
TATTTAAGTTTAGGGATGCCTACTCACATTTACGAGTGCCAATATTTAAGTTTAGGGATGCCTACTCACATTTACGAGTGCCAATATTTAAGTTTAGAGATGCCTACTCACATTTACGAGTACCAATATCTAAGTTTAGAGATGCCTACTCACAGTTACGAGTAGCTATTTTTATTTTTTTATTGTAAGTACATGTTATGCGTGTGTGCCTAATTTTTTTTAGGTAACTATCCTTCTTTCTCTTCTACTTTTTCTACCACTACCAAATCGTCAATTTCTACGTTCATGGGTAGAAAACCAATTTGCACAATGGCACGCTTGCCACGTATTTCTTTTACCTCGCCTACTTGGTAGTTTTTCTTCAGTTTTACCAAAGCACCTACCACAATTTCTTGCTTAATTTCTACAAATTTCTTGTCTACTTTTTTGGCTAATTTATTTACTACAACCTTCTCGTTGCCTTTAAAAAGCAATGTGTGTAAGCTTTTTACCACTTGCTCTTTATTGTCATTTTTTTTCCAATCTAGTGCTACTTGTTTCAGCTTTCGCTCCATATCTTTCAAGTAAGTCAGGCGCTCTTCTGTAATTTGGTTTTGGTGTTTTAAGGTTTCTATTTGCTGTTTGTGGCGCTCTTTGTTTAGCACTATTTCCATTTCCTTTTTCAGCTTCTCATTTTCACGAATCAGTTTATGCAAGTCCTTTTTGTCTACATCTAGCTGTTGCAAATCTTGCTCGGTTCTGTTTAGTAATCTATCTAGCTTAAAATGGTCTTCATCAACCAATTTTCTAGCACGTTTTATTAAATGTTGTGGCAAACCAATACGTTCGGCAATAGAGAATGTATAACTACTACCAGGTTTACCTACAATAAGTTTATACATTGGTTGCAAATGCACTTCATCAAACTGCATGGCACCATTAATAATGCCTTGGGTATGATTGGCCATCACTTTTAGGTTTAAATAGTGGGTGGTAACAATGCCCAATGCGTGCCTTCGGCCCAGTTCTTCCATAATTACTTCGGCAAAAGCACCACCCAAATTTGGGTCGCTACCGCTACCCAATTCATCTATAAAAAACAAGGTTTTACCATTGGCAACTTCTATAAAGTGCTTCATGTGCAGCAAATGAGATGAGTAGGTACTCAACTCAAATTCAATGCTTTGCGTATCGCCAATATGTATAAATAGCTGCTTAAAAATACCCATTTGCGATGTAGGATGCACAGGCACCAACAAGCCACTTTGCAGCATTATTTGGTTAAGGCCAATCGTTTTCATGGTAACGGTTTTACCGCCAGCATTGGGGCCGCTAATTACCAAAATTCTGCTCTTTTCATCTAGTGTTAATGTAACAGGTATGGTGGGTTTGTTAGAAGCTTTATTGTACAAATACAACAAAGGGTGGTAAGCATCTTTTAATTCTAAGTGTGCTTTGTCAATTAAATTAGGAAATTGACCGTTCATGTCAATAGCTAGTTTGGCTTTGGCTTTAATAAAATCAAACTCGCCTACAATTTCTAAATAGCCCATCAACAAGGCAGAATACACCGATACTTTGCTGGTTAAAGTTCTTAAAATGCGTTGTACTTCTCGGCTTTCGTCGTGTTCTAAAGCAAATACTTCGTTGTTTAAAGGGATGGTTTCTTCGGGTTCAATAAAGGCTGTTTTACGGCTGTCGCTTTCGCCATGTAAAATGCCCTTCACCTGTCTTTTATGTTCGGCAAAAACCGCTACTACACGTCTACCATTGCTAAAACCTTCTTCAATTTCTGCGCTGTAACCGGCTTTGTTTAGTTTGGCTACCACCTTCTCAAACATGCGTCTTAGTTCGTTTCTACGCTTGTACAAGGTCATACGTATTTTGTACAAATCGTCACTCGCATTGTCTTTTACATTGCCATTTTCATCTAGCACGTCATTAATCATTTCTACAATTACTTTCTCGTAGTAAGTGTGTTCTATTACTTTGGTTAACGAAGGATAAGCCAAGCGTTTTTCAGTGTCAAACCATCTAAAAATATTGCTGATATTTTCGGCAAGTTTTTTAATGTGCATCCATTGTTCGCTCACTAACAAAGCCCCTGGAATACTAAGAAGCTTGATGTCTTTTTGAATATTAAGTGTAAAGTCGTTAGGAAAATACAAGCTTTGCTGGTACAGTAATTTGTACTCATGGCTTTGCTGTAATTCAAGTTCTATATAATCTTTCTTGGTATGAATACGCAGATTATCTGCTTTTTCCTGTGCATATACAGTTTTGCAATGATTAACCAGTAATTCTTTTACCTTATCAAATTCTAATTGTATTGCTGCCGTTTCTGGATATAAACGCATGTTCTAATTTCTGATTTGAGATTTTGGGCTTTCTCTTTTCCCAATTCGTGTCATTCGTGCAATTATTTTATAATTCGTGTAACTACTTTAAATAATCGTTTACTTTTTTCTGAATATCTTTTTTTACTTGTTGCCAAGTTTGCCCTTTTAAACTAATTGGGTCTTCGCTGTCTTCTGCGTCTGCGAAATAGGTGATGGCAAAAGGAATTGAAATGGCCAATCTTTGGTTGGGATATTTTTTATGATACGCTTCTAAAAGATCGTTTAAGGAATAATGTTTTAATAATTCTGCAATATCCCAAAAGTCTTTTTTTACTGCCCTTTTCAATATAGCTGCAACTTTCATTGCCATAATATCTTTATCGCTGTATAATCTAATACCATTATCCACAATTAACTCATCTATTAATTGAAAGCGATGGTGCTTAACAAAGTCAACTTTTACATCATTGATATACCCAAAAACGCCAATAGGGTTATTAGTACTGCGATAAGAAAATGTTGGAAAATGTTGTTCTAAAATTGATACTAGTTCTGTATTAATAAATTCTTTGGTTGAAAACAAATCTAAGTCAACTGATAAACGATGCTGATACCTAATTACTAAAGCCGTACCGCCTACCAATGCAAAATGTTGTAACGCTGGTATAGCCATCAAATGCTTTAATAAAGCCATTGTTCTGGGTTCAACTGGTAGGTTTGGTAACATTTATAATCGGTTAATTCATTATTAAAAATAGCGCAAGCTAAATATACAGATTCTTTAGATAGCCATTTAGCATTTGTAAGTACTTCTCTCATTTTCTCATCCCCATAATACCGCCTACAATTTCTAATATCTGGCACATCGCCTCGTTCAAAAACACGTTCTATTACAAAGTTTGCCTTTGCATCATAATCTAGGTTGTCAAAATCAACATCCCAAAATATGCGGCGGTGAAATATGGGTTTTGCTTTATCCATTATCGTCTGAATTGCGGTTTTGTATGATTAAATGAGCGTATTAATTAGATTGAAAAGCATTAGCCACTATAACCACAACGGCACAAAGTTTCACAACGCCACCATAGCCACAACGGCACAAAGTCTCACAACGAAAATTACATCATCACATTATCACATTATCACATTATCACATCAGCACATCAGCACATTATCACATCATCACATTAGCACATTATCACATCATCACATTAGCACATTATCACATCATCACATTATCACATTATCACATCATCACATTATCACATTAGCACATCATCACATCAGCACATTAGCACATCAGCACATTATCACATCATCACATTATCACATCATCACATTATCACATCATCACATTATCACATTATCACATCATCACATCATCACATTATCACATCATCACATCATCACATTAGCACATCAGCACATTATCACATCATCACATCATCACATCAGCACATCAGCAAATCATCACATCATCTCATCATCAAATACGCTTTTATAAAACCATCCAATTCGCCATCCATTACAGGCTGTACATTACCTACTTCATAGTCTGTTCGGTGGTCTTTAATCATTTTGTATGGATGAAACACATAGCTACGTATTTGGCTGCCCCATTCAATTTTCTTTTTGTTGCTATTAGTAGCGTTTAAGGCTTCTTGGCGCTTACGCATTTCCTCTTCGTACAACCTACTTTTTAGCATTTTCAAAGCTAATTCTCGGTTTTCGCCTTGCGTTCTCGCTTGCTGACATTCAACTATAAAACCACTTGGCCCGTGTTTTAAACGCACCGCAGTTTCTACCTTATTTACGTTTTGCCCGCCGCTACCGCCGCTTCTGTAAAATGCCCATTCAAGGTCGGCAGGGTTAACTTCAATTTCTATGCTATCATCAATCAATGGATACACATGCACAGATGCAAATGAGGTATGCCGCCTTGCATTGCTGTCAAATGGCGATATACGCACCAAGCGATGTACACCACTTTCGGCCTTTAAAAAGCCATAAGCGAATGGGCCGTCAAACTGTAATGTAGCAGATTTTATACCTGCACCATCACCTTCTTGATAATCTAGTTGGGTAACTTGCCAGCCTTGCTTTTGGCCATACATCAAGTACATGCGCAACAGCATATCGGCCCAATCTTGGCTTTCAGTACCACCAGCACCAGAATTAATTTGTAAAATGCCTGGAAGTTCATCTTCGGGCTTGTTGAGGGTACTTTTAAATTCAGCATCTTCAACAGCAATTACGGCTGCATGGTAGGCTTTTTTCACTTCTTCTTCGGTTTCGTCACCACTTTTCCAAAAGTCAAACAGTACGGCAAAATCTTCCACGGCGGTGTTTACTTGCTCGTACAATTTCATCCAAAATTCGTTTAGCTTAATGTCTTTCATAGTGGCCGTAGCTCGGGCATTGTCGTCCCAAAAGCCAGGCGATAACGATAACTGACGGTCTTGTTCTACTTTGGTTTTACGGCTATCGTAGTCAAAGAAACCTCCTCAAGACGGTAACTCTGTCTCTTATATCTTTCAATTGCTCCTGTGTCATAGAGGCGCAAGTTACTGTGATATTTTTTAAATTAAGTAGAAGGTGTTTTGGTTGCTAGCTTTTGTAGTATTATGATGCTTTGGTTGCAAGTTTATACGGTGCTTGCAAAGTACCTTCTTGCATCGTTTAGGTATTTTATTGAGCCTTTTTTGTAGTGAAATATAGGTAGAAAATAGATGCTAACTTTCTAATACTAACGCAAGCCATTTTTTCAATAAATTCAAGTATTTTTGAGAAAATATTATTGTATGGTTTCTTTTATTAAACAAGCGATTATTGATAAAATTGTTGCAACAGATGATGAGCAGGTTTTAGAGTGCATTAAAGAAGATATTGATTATTTAACTGTTGATAAAAAAGCAAGAGAAGTACTTGAATAACTTTGGTAGGATGATACCATTGAACTACTAACCTTGGCCAATAAGCCCGATGCGTTTTAAACAACCTCTTACTAAAACTTTAAAGCCTCAATTTCAAGATGGCTTACGAAATAATCACCAAAACCCTTTTCAGAAAAAACTAACCATGAAAACATATCGTTGGGGTATTTTAGGTGCTGGTAAAATTGCAGATAAATTTTGCACAGCACTCAATTTTGTTAATGACTCACAAGTATTTGCAATTGCCTCTCGTGATGCAATAAATGCACAAACTTTTGCTGCCAAGCATCATGCTGATAAGTTTTACACCAGTTATATCGATTTAGCCACCAACCCTAATATTAACATCATTTACATAGCCACACCACATGCGTTTCATTACCAACATACCATGCTTTGCTTGCAACATCGCAAGCATGTGCTTTGCGAAAAGCCCATGTCGCTTAATAGCAGGTTGAGTAGTGAAATGATGGATTTTGCAACTAAGCAAAACCTCTTTTTAATGGAAGGTTTATGGACACGTTTTATGCCATTTACCGAAAAAATAGTAAGTCTTATTGCAGATGATGCAATTGGTGCAATTAAACATCTGCAAGCAGATTTTGGCTTTACCGCCCCTTTTAATATTAACGGTAGAATGTTTAACAAAGCACTTGGTGGCGGTTCTGTTTTAGATGTAGGCATCTACCCTATTTTTCTCGCCACTTTATTACTCGGTAAGCCTTCTGCTATTCATGCTGTTGTAAATAAAGCCGCAACTGGCGTAGATGAATCTGCCGATATGCTATTACAATATACCAACGGCTCAACAGCCCATTTACTTAGCAGCATTGGTTTTAACACTACCATTACTGCTAGCATTTTGGGTACAAAAGGTCGTATTGAGGTTCACAATCCATTTTTTAAAGCCACCGATTTGTCACTAATATTAAATGATGGTACAACCAAAACCTTTTCTTTCCCCCACCTATGTAATGGCTTTGAATACGAAATTGAACATGTAATGCATTGCCTTGAAAATGGCTTGCTACAAAGCCCAAAACTACCACATAGTTTTACCTTACAAGTAAGTAATATTATGGATGAAGTATTGGGTAATTTGGCTTGATATACTTTTATAAAATGGCGTAGCAAGTAAAAGATTATTTCACTTACTGTTCTCTCACACCACCCCATACATGCCGTTAGGCATACGGCGGTTGTTAAAATAATGATGTCTGTTTTATACAAGGGTTCCTTCTTACTGTTTCACCTATAGGCTAACGATAAGTACTGCAACGCTCGTTGGGCACTTGCACCCTATAGCGTAATGAATATGCCTGACACACAAACACCAACGGCACGCTTGCAGCGTGCCGTTGGTAATAATACACAAGCCCTAATTATTTTACTGTATAAGTGCTGCTAGTAGGTTGCTTAATAAAATAATAGCTACCAAATAATAAACCTGCAAATATTGCTGTACCTGTTAAGCTGCCTTGGTAAAAAGGTAAGCCATCGGCCAAGCAAGCTAGCATACCATCAAATGTTTTTGGATGATGATAACCACCACCACTAGCCCACACCAATAAGTTAGATGCTAAAAAATAAGCCGTAGGTGCTGCAAGCACTCCTGCTATAATGCTGCCTAATTTGTTAGTTTTTACACCAAAACCAATTACCGTTAAGCTAGCAAATAACAAGTAGTTAGTTACTTGACCACCATAAAAACCTTTGGTTTGGCTAAGACCATTTACATACAATAGTTGGTACAAAGCATCGCTAATAAACATAGATAATAATGGTAGCAAGAAAGCCCATTTTTTATTGTTTACAAACAAGGCTCCACCAAATAAAGCCATCGCAATTTGTGGTGCAAAACCAAAAGGACGGTTAGGTATAATGCGGTATAATGATGCTATTACAATCAACAATACCAAAGAAATAACGATGTTTTTATTCAACTTCATAATCAAGTGTTTCGGTAACAAAAATAGGCTGAAAATGTAACCCTGCAAATCCTATTTTCCTCATAGGTGGATAAGCTAAATTATAAATAGCCACTGAGGCAATAAAACGCTGAATTTAAAATACATTTTCTGCAATTCGGTGCTTCTGTGGCAAAAAATATTAAGGTACAAAAGCTTTATACAAAACACATTTACCCAAGGCTTCTATCTTATAAGTTTCGCCTGGCAAAATGGCTACCGCCTCGCCATGTTTTAAAGTAATTTTTCTGCTGCTATTAATTACTGCACCACCTTCTATGGCAATAATTATTTCTAAAGAGTTGGCTGTTGCCTCGTGGCTATTGCCTTGCAAAGCAATTTTATGAATACCAAAATCTGGCACAGGGCAAGGGTAATGCACGGTATGATTACCAATGTCGTTACCCTTCATTACGTTAGGTTTTACGCCTTCAAACAAAGTATGTTTTAGCAATTGTGGTACATCTATATGCTTAGGTGTAAGGCCACCACGTAGCACATTGTCGCTATTGGCCATTAACTCTACATTTTGCCCTTCTAAGTAAGCATGTGGTACGCCTGCCCCTTGAAACACAGCTTCACCTGGTTCGGCTTTTACAATATTGAAGAAGTAAATAGAAAAAACACCTTTATCTATATTAACTACGTCTTCTTTTCCTTCAAATAATTTTGCTACCCACCAGCCTGCATCGTGCTTGGTTAATTCATTATGCAATTTGCGGCGCAGTTCACGTTTTACCAATGGTGCTAGCATATTATCAATATACATTTGATCCATTTCCATTACCATTTGGTACAAGCCTTTGTAGCCGCCTTTTTTAAACAATGGCATCAATACATTAAACTCTTGCACCTCAATTAAGGTTTGCATCAAACCGTCTTTTTGCTTAAAGCCATGTAGTAACCAAAACTCACTTAATGCTAGCATTACTTCGGGCTTGTGATTTCTATCTTTATAGTTGCGATGAGGTGCGTTAATAGGTATGCCCGCTGCTTCCTCGGCATCAAAACCTTTGGCTGCTTCGGCTTTTGTAGGATGCACTTGAATAGACAGCATCTCTTTTACATCCAATATTTTGAATAAATAGGGTAATTCACCAAAATCGTCAAACACTTTACTGGTAATAGTTTCAGCAGGATTAGTAGCTATTAATTCGTTTAAAGCAACAGCATTTACATCATCGCTTACTATTGATGCTGCAGATGGATGCGCCCCCATCCAATACTCGGCACAGGGCTTATTATCTACGTTTTCAAAATTTAACAATGCAGGTAAAAAACCAAAGCCGCCCCATGCATAATTTTGTACTTTTCCTTTCAGATAAAATGTTTTTCCCTTCAGTTTCATAGTATATATTTATACTCACGAAAATAAGTATGACACACCACAAACTCACAGGAAATAAAGGCGAAGCGTTGGCAGAAACCTATTTAATTGAAAAAAATTACACCATTATTGCCAAAAACTGGCGCCATAAGCACTTAGAAATAGACATTATTGCTAGCCTTACTAATAAAATTCATTTTGTAGAAGTAAAAACAAGAACCAATGCAAAGTTTGGTTTGCCCGAAGAAAGCATTAGCCAAGCCAAAATGAATCACCTAAAAAAAGCTGCCGAAGAATATTTGTACCAGCATCCTGAGTGGCTAAAAATTCAGTTTGATGTGATAGCTATTACCTTAAAAAAAGGCGAAACCCCCGAAATTTTTATGATTGAAGATGTGTTCTTTTAAGTAACATATAACACAAATTGAAGCGAATTACACGAAAGGAAGCAACAAAAATCCCAAACAATTACTTACTTGCTTGGGATTTTTATAACAGCTATCAAACGCATTGTTTATAAACCAAACAAACCACTGTTTAGCAGTTGTAAAGTTTTGGTTCGGTATTCATTTGGCACTAATAATGAGATATTGTGATGGCTACCACCATAGCTAACCATGGTTACTGGTATTTGGTTAATAGCTATAAATAATTTTTGTAAAACACATTCTGTTTTTACAATTTCGTTACCTACAATAGATACAATACTTTGGTTGGTTTCAACTTCTACATGGCCAAATGGTTCTAATTCTTGTACTATTTCTTTCAAAAATTCAGGGCTATCAATGGTTACAGATACTGCCACTTCCGATGTGGTAATCATATCAATTGAGGTTTTGTATTTTTCAAACACCTCAAACACTTTTCTTAAAAAACCATAAGCAAGCAACATACGGCTGCTCTTAATTTTAATGGCAATAATGCCATCTTTTGCGGCCACAGCTTTAATACCTACACTACCTGCTTCTTTAGTAATTACAGTACCTACAGCTTCGGGCTGCATGGTATTTAACAACTTAACAGGCACGTTTTCTTGTTGTGCTGGCCAAATACAAGTTGGGTGTAAAATTTTTGCCCCAAAATAAGCTAGCTCTGCTGCCTCGTCAAAGCTCAATTGCTCAATAGCGTTGGTTTTTTGTACAATACGAGGGTCGTTATTGTGCATACCGTCAATGTCAGTCCAAATTTCGCAAACTGTTGCATTTACGGCAGCAGCTACAAGCGATGCAGTATAATCGCTACCACCACGTTTTAAATTATCTACTTCGCCTCTTGCATTTTTACAGATATAACCTTGTGTAATAAAGCATTTTTTAGCAGCGTATTGTTCTAAAATTGGCGTTAGTTTGGCTCTAATAGCTTCTACGTGTGGCTCACCATTAGCATCAATACTCATAAAGTCTAATGCTGGTAATAATTGGTAATCAATGCCTTGTTCTTCTAAAAATACGCAGAACAATTTGGTACTTAGCAACTCGCCTTGTGCCAAAATATCTTTATTCAACGCATCGCTAAAAGAGATGCGCAAGATGATGTTTAGAAATTCGAAATGTTCGCTTACAATAGCATTGGCTTTGGCTTGCGCCACTGTACCGTTTGCCAATAACAATACAAAACTTCTGTAGTGTGCTTCTAATTTATCTATCGATTGCTTGGCAGCCTCACGGTTGCTGTTGGCTAAATGATTACTAATTTCTACAAGCGAATTGGTAGTGCCGCTTAATGCACTTAATACCACAATTTTTGGTTCGGCATCTTTGGTAATTAATTGCGCCACCTGATGCATACGTTCTGGCTTGCCTACGCTAGTACCGCCAAATTTCATTATTTTCATTACCTTGCTTTTTTGTGGGTGCAAATATATACCTAGTTTAAACTGATTGAGCGAAGGTTTTTGAAGTGGTTGTTAGTAATTAAAATTATTGGCTTATATTTGTAGTTTATGCTTTAGTGTACTAACTTTCCAACTTTTATAATTTTATTTTATTTTTTATAAGTGTAAACATCATACCTTTGTTGCAGGGCTATCATTACCAAAATCAAGCTAATACAGTTTTACGAAACCGATGTAAGTGCAAAATTGCCTTTGATTTGATGGTATTAATGAAACTTTATTAGCACATTGGCAACATATCCACAGCATAAAACAAACGGGTGCATAAACAATTTTTCTTTTTTTGCTTGATTTTTAGATGGTTGGCAACCATTTGGCTCACAGCAGAAAAAAATTTATCCACCTAAACAAACTTTTTATGGTGTAGATATTGTGTACAACAATAACTTTGTGTTAAATGTGGCTAGAAATAATTTCAGGATTATGGCAATGATACATTTTAGTAAAAAAACAGTTAATATACAATTTGTAGATATACACAAACATTATAATAAAACAGACAGAAAAACATATATATTATGAAACAACCAGTAACAAAAAAGGCATTGATAGGTGCCGAAACAAAAATGAAAGGCTTACAAGAAGTGGGTACTAAAAAAGGGAGTATAGATAAGCTTACACCCAAAAAAAGTAAAGTACTAAACCAAAATACCCTAATAGCAAATACCTACGACGATACACATTACACAATAGAACTGCCCCAAACTGTGCAAGGTTTAATTAAATTGAAGATGTACGAAATGGAGTTGAAACAAACAGAACTTGCAATATTGCTAAATATCACCGATAAAACACTTTCGGAAATAATGCATAGTAAAAGAAAAATAAGTGTACAATTTTTAAAAGCCTTGCATCAAGTGCTACGCATTGATGGTAATTTACTTTTAAAAATTGCCTAAATAACTGAGTTTTAAACAATAATATTCATAAAAAATGACTGCAAAATACCATTGCAGTTTTTTTTATGTAATAGCCCAAACTAAGCCTATCTACCGCCATGCTTTTCCTTACTTTTGCAGCCCTAATTAACTATTTTTATTAAAAAATAATTGAAGTAATTAGTATAGAATTTTACAGCAAAAAGATTTAGAGAAAACTACAAGCAATGCAATTATCAAAAAACTTTGAACCGCAAGCAATAGAGCAAAAATGGACAGATGTATGGAAAGAAAAAGGCTACTTTAAAAGTGTGCCTGATGCCAGAGAATCTTATACTGTGGTTATTCCGCCGCCAAATGTAACAGGTGTGTTACACATGGGCCATTGCTTAAACAATACCATTCAAGATATTTTGGTGCGCCGTGCAAGAATGATGGGCAAAAACGCTTGTTGGGTGCCAGGTACCGATCATGCTTCTATTGCCACAGAAGCCAAAGTGGTAGCCATGTTACGAGAAAGAGGCATTGCCAAATCATCTTTAACAAGAGATGAATTTTTAGGCTACGCCTGGGAATGGAAAGAGAAATACGGCGGTATTATTTTACAACAATTAAAAAAACTAGGCTGTAGTTTAGACTGGGATAGAACATCGTTCACCATGGATGATGATTACTACAAAGCCGTGATTAAAATATTTGTTCAGCTACATAAAGATGGCATCATTTACCGTGGCTTACGCATGGTAAACTGGGATCCTGCAAGTAAAACTGCATTAAGTGATGAAGAAGTAATTTTTAAAGAAATTGATAGCAAGCTTTACTATGTGAAATACCCACTTGTTACTGTGAACGGTGAACCGTTAACGGTTGACTACATAATGGTTGCTACTACAAGGCCAGAAACCATTTTAGGCGATGTGGCTATTTGTGTAAACCCTAATGATGAGCGTTACAAAGCATGGATTGGTAAAGAAGTAATAGTACCAATTATTAACCGTAAAATACCAATTATTGCAGACGATTATGTAGATGCTGAATTTGGTACTGGTGCCTTAAAAATTACGCCAGCACACGATAAAAACGATAATGAAATAGGCAGAAAACATAACCTTAAAACCATTGACACGCTTGATGCAGAAGGCAAGTTTACGGCTAATCAATTGATGGATGAACAGCCATCGGCGCAAATATTGGCTTACAATGGTGTAGATAGATTTGCCCTAAGAAAACAAATAGCTGAAGACATTGCAGCACTTGGGCAAATTGAAAAAATTGAAGACTACAAAGGTCAAATAGGTACTAGTGAAAGAACTGGTGCGGTAATTGAAAATAGATTAAGCCTTCAATGGTTTGTAGATATGAAAACGTTTTTGGGTAAACATCCAGAAACCCTTTCTAGTGTGATGAATGATGAGATTACGTTTCATCCCACCAAACTAAAAAACACCTACAACCATTGGTTAAGTAACATTAAAGATTGGTGTATTTCTCGTCAGTTGTGGTGGGGGCAACAAATTCCTGCTTGGTACGATGCAGAAGGCAATTGTGTAGTTGCAGAAACCATAGCTTTAGCGGAAGAACTTTATAAGCAGCAATACGGTAGACCATCGACTGTTGACGGTGGACTGAAACAAGACGAAGATTGCCTAGACACTTGGTTCTCATCTTGGTTGTGGCCAATGGAAGTTTTTAAAGGCATTAGCAACCCAAACAACAAAGAAGTAAATTACTACTACCCTACTACCACGTTGGTTACAGGTCAGGATATTATTTTCTTTTGGGTGGCAAGAATGATTATGGCTGGCTACGCTTTTAAAGGCGAATTACCATTTAAAGATGTGTATTTTACTGGTATGGTGCGTGACAAACAAGGCCGTAAAATGAGTAAGCAATTGGGCAATAGCCCCGATTTGTTGGGCTTGATAGATAAATACGGTGCAGATGCAGTACGCTTTGGCATTATGTTCTCATCGCCGGCTGGTAACGATTTAATGTTTGATGAAGCATCGCTTGAACAAGGTAGAAACTTTAATAACAAGCTTTGGAATGCGTTGAAGTTGGTGAAAATGTGGGAAGGAAGACAGACGACAGTCGACCGTCAACAGTCTACAGAAAGCGATTTTGCAACCACTTGGTTTGAAAACAGACTAGCACAAGTTCAAATTGAGGTGGATGGCTTAATGGCGCAGTTTAAAATTAGCGAAGCCTTAAAAGTGATTTATAGTTTGGTTTGGGATGATTTCTGTAGTTGGTATTTAGAATGGATAAAACCAGGTTTTGAACAACCAATAAGTGCCAATATTTACAACAAAACCATTGGCTTCTTTGAGCAGTTAATGCAATTGTTACATCCATTTACACCATTTGTAACCGAAGAAATTTTTGGCTTGCTGAAAGAGCAAACAGAGCGTTTGTGTGTAAAACAGTTGACAGTTAGCCGTCAGCCATCAACCAAAATTCTTGCCGAAGCAGAGTTATTAAAACAAGTAATTACTGCCATTCGCGAAGCAAGAAATAAAAACCAAATTAAGCCAAAAGAAACCATCAAATTAGCCATACAAACTAGCAACCAAGCAAGTTTCACAGGTATTGCAAGCATATTATCTAAACAAGTAAATGCTGAGGCAATTACATTTACTAGTGAAGCCATTGCCAATAGTATTGTGGTTGCAGTAGAGCAAGATAAATTCTTTTTACAAGCAGAAAGAGAAGTAGATACCGTAGCACTAAAAGTAGAACTAGAAAAGGATTTAGCCTATCAGCAAAACTTTTTGCAAAGCGTATTGAAGAAATTATCTAACGACCGTTTTGTAGAAAATGCCAAACCAGAAGTAATAGATTTTGAACGTAAAAAACAAGCAGACGCAGAAGCTAGAATTAAAACGATTGAAGAAAGCCTAAGCAGTCTATAATTTGGAATTTGCAATTTGAAATTAATTATGCAAAAGATAAAAGCTGTTGTATTTATTTTATTTATTTCCTTGAATACCCATGCACAAAACTGGGAGGTAAACTTGTTGAATGATATTAACCCACAACACCCATCCTCTAGCTTCTGGCAAAAAACGTCATCCTCAACTTATGCTGTAAGCGTTGGTGTGCCTGCAACACAGTTGCTTGTAGGCTTTATTAAAAAAGATAAAAAACTACAACATCAAGGCTGGCAAACTATAGGTGGCTTGGCTATAAATACTTTAGTAACGCAAGGTTTAAAGTACACCATTAAAAGAGATAGACCTTACGAGCAATACCCTTTGCTCATCAATCCTTACACAATAGAAACCGATAAATCGTTCCCTTCTGGTCATACCTCTACTGCATTTTCTGTGGCTACTTCATTATCAATGCAGTATAAAAAATGGTATGTAGTAGTACCTGCTTATGCCTGGGCATCAAGTGTAGGTTATTCACGCTTATATTTAGGTGAGCATTACCCTACCGATGTATTAGCTGGCGCAGCTATTGGTGCAGGTAGTGCTTGGCTTAGCCAATATTTAAACAAAAAGTTGTTCACTAAAAAGACGCACTAATTTATGCTTGCCGAAATAAGAATTGCCACTGTAAGAGATATTAACGCTATACAAAACATTGCTTACAATACTTGGCCTAGCACCTATAAGCGCATTATTACCAACGAGCAAATTGAGTACATGCTTGAAAAAATGTACAGCCAAGATGTGTTGGAAAATGAGTTTTACCAAGGCATACAATTTTTAGTAGCAGAGGTAGACAATGAGATTATAGGTTTTGCATCGTATGGCTTGCAGCAAGACAATATTTACAAACTACACAAGCTGTATGTAAACCCTAATATACAACAAACCGGTGCAGGTAAAGCCCTACTAAAAGAAGTACTCAATAAAGTAATTAAACTTGGTGGCAAGCAATTAGAACTTCAAGTAAATAGAAAAAATAAAGCCGTGAGTTTCTATGAAAAAATGGGCTTTGAAATTGTAAAATCGAAAGACTTTTATTTTGGCGATGGCTTTTATATGAACGATTATGTTATGAGCATGAGTTTATAATTGCTGGGTGATAGTTCATAGTTGATAGTTCATAGTTTATAGTTCATAGTTTATAGTTTATAGTTCATAGTTTATAGTTCATAGTTTATAGTTCATAGTTGATAGTTCATGGTTGCTGGTTGCTGGTTACTGGTTGCAGGTTACTGGTTGCAGGTTACTGGTTGCGGGTTGTTGTTTCTTGCTAAAAGGAATGTTGTTTTAGTAATTATATTGCACAATCCAAAAGTTAATGAACCATCACCCATGAACCATCACCCATCACCCATGACCCATAACCCATAACCAATGACCAATGAACTATCAACCATCAACTACACCACCACATGCGTTTGTTTTATCACGCCCATTACAAACACGCTTTGCACATGACCTAAATTACCTGTTTCGCTCAGTTTATTTACATGAAAATGGTAATAGTCATCCATATTTTCAGCTACCACTTTTAGCATAAAGTCAAATTCGCCACTAATATTATAGCACTCTATCACTTCGGGCATGGCATTAATCATTTGTATAAATTCAGTGCCAGCCGTTTTATCGTGTTGTTTTAGCGATACATAGCAAATCACCATTAAGCCCTTTTTTACCCTGCTATGGTCTACCAAAGTAGCGTATTGTTTTATCACACCATTTTGTTCCATACGCTTAATGCGTTCATGCACAGGTGTGGTACTTAAATGCACGGTATCGGCTATTTCTTTTACGGTTGCCTTAGCATTTTGCTGAAGCAAGCGCAATATGGCAAGGTCTTTATCGTCTAGTACTAAAACCTCGTTGGTGGATTGTTCTTTTTTAATGGCTTTTGACATGGCTTTATAGCTATTTGTTCTTTATAGCAGTCAAATTTGCCAATTATTTCCCAAATAAAATTAAATAACACCAACTTTATCCTACCAAACTATATTTGCCACCTAAATTTAAAACATGTCTACTTTATCAAAATCAATCGATTTTAGCTTACCATACAAGGTAGCTGATATTAGCCTTGCCGAATGGGGCAGAAAAGAAATCCGTTTGGCAGAAGCTGAAATGCCAGGTTTAATGGCTATCCGTGAAGAATATGGGCCTAGCCAACCATTAAAAGGTGCTCGCATTGCTGGTTGCTTACACATGACTATTCAAACTGCGGTACTAATTGAAACTTTAGTGGCTTTAGGTGCTGAAGTAAAATGGAGTTCTTGCAATATCTTCTCTACTCAAGACCAGGCTGCGGCTGCTATTGCTGCTGCTGGTATTGGCGTTTTCGCTTGGAAAGGTCAAACACAGGAAGAAGCTGATTGGTGTATTGAACAAACTTTATTCTTTGGTAGCGAAGACCGTCCTTTAAACATGATTTTAGATGATGGTGGAGACCTTACCAACATGGTATTTGATGTATATCCACAATTTGTAAGTGGCATCAAAGGTTTGTCTGAAGAAACTACTACAGGTGTGCACCGTTTATACGAGCGTATGGCTAAAGGCACTTTACCTATCCCTGCTATTAACGTAAACGACAGTGTTACCAAATCTAAATTCGATAATAAATACGGTTGTAAAGAAAGTTTGGTAGATGCTATTCGTAGAGCTACCGACGTAATGATGGCTGGTAAAGTTGCCGTTGTAGGTTCTTATGGTGATGTGGGTAAAGGTTCTGCTGCGTCTTTATTAGGAGCAGGTTGCCGTGTTATTGTTACCGAAATCGATCCTATTTGTGCACTACAAGCAGCAATGGATGGTTTTGAAGTAAAACCAATGCACAAAGCAGTTGCCGAAGCTGACATTATTGTTACCGCTTCTGGCTGTCGTGACTTGATTACTGAAAAGCATTTCCGCTTGATGAAAGACAAAGCGATTGTTTGTAACATCGGTCACTTTGATATTGAAATTGATATGGCTTGGTTAAACAAAAACTACGGTCATACAAAAGATACCATCAAGCCACAGGTTGACATTTACAACATCGATGGTAAAGACATCATCATACTTGCCGAAGGTCGTTTGGTAAACCTAGGTTGCGCTACTGGCCACCCAAGTTTTGTAATGAGTAACAGCTTTAGTAACCAAACTTTGGCGCAAGTAGAATTGTGGACAAACCACGCTGCTTACGAAAACAAAGTGTATGTGTTACCAAAAACTTTAGATGAAAAAGTTGCTCGTTTACACCTTGCTAAAATTGGTGTTGAGTTAGATGTATTAACAGAAGAACAAGCTGCTTATTTAGGTATTCCACAAGCGGGTCCTTTTAAAAGCGATATGTACAGATACTAATTTGAGATTTTGATTTCAGATTTGAGATTTATAAAAACATCCCGTTTCGCAATTGCAAAACGGGATGTTTTGTTTTAACCGTTACTGCAAGGCGTTACGAAAAATGAAGCAAACCAGTCTGCGCTATTTTTTCTTATGTAACCAGTATTGGTAGTGCCATTAAACATTGTTGCGTTGCACTCTGCAACACTTATTTCTTTCCTCAACATATATGAAAGCGTAGTTTTTTTTGCATTTTTTGGGAAATCACTTGCCCTTTAGCTTTAGCTAAGAGATTAAAAGGTTTTTTACAAATGGCTTTAGCCTCATCTAATTTTTTTGTGGCTAAAGAAAATAAAAATTAGCCCTTACATCCATCGTTTAGGTCAATTAATATCATGGCATCTAAGATTAGACGTTATTAATAAATAAATTAAAAATCAGCAAAAATCCCTCCCATCTGCGTCATCAGCGTTCCTAACTCCAACTAGGTTTTACTAGAATTACTCACCATCTCTTTTAACTTATCTATTTCTACTTCGCTTAAATAACGCCATTTGCCAAGGGCAATACCATCTAGTTTTATGTGCATAATGCGTACCCGTTGCAGGCTCATTACGGTATAATCAAAGTGTTCGCACATGCGGCGAATTTGGCGGTTAAGCCCTTGTGTGAGTATAATTCTAAACGTATGGGTACTTACTTTTTTTACAATACAGGGCTTGGTAAGGCCATCTTTTATCCGTACACCTGCCGCCATTTTTTGCATAAAATAACCGTCAACAGGCTTGTTTACTTTTACTATGTATTCTTTCTCGTGGTTATTACCGGCACGCAATATTTTATTCACTATGTCACCATCATTGGTTAAAAATATCAACCCTTCAGAATCTTTATCTAAACGACCAATAGGAAAAATACGCTTAGGATATTTAATGTAGGCAATAATATTGCCTGCTATTTTTTCTTCGCTGGTTGTAGTAATGCCAACAGGCTTATTAAAAGCCAAATACACCAGTTTTTCTTGTTTTTGGGGCTTATCAGCAGTGGTTATAAAACTACCATCTACCTCTACAGAATCACCAAGATTGTAACGGTTACCAAGCTGTGCAGGTTTATCATTTAGCAATACCCTACCTTGGGTTATTAAGTTATCAGCTTCGCGGCGAGAACAGTAACCTGTATCGCTGATGAATTTATTAAGACTAATTGAATTGGGATTCAAAATATACAATTGATTTTGGCGGCGAAAATACTTTAATTACCGCTAAAGCATTGGCACAAAAAAAGAGGCTTTTGGAAAGAAGCCCCTGTATTAAAACCCTGCTGCATAAAAAACTATTTACTAAACCTTTGGGTGTTCAATAAGTTTAAAGCAGTTTTTAACTTAAAAATTAGGTAAATTTTAATACCCCATTATTTGTCAATAAGCCCTCTTATTACCACACTTGCAACCATACAACCAAAAATAGAAGGCATGTAACTAATAGTACCTATAACCGACTTTTTAGGAAAGGCTTTTTCTGTTACCACTACCCTAGTTGGGTCTATTGGTTCGGGGCTAAATACAACCGTTAACCCATCATAAATACCTACTTCGTGTAGGCGCTTGCGCACATATTTAGCAAGTGTACATTGGTAGGTTTTAGAAATATCTGTTATTTGCGCCAATGATGGATTTACCTTACCACCAGCACCCAACGAAGTAACAATCGGTATATTTCTATCCTTACAGGCTTTAATAAATTGCACCTTAGCACTAAGCGTATCAATACAATCAACGGCATAGTCAAACGTATTATCGTCCAGTAATTTTGTAATCACTTCATCTTGTAAAAAAATAGGCAATACAGTTAAGTCTAAATCAGGATTAATATCTTTTAAACGTATAGCCATTACTTCGGCTTTTAGCTTACCAACCTCAGAATGTAGCGCAGGAATTTGACGATTACAATTACTCAAATCTACCACATCATTATCTACAATGGTCATTTTACCCACACCGCTCCGTGCAATCATTTCAGCACAAATACCACCCACGCCACCAAGCCCCACAACAAGTACATTTTTACGCATTAAAGCAGTTACTTGTTCGTCACCTAATAATAATTCTGTTCTACTTAACCAATAAGGTATCATGTGTTTAGTTTGATGGTTCATGGGTGATGGGTGATGGTTCATGGTTCATGGTTCATGGTGCATGGGTGATGGGTGATGGGTCATGGTTCATGGGGGATGGTTTATGGGTGATGGTTCATGGGGGATGGTTTATGGGTGATGGTTAACGGTCGGGACTTGCACCCTTTATTAGCCTTTTAAATCTTGATAATCTGCGTTATCAGCGTTCTATCTACGCCACCTTGCACCCTTTATTAGCCTTTTAAATCTTGATAATCTGCGTTATCAGCGTTCTA
>JASGCX010000028.1:36513-41488 GCA_030053925.1 Flavobacterium sp.
TCTACGCCACCTCTATTACCATTGCACTTGCACCACCACCACCATTACAGATTGCGGCGCCGCCTATTTTGCCACCTTGTTGTTTCAATACGTTGATGAGGGTTACTATAATTCTTGCGCCACTGCAACCTAATGGATGACCAATACTTACCGCACCACCATGTGCATTTACTTGTTTAGGATACAATTTCATTTTCTCACTATTTGCAATGCCTACTACACTAAATGCCTCGTTTAGTTCTACAAAATCTAAGTCTTTCATTTGCAAGCCAGCTTTGGCTACTGCTTTTGGCAATGCCAAGCTTGGTGTGGTGGTAAACCATTCAGGTGCTTGTTCTGCATCGGCATAGCTGCGTATAATGGCCAAGGGTTTTATGCCCATTGCATCGGCTTTTTCTTTACGCATTAATACCACTGCGGCTGCACCATCGTTCATGGTGCTTGCATTGGCGGCTGTAACGGTACCTTCTTTTATAAACGCAGGTTTTAGGTCGGGTATTTTATCAAATTTTACATTGTAAGGCTCTTCATCTTTGGCAAATAAAATAGGTGCACCTTTTTTTTGAGGGATAGGCACAGGCACTATTTCGGCATCAAACCAGCCTGCCTCTATAGCAGCCTGACTGCGTTTGTAGCTTTCTATTGCAAAGGCATCTTGATCTTCGCGGCTTATTTCTAGCGTTTTGGCACAAAGTTCGGCAAAGTTGCCCATGGCTTCTTGCTTATACACATCTGTTAAGCCATCTTTTACCAAGCCATCTTCTAGCACCACATTGCCATATTTATTGCCCCAGCGCAGTTTGGGCGAATAGTAAGGCACATTACTCATGCTTTCCATACCGCCCGCTACTACAATATCTGCATCGCCTAGTAAAATGCTTTGCGCAGCATTGGCTATTGCTTTCATGCCGCTAGCGCATACTTTATTTACCGTGGTACAAATCACACTATCTGGCAAGCCTGCAAACTTTGCCGCCTGCCTTGCCGGTGCCTGACCAAGCCCTGCCTGAATCACACAGCCCATCAACACTTCTTCAATATCTGTAGGTTGTAAACCCGCTTTTTCTACAGCGCTTTTTATAGCAATAGCGCCCAATTGTGTTGCCGAAAAATCCTTTAAGCTGCCGCCAAAACTACCAATAGGTGTACGCACAGCAGCAACAATATAAACGGTTCTGTTAGTCATATCAAGCAATATTTGTGGCGAAGGTAGATTGTCTGAACGTAGATTTTGTTGGATTATTTGGATTTTGAGCAATTGTTTCACACAAAGAAACAAAAAGGGCAACCTGCACTGAGGATTTAATTGATATGCTGAGGAACCGCTTGCCCCGATTTTCGGGGAAGCATCTAACCGAAATGTATGGTTAGTGTTGCACAAAACAATAGCATATTGTTATAAAAAAGCCCCGAGAAAAAGTTTGTTTTGTCGGGGCTTCATCATAGCATTTTGTTATGCTTTTTTCTTCGCAGCTTTTGGGGTGTCATCTACTTCAAAGCCCCAATTACCTAATTTTTTAGGCTGCTTTGCATATTTACCTTTTAAATATGCACTGCTACCTTTTACATGTTCATCTATCGATGCAAATAATGCATCTCTTTGCCTATACGCTTCTTCCATTTCTCCTTTTAATCTTTCTGCCAAGTCATGAAATTGTAAACATGGTGCTATGGTAGGCCCCACTTTTGCCCAATTGTAAGTATCTGCATCTAAATTGTTTAAATCGCTTGCAGCGCCATCGGCTACATGCTTTTTGTACACTTTGTCTGCAAGTTTTAGCAGTTCCTCCGGGTTGCGAGAAACCATCACTCTACCTTTTGTGCTTGCCATAAAATAGTTGTTTAATTGTTTGTAAATAAATTGAGGGCACTAATGTAATAAATAAACACTGCAATAAAACCATTATTAGAAAAAATCTAAAAAAAAGTTGTTACACCGTCATTGTATTCAAATACAGTGCGGTGTTTTTGAATACAATCACAATGTTGCGCATTACAATGGCATTGTAACGCATTGCACTGCCATTGTAACGATATACATTGGCATTGTTGCTATTAACATTGGCATTGTAACGGTTGGATATGCCATTGTTGCGGTTTACATTGGCATTGTAACGGTTGGATATGGCATTGTAACGGTTGTAAATGCAGGTGAGCGATAGATAAGTTACACCTCTCTTTACAATTAACTCTGCGAAACTTGTGGTTTTCGCAAGTGCTATTAGTTTGCTTTTAGCTACCATACAATATTCCGCAGGCAATAGTATAGCATAAAGAAACTGCAAGTTTGTTAGAGCAAAAATAGATTGTTTCGAGCCTCGCAAAACGGGTGCGAAAACCTACGCTTCAATAAAAGCGCAATAAAATATCTAACTGTACAAGAAGGTACTTAGCAAGGGCAGTATAAACTTGCAACCATAGTTAAATAGTAGCACTGATGCGGGTTACGTTAATCTTAAAAATCCAATAAATCTTACAAAATCAAGGTTCAGACAATTGTATCAACTGGTGTTGTATGCCTATGGCCTGTAACTGTTGCTGCAAGCGGTGTGCATGGGTATCGGTAATGAAAACTTGCCCATCGTTGGCGGTGCAAACCCAGTGTAACAGGTTGTGCATGCGCTGCTCGTCTAGCTTTTCAAAAACATCGTCAAGCAGTAGTATTGGGCTAAAGCCTTTTTGGTTTTTAAGGGTTTGCCATTCGGCTAGTTTTAGGGCAAATAGTAGGCTTTTGCGCTGCCCTTGGCTGGCTTCGTTTTTAAAGCTGCTTTGCCCCATAGTAATGGCAAGGTCGTCTTTATGAATACCAACGGTGGTGCGCTGCAAAGCCATGTCTTTACGCTGTGCGGCTTGCAATAATTGTAGCATAGGCACTTGCTGCAAATTGCTAGTATAGGCTATGGCAACCTCATCGGGTTTGCCTGCAATGCGCCAATAAAACTGTAATGCCAACACTAAAAAATCTTGCAAAAAATGGGTGCGTTGCTGATACAACCACTGCCCTTTTTGGCTCAATTGTTCGTTAAAAATGGTGAGCAAAGCCTCATCAATACTGCCTTTTTCGGCGGCTTGTTTTAGTAAGCTATTGCGCTGCTGCAATACTTTGGTGTAAGCAATTAGTTGGTGCAAATAATTGGCATCTAACTGCGATAAAATGGTATCAATAAATTTTCTACGTTCTTCGCTACCGCCAATAATCAGTTCTACATCGTCTGGCGCAATCATCACGCAAGAAAAACGCCCAATGTGGTCGCTAAATTTCTTGTAAGCATCGTTGTTTACGCTAAACTCTTTTTTATTGTTTTCACGAACAATGCAAAGCAAGTTTTGCGGCTCGTTGTTAAGTATAAAATGGCCTTGTAAACGCATACCTTCCAAGCCATGATGTACATTTTGCGCATCGGTGCGGCTGAAATAACTTTTGGTAAAACCAAGGTAATAAATAGCATCAAGCAGGTTGGTTTTGCCACTACCATTAAGCCCGCAAATGCCCACTACTTTACTGCTAAAAGTAAATTGCTGTTGCACATAATTGCGAAACTGTACTAACGATATGGACTGAACTTGCAGCATTGGGCAGCAAAGTAATAGGTTGTGCAGAATATATTTTTTGTAAGTTTGAACAAACAATTAGAAAATGGAAGAAATAATTTTTTTGGTAGAGGAAAGTGAGGAAGGCGGATTTATTGCAAAAGCACTTGGCGTTTCTATTTTTACCGAAGCAGATACTTATGACGAACTAAGAGATGCGGTAAAAGATGCGGTGAAGTGTCATTTTGATGATGACAAGCAGCGTATAATAAGATTACATCTTGTAAAAGAAGAAGTATTTGCAGCATGAAAAAGATTCCAAGGGATATTGGTGCAAGCGAGTTAATTAAACTATTAACAAAGCGATATGGCTATAAAGCTAATAGGCAAACTGGAAGCCATATTAGATTAACGACATTACAGCCAAGCGAACATCATATCACTGTACCAAACCATCAGCCCATTAAAATTGGTACACTTTCAGCCATCCTTAGTGATGTTGCGACACACCAAAAGCTAACAAAGCAGCAGTTAATAGAAGAATTATTTTAGCCTTTATTTTACATGCAAACTGATAAACCAAAACACACAGATATAGACAGCTATATTGCCGAATTTCCCGAAGCAACACAAGCATTGCTACAACAAATAAGAGCAACTATAAAAGCCATTGCAACTGAGGCAACCGAAACCATAAGCTATGGTATTCCAACCTTTGTGTATCATGGTAATTTGGTGCATTTTGCTGGCTATAAACAGCATATAGGCTTTTACCCAGGTGCTGCAGGTATTGCCGCTTTTAAAGAAGAAATTAGTAACTACAAATGGGCAAAGGGTTCTGTACAATTTCCTTTAAATGCGCCGCTGCCATTGGATTTGGTGACGAGAATTGTGCAGTATAGATTGGCACAAAATGCAGCTAAAGCAGCTAAGAAGAAGAAATGAGTTGCTCGCAGATTTACGCAAAGAAGATGGTTTATGAAACACAGAGCAAGGCAGCAAAAGAGATTGGCACATCTTGCTAACAAAATAGAAGCATTTTAACCGCAATGTACACAAAGAAGGTAGCGCAAAGGGCACTGAGTTTACTCGGCTTTGCGTATTCTCTGCGAAACAACTTGGCGTACTTTGCGGTTAGAAAAATTGTGCAGTATAGATTGGCACAAAATGCAGCTAAAGCAGCTAAGAAGAAGAAATGAGTTGCTCGCAGATTTACGCAAAGAAGATGGTTTATGAAACACAGAGCAAGGAAGCAAAAGAGATTGGCACATCTTTACGCTTTTGCTTTTTTACTTGTGGTAAATTTATTTTTAAAAGATGGTTTGCTTGCTGATTTTACGCAGAGAAGATGTTGTGTGCAAGCGTAGGCAACCCTAAACAGACAGTCATTTTCAACAAATAGCAAAATTAAATTGGTAAATTGCGAGCTTAACGAATACAATTG
>JASGCX010000029.1:0-9162 GCA_030053925.1 Flavobacterium sp.
AGTTTGGAGTTTGGAGTTTGGAGTTTGGAGTTTGGAGTTTGGAGTTTGGAGTTTGAAGTTTGGAGTTTGAAGTTTGGAGTTTGGAGTTTGGAAGTTTAGTAGTTTATTTTTGCAACGCACGTTTCACCTTTCACATCTCACCATTCACTTTTCACCTTTCACTTTTCACCCATGCCCCATCACCCATGACCCATGACCCATGCCCCATGCCCTCTCTAAAATCTAGCTATCAATTTTAAGTTAATCAGTCTTGGTGTCAATCTATTAGGCAGCGTAAATGTATTGTTCTGAAAATCTTTAATCAGCAAATAGCTAATCGTGTTGGCCCTGTCTATAATGTTAAATACTTCAACACTAGCCCAAATACTCTGAAAATTTTTAAATGGAGAATGGCTACGTTTTGCTGCTTTTTCGCCATCTAATAGCAAGGCGCTAAAGCCCATATCTACACGTATATAAGGCTCTATGGTTAAAGCGTTACGGTACTTTACACTATTAGGAATATTGTAAGGCAAATTGCTGCCGTACAAGGCATTCATGTAAAACTTCAAGTTCTTGTTAGTACTCATATAGTCTTGAAAAAACAAACCAAAGGTTATCATTCTATCTGTTGGTCTACGTACATAACCTACATTGGTTTTAATGCTATCAGCAATCAATTTGTCGGTAGTATTTGCAGTAATTATTTCGCCTGCGGCATTTTTATATTGTTGGTAAAAAAAGTTATCAATCTTTTCTCTCGTGGTCATTAAACCAAAGCTTACCCAGCTTTCAGCATCTTTTACTAGTTCGCCATACAGCCTTGTTTCAAAACCAATTGCGTATGCTTTTGCACGGTTTTCGCCAAAGTAACGTACACGTACATTATCTACATCGTAAGGCACTACATCGGTCATGTTTTTATAGTAAGCCTCTGTTGTAAGCCTTGCAGGACGCTGAAACAGTTTAAAGCCATAGTCTAAGCCAGCACTTACTTGCCAGCTTTTTTGTGCCTTTAAATTCGTGTTCACAGTACCATCATATCTACGCAACTCTCTGTAAAATGGCGGTTGATTATAAATACCTGCCGATGCTTTTAAAATAATATCTTTTTGCCACTTTTTTGGTTTAAAAGAAATACCCATTCTTGGCGAAATCAACAACTCATTGTTTAAGGTATTGTAATTGTACCTAGCACCTATTTGTAGTATTACGTCAGATGAATCTTTGAACTGAATATTATCTTGAACGTAGCCACTAAAGCGCATAATGTTTAACTCACTTTTACCTTTCAACACACTGTACAATTGTAAGCTTGAAGGATTGTAAGGCAACGAATAGCCAGCACTATCGTTGTATTGCCATTCGTTCAATTTATCTGAAATTACTTGTTGTTCTATTGAATTGCCCCATTGCAAATAATGCTTGCCCTTATCTAAACTGCCTTTGTGCGAGGCATTCCAAACATCAATGTTTAAGCTATTTCTACTGTAGTTTAAAAATACACCAGCACCTAAAGGATTGACTATTAAACCATAAGAAGCCTTAGTTTTATCAAAGTCTCTTTCGCCAAATAAATAGGCTGCAGTAATATCTTTGTTCTCTTCTTCGGTATCATTAAACCTGCTCAACATCCATTTTAATTTCAAGTTTTTTCTTAGTTGATAGGTGGCAGATAAGCCAACAAAATTGGTGGCGTATTTATCTTTTTCTTGGCCTTCAAAATTTATGTCTAAGCCAAGATTAGCTGAAAATACATTTGAGAAAACTGACGATGTTAACTTACTTGTTTCTGGATATAAGGTGAACTTTGTAGCCGATACATTTGCCAACACTTCAAGTAACCATTTTTTGCTTGCTTGGTAAGTAATTAGTGCTTGTAAATCGGATGAAGAAGGTATATAATTGCCCTTAGTTTCTTGGCTACTTAATAGGTTGCGTGTACTTCTATTTCTTATGCCCAAATTGTAAGTAACCTTACCCTTTATACCAATACCTTCTAAATGCAAACCTTGCTCTAGCAAACCAATGTAAGCACTACCACCAAAGGCTTTGGGCTTTTTATAGGTTATGTCAAGAACGCTACTCATCTTGTCGCCATACTTAGCTTGATAACCACCATTGTAAAACTTTACATTACCAGTCATTTCAGGGTTAATAAAGCTCAAGCCCTCTTGCTGTCCACTACTTACTAAATAAGGCCTAAACACTTCAAAATCGTTTACATAAATCAAGTTTTCATCGTAGCTACCACCACGTACAGAATACTGACTAGACAATTCGTTACTGCCGTTCACAAATACTTTTATCAAACTTTCGATGCCGCCAATTGGCGAAGGATTTACCAAACTTTTTTGAGCATCAATAGATACCGTACCCGATTCGCCTCTTGTAGTTCTATCGTTTTTAACAGTTACTTCTTGTAATTGTGTGGCTAATGCACGTTCAAGTTTTATCAAAACAGTTTCAACCTCACCAATATTTAACGAAAAATTTTTTTGCACAGGTTGATAACCATTAAAAGAAAACACCAAAGCAAATGGCTTTTTAGGTATTACGTCAATGGTAAATGCGCCATTTTTATCGGTAATAGTTCCTTTTTGTTTATTTAAAATTTGCACCGAAACGCTTTGCAAAGGCTGATCATTTTCGTCAACCACTTTGCCCGAAACCCTTGTTTTTTGCTGGGCAAATGCCTGAGAAATAGTTAATAACAATATAACAATGGCAGAAGTAAAACGCATGTATTTTTTATTGTTGACGGGTTGAAGATAGGGATTGTAATAATTTTATGCGCCAACAAGCATGTTGTATCAAAATTATCTTTACCTTAGACTATCGCAAACAACATTTTTTAGTTTAAAAAAAACAATTTATGAAGAAATTATTTACGCTGCTATTGTTAGCTACATCTTGTTTCACTGCATTTTCTCAAACATTGCTAATTGACGATTTCAATTATTCAGGAAAACTAACTGATAATGGATGGCGTGTTACAGGCACTTCGGTAGTTGAAGAAATTTCAACAACTACTGGTTTAACTTATACCAATTATACAGGAAGTAACATTGGTAATGCTGCAAACATAATTGGTACTGGTCAAGATGTGCATAGAGATTTTGATAGTGTAAAAACAGATGGTGCTAGCATATATTGCAGCTTTTTATTGAAAGTAACTGATGCTACAGCACAAACTGGTGCATATTTCTTTCACATTGGCAATAAAGCTGTTGGAAACACGACATTTGGAAATTTCTGTGCAAGGATGTATGCAAAAACGGATGCTTCTGGTAATGTAAATTTTGCTGTTCTTAATACTAATACTGCACCTACCTATGGTACTACCAACTATGCAATAAATACAACCTACTTAATTGTAATAAAATACACCATAAGTGTTGGAGGTAATGACAATGTAAAAATGTGGATTAAAAGTACAGGCGTACCACAATCGGAAGTAGCAGCAGGAACACCAGATTTTGATGTTACAGATGCTGGACAAAATAGTGTGAACGCAATAGGTTTACGCCAAGCTTCTGGTTTACCAGATGTGGTACTAGATGGTTTAAGAATCGGACAATCGTGGAGTGAATCCGTTCTTCCAGTTACCCTTAAATCAATCTCTGCCTCTTTAATTAACAACCAACCACAAATAAATTGGGAAACTTCTAACGAAACCAATTTCGATTATTTTGGAGTTGAAAAAAGCTTTGACGCTAAAAACTTTACTGAAATTGCTAGAGTAGCTTCTACTAAAGCAAGCAACGGTAGCACTTACCAATATGCTGATATAAATAAAACATTGGCAACTCAATTCTACCGATTGAAAATGGTAGATAACGATGGTACATTCAAACACAGTAGCGTTGTTGCTGTAAATGCTAAACCTAGTATCAGTTTGGCTTTATATCCCAATCCGGTAACTAATGCCATTATCCTTTCGCACCCTAAAGCAATTGCAGGTGCAGCAGTAACAATTACAAGTATTGATGGTAAAATATTATCTACAAAAAATGTACAGATTGGTGCTACACAAACTAGCATCGATGCAACCAAATTTGTAAAAGGCAATTATGTTGTAAGTTTTGTAAATGATGGTGTTGCTTCAACTACACAATTAGTAAAACAATAGTTTTATAAATTCGTTACCACCAAAAAAGCCAACTCGAAATAGTTGGCTTTTTTGGTGGTATTAGTTGAAATTAAAACTAGCAATTTTTCAATGCAGCTATTGTAGCTAAAGGGTTTGCAGAATTAAACACAGTACTTCCTGCCACTAAAACATCTGCACCTGCTTGCACTAATGCGCTAGCATTGTTAAGTGTTACACCACCATCAATTTCTATAAGTGTATGTAATTTTTTTTGGGTAATCATTTGTTTTAGCAAACTTACTTTTTCAAGTGTTTGAGGTATAAAATGCTGCCCACCAAATCCGGGGTTTACACTCATAATAAGCACCATATCTACATCTTGCAAAACATTTTCTAAAAGCCCTACCGATGTGTGTGGGTTTAAAGCCACACCTGCCCTCATACCAAGGCTTTTTATTTGCTCAATATTTCTGTGTAAATGTGTGCAAGCTTCGTAATGCACGGTTAAAATATCTGCACCCGCATGTTTAAATGCCTCGGCATATTTTTCGGGTTCTTCTATCATTAAGTGTACATCAAATACCTTTTCTGTAGTTTTTCGTAGCTGTTTAATAATGGGCAAACCAAAGCTGATGTTGGGTACAAAACGCCCATCCATCACATCTAAATGAAACCATTTTGCTTCGCTAGCATTAAGCATGGCGGCTTCATCTTTTAATTGTAAAAAATTACTGGCTAATAATGAGGGTGCAATTATGGGCATAAGTTAATTTATAATTTGTGATGTTTTATTTATGTTGTCTTTTGTTTTTAAAGCTAAGGCTGCAATCTCTTAATTGCATCTTCTGCTTGCTGCAAAGTTTTATCTAGCACCAATGCTTGCCCATACATTTCTACTGCCTTTGGTTTATTACCCTTTGCTTCAAAACATTTGCCTTGCCAATAATAGGCATCTGCATAAGTACTATTTACTTCGGCTACTTTCAAAAATACAGTTATGGCTTCGTCAAATTTTTTGTCATCAAAATAAGTAAAACCCTTTTCCATATAGGCATCAATAAAGGTATAATTGTTAATAATGCTTTTATCAAAATAGCCGATAGCCTGTTGTTTTTTACCTGTTCTTGAATAATAAACACCTCTAAAAAAGTTCGTGTAACTATCATATTCTCTACCCAATCTTAAATTATCTACTTCATCGCAAAGTGCAAAAACCAACACATTTTTTGTTTCAGCCAAAAGATTAATAAGGGCCAATAAACCATCAGGCGATCGATAAATTTTTAAGGCAGTTTGATAGCTACCAATAGCTTGGGCAGTATCGCCAGCATGTTCGTATATCTTGCCAAGCTTAAACCACAAACCATAGTTGCCTCCATCTTTCAAAATTAAACTATCCATTTGCGCAATGGCAGTGCTATAATCACCCACACTGTCTAACGCAGCTATGTAGTTAAATCTTAAACCAGTGCTGTCTCTATTTTCGGCTACCGCTTTGGCCAATTTTTTTATAAAAGCCGCATCTTTACTAGGTTTGCCATTATTGGCAGGGTCGTTATTATTACATCCAAATGCAAGCATTACAACAATTACAATACAAAAATTTCCTGTACGCATACAACAAAAATAATTGCTCTTATTGGTTAAAGCGCTTGTTTTTTCTACTTGATAAAACCATTACAAGCATTTAGCGTTTTATTTGCAGCATGAAAAAACTAATCTTCTTATTAATGGCTGTGCCTTTTGTAGGTATTTCGCAAAGCCAAAAACCTGTAGACTCAATTTTATACGCTGGCGAAAGGCATTTTAAAAACATACAACAACTAACTTTTGGTGGCGATAATGCAGAAGCCTATTTCAGTGAAGACGGCAAATACATTGTGTTTCAGCGCACAAACCCAAAAGATGGATTATTGTGCGACCAAATATTTATTGGTAAACTACCAGAAAAATTAGGCGATAAGTTTACCTACAAAATGATTAGTAGTGGCAAAGGCCGAACCACTTGCGGTTATTTCTTAAAAAACGGCAAACACATTGTATATGGCTCTACACACTTAGGCGCCGATACTTGCCCACCAATACCAGATAGAAGCAAATACGGCAACAAATACATTTGGCCTATCTACGCAACCTTCGATATTTTTATGAGCGACTTAAATGGCAAAATTGTAAAGCAACTTACCAAAACCAAAGGCTACGATGCAGAAGCCACCATTTCGCCCGATGGTACAAAAATGTTGTTTACATCTATGCGTGATGGCGATTTAGACTTGTACATTATGAATTTAAAAACCGAGAAAGTTACCCGCATTACTAAAACACTAGGGTACGATGGTGGTGCATGGTTTAGCCAAGATGGTAAAAAAATTATTTGGCGTGCCAGCAGACCAAAAACTGAAACAGAGATAAAAGAATACAAACAATTGTTGGCCGAAAACCTTGTTGCACCCACCAATATGGAAGTGTATACTGCCAGTGTTGATGGTAGCAATGTAAAACAGATTACAGCACTTGGGCAAGCTAATTGGGCACCAAACTTTTTACCCGATGGTAACATTATTTTTTGCTCGAATCACCAGTTTAAAAGAGGTTTTCCATTTAACATGTACACTATAAACGCCGATGGTAGCAATATGCAACGTATAAGTGTTGACAAATCGTTCGATGCTTTTCCAATGTTTAGCCCTAATGGAAAAAAGATTCTGTTTTGTAGTAATAGAAATAATGGTGGTACAAGAGATACAAATATTTTTATAGCAGACTGGGTAACTGATGAAAAATAAAATAATATATTGAAATGCAACAATTGATACCTATTATTGCAAAGCATTGCGTTTGCCAACCCACCCTCTAAAAAAGAAAAAAGCTTGAATTAACTAAAACTAAAAACTAAAAATATGTACGCAGGATTACTGGGGTTACACAGTCTATTAAGATGGTTACTTATTATTCTTCTAGTCAAAAATATTATTTGTGTAAATGTTCAATCAGGCGAAAGATTTGCCAAAAATGATAAAAAATCAAGTTTGCGTTTGTTAATCATTGCACACATCAACCTTTTAATTGGTTTTTACCAGTATTTCACCGTTAAATTACCTAAGGTGATGATGGAACATTTTACAATGGCTGACATTATGAAAACATCTAACTTACGCTTTTGGCTAGTAGAACACCCTACAATGATGATTTTATCAATCACTTTAATTACCATTGCTCATATAAAAGCGAAGAAATCTGTTAACGCTTTAAAAACACAAAGACTCATGTCTTGGTTATACATTCTCGCATTAATCATCATGATAGCAGGTATTCCTTGGCCATTTAGGGAAGAAATCGGTCGTCCATTATTTAGAGGCTTGTACCAATAATTTTAAAAAACGCACCCCAATAAGGTGCGTTTTTTTATTGCCTTAATGTGCAATAGTTACATGCCTTAGTTCTAATAAATTGAGTGCGTTGGGGTAAAAGCCATGCACTTTTTTATTTACCAAATGTATCACCATATCGTACCAAATAGGCACTACGGGGGCATCGTTAATTACCATCTGATCCATTTGCCTGTAAAGGCTATAACGCAAGCTATCATTGGTTTCTAGCAAGGCTGCTTCGTACAGTTTATCAAAGGCAGGGTTCTTATAATTGGTGTAGTTAGGCGGCGCAGGGTTTTTACTGTAAAACATAGCCATATAGTTTTCTGCATCGGGATAATCAGCTATCCAACTACCTCTAAAAAACAACGCTTGGCTTTTAGCAGTTTGCTCAAGCAGCAAGCTTTTTTGTATCGTTTCTACCTGCACTTTTATGCCTACTTCTTCGCATTGCTTCGCAATAAAACTACCAATATCTGCATAGGTGGCTATGGTTAATAATTTTATGGTAGGTAAATTATTGCCATTGGCAAAGCCAGCTTCTTTTAATAATTGTTTGGCTTTTATAGGATTGTAATGATAGCCTTTTACCAATTGGGTATTGCGTGATGGTAAACCACCAGGTACAAAACCGGCTTCGGCTGCAATGCCTATGCTATTGCGCATGTACATCATTAACTGTGGCCTGTTGATAGCATAGTTGATGGCTTGCCTAATGGCTTTTAATTTTGTGGGAGAGCCTTTTACTAGCAGATTATTTTCATCTACCAAAAAACCCAAATACTCAGTATTCAAGTAGGGATTTTTATGCATCGTCAACTTATCAGCCCACGATGATCTTAGCTCGCCTTTTTTGGTTAAAATCTCATCTTTAAACGATGGATCAATATCGTTAATAAAGCTCAATTCTTCTTGCTGAAACTTTAAAAACTCGGTGCCTTTGTTATCAAAAAAAGTCACTTTTACGGCATCTAAATAAGGCAAGTGTTTACCGCTACTATCTTTCTCCCAATACTGCTGGTTTTTATGCAGTACCATGGCTTGCCCTTCGTCCCAACTTTCAAATTGAAAAGGTCCCGTACCACAAGGATGCCGGCGAAAATCTTTGCCATATTTTTCCACCGCCTCATGCGGTACAATGCTGCAATACTGCGTGGTTAAAATGCCCAGTATCGGCTGAAACGGTTGCAACAATTTTACCACCACCGTACTATCATTTGGCGCAGCAAAAGGTTGTACACTATCTACCCTATTATTAAAAATCCATGCGCCGCTGCTAGCAGTATTTTTATCCAAAATTCTACCAAGGCTATACACCACATCATTGGCCACCATACGCCTGCCCATGCCACCTACAAAGCAATCGCTGTTATGAAAATACACATTGCTACGCAGGTGAAACGTATAGGTGCGCCTATCGCTACTTACCTGCCAAGTTTTAGCCACCGATGGTACAATGTGCAAAGCCGTATCTATCTCTACCAGCGTATTATACACTTGATGTACCGCCCACATAATCGATTGATTTTTGGCAAAAGCAGGGTCAAGCGTAGCAATACCAGTGCTTTCGTTGTAAGTAAAAACGGTTTTGTTGGTAGCTTTTTTATCGGTGCATGAGAATATTGAACCACAAAGCCACAACGACACTAAGAAACACAAAGTTCTAAAGCTTGAAACTTGAGCCTTGCACCTTGAACCACAAAGCCACAACGGCTCTAA
>JASGCX010000029.1:9262-16617 GCA_030053925.1 Flavobacterium sp.
CACAACGGCTCTAAGAAACACAGAGCCTTGAACCTTGAACCACAAAGCCACAACGACACAATTGCTAGTTTCAAGTTGCCAGTTGCTAGTAATTTCAAACCAGTAACCTGTAACCTGTAACCTGCAACTTGAAACTTAAAATTTAAAATTTTTGCTTTCATCTCCCCGAATATCTTACTTTTAAAACATGATTACAAAAAGGAAAAATTTATTGGCCAGCGGTAGTAACATTATTCGTCTTTCGTTGCGTCGCACACAGCAACTGTCAATTCTATTATCAGCAGTAGAAGTGTTGCTACAAAAGTTGAAGATAAGATACAGTTGGACCTCCCTCACCTTTGGAGTGGGAAAGAGGGTGAGGCTATTTGTAACCTTATGCAGCCTTGCGTTAGTTGGTTTTACACAACTTGCCACTGCACAATTAATGGCCAAAAAAGAAACCTTTACCCATGCAGATACTTTACGAGGCAGCCTAAACCCAAACAGAGATTGGTGGGATGTTTTGCGCTACGACATCACAGTAAAGCCAGATTTTGAGAAAAAGACGATTGAGGGAAAGGTTGATATTTTCATTAAAATACTAAAGAAGAATTCCCTTTTGCAAATTGATTTACAAGAGCCTTTGCTTATTGATAGTATATTTTACTGTAACTATACTCAAGTTAACCCAGCAACAAGTAAAGACATCTTGAAAATAAGTAAGACTAATCTTACATTCAACAACGATAAAAATGTTTGGTATATCAATATTCCTGAAAAAATAATTTCAATCAACGCTTCTTCTTTACAGAATCAGTCTTTAGAAATTTACTACCACGGCAAACCCAAACAAGCCATTCGCCCACCTTGGGATGGCGGTTGGATTTGGCTCAAAGATGCCAAAGGCAATCCTTGGATGAGTGTGGCTTGTCAAGGGCTTGGTGCTAGTGCTTGGTATCCTTGTAAAGATTATCAAGGCGATGAACCCGATTATGGTGCTTCATTAACCATGATTGTACCAGATACATTAATGGCCGTTGCTAATGGCAGGTTGGTGAAAAGTGAAAAGTCAATAGTCAATAGAGAAAGGTCAATCAATAATAAAAGCGACACCTCATTCACTACTCACCATTCACCATTCACTTCTTACACTTGGAAAGTAAAAAATCCTATCAACAACTACCTCATTATACCAAGCATTGGTAAATACGTGAACTTTACCGATACCCTAATGGGCGAAAAAGGCAAGCTAGATGTAAGTTATTGGGTGCTTGATTATAACCTTGAAAAAGCCAAAGAACAGTTTAAGCAAGCCAAGCTAATGTTACGTGCATTTGAGTATTGGTTTGGGCCCTACCCTTTTTACGAAGACAGCTACAAGCTAGTAGAATCGCCACATTTAGGCATGGAACACCAAAGTGCCACTGCTTATGGCAACAAGTTTGGCAATGGCTATTTGGGTAGAGATTTAAGTGGCAGTGGTTGGGGTTTAAAATGGGATTATATTATTGTACACGAAAGCGGCCACGAATGGTTTGCCAATAATATTACCACCAACGATATAGCCGATATGTGGGTACATGAAGGCTTTACCGATTACAGCGAAACCTTGTTTACCGAGTACTATTATGGCAAAGAAGCAGGTAACGATTATAACTATGGTCAGCGTAAAAGTATTCAAAACAATCAACCAATTATTGGCCCTTATGGTGTAAATAAAGAAGGCAGCGGCGATATGTATCCTAAAGGTGCCAACTTGCTACACACTATTCGTCACAGTATTAATAACGACAGTTTATTTAGGCAAATATTACGTGGGCTAAACAAAGATTTTTATCATCAAACAGTAACTACACAGCAAGTAGAAAACTATATCAGCAAAAAGGCGAGTATTAATTTTCAAAAAACATTCGACCAATATTTGCGTGATATAAAAATACCGCAGTTAAATTATGTTGTAGATACTGCAAAAGCTACTGTTACAGCAAACTGGACCAATTGCATTGATGGTTTTGATATGCCAATAACCATTATGCCCACCAACAAATATTTACAAATAACTACCAAGCAACAAAACTTTAAGCTTACCAATGCCGAACTAGCATGGTTTAACAAAACCAATATTGAGAGGCAGTTTTATATCACTGCCAAACAATTAACTTTCCAGCCTTAAATTCATTTTTAAAAATTGCCTTTAGGGGCTATGGGCTTATGGCAACCATTAGAAAACAGGCGATTATTTCGGGGCTGTTAATGTACACTGGCTTTGCCATAGGTGCATTTAACATCTTCTTTTTTACCAAGTCTTTAAAAGATGTATTTGGACTTACAAGGGCATTTATGGATTACGGTCAAAGCATGTTTGCCATTGGTAGCCTTGGTATGGTATCGGTTGTTTACAAGTTTCATCCATACTATAAAGACCATTTAACCAACAAGAAAAACGACTTATTGACTTGGTCTCTCATTATTTCACTTTTAGGCTTTGCAATTGTATGCGCACTTGGCATTGTTTTCGAATCTGATTTCACAAGTCAATTTAAATTAAAATCACCCTTATTCGTAGACTATTATTATTGGGTGTTTCTATTTGGCTTTGGTATTTTATTATTTGGCATTTTTGAGAGTTTCTCGCAATCAATCAATCGGTCAGTAGCTACAACTTTCTTTAAAGAAATATTTATTAGAGTACTTACTACTATCATTATTTTATTGTACTATTTCAAACTTATCAACTTTAATACCTTCATTTATCTATTTGCAAGTACCTATTTAGTTATCGCCATACTTTTAATTATTTATTTGGTTCAACAAAACGAAATTCACTTAAACTTCCAGTTTAGTAAAGTCACACGCAGATTATGGCGCAAAATTTTATCGTTACAAAGTTTTTATTATTCTGCCACCATTATAGCCGTACTTAAAGATACTGTAGATGGCATGCTTATTACAATACTTTTAGGCACACCTGATTTGGGCATTTTTGCACTATCACAATATCTTGCAAGTTTAGTACAAGCACCACAACGCACCATGCTTAATGTGAGTGTAGGTGTTATTTCTAAAGCTTGGAAAGACAAGGACTTGAAAGAAATTAATCGTGTATATTCTAGAAGCTGCATCAACATGTTTATAATGAGTGCCTTTGTTTATGGTAACGTTGTTTTAAATACCGAGGAAGCAATAGATGTTTTTGATATTGACCCACAATTTCTGCAAGGTATTGAAGCCATGATTGTGCTAGGCTTAATGCGTTTAATAGATGCTGGTACAGGTGTAAACAATATTGTCATACAAACTTCAAACCGTTGGAAATTTGACTTTTACAGTGGGCTTATTTTATTAGCCCTTATTATGCCGCTTAACTACTTCTTAATTAAGCAATATGGCATTATTGGTTCTGCTTATGCACAGCTTATTTCGTTTATTATTTACAACGCTATTCGCTTTGAGTTTATACGCAGAGTATTTAAAATGCAGCCTTTTAACAGCAAAACATTGTATAGCATTTTGCTAGCAGTATCAGCATTTGCAATCGCCTATTTTGTAGGCACTTACCTTAATAGTTGGGCAGCCATTTTTGTAAGAGGTATTATTTTTTCTGGGTTGATGATTAGTGGCGTGTTTGCATGTAAACTCACACCAGATGCGCATCAATTGCTAGAAAAATGGCTACCAAAAAAAGATAGAAACACCGATAACGGTGATTAGTTAAATTAGCACAGATAACATTTTTACCCACATCATTACTATCATTTTATCAGCAGTTAAAAACATAACATTTGGTAAATACCACACTTATTATATTTGGCACAATACGGATTTTTATATGAACAAACAGGTATTTATACAAAGAGATATTAGTTGGTTAAGCTTTAACGCAAGAGTATTACAAGAAGCCAACGACCCTAGCGTACCATTAAAAGAACGTATTAGGTTTCTAGGTATTTTTTCTAATAATAGCGACGAATTTTTTCGTGTTCGTGTGGCAGCTTTAAAGCGCATGGTAGAATTTTCCGAGAAAAGAAAACGACTAGATATGCACATGGAAACTAATCCACAGCATATTTTAGACCAAATACAAACCACCGTATTAAGCCAGCAAAACGAGTTTAACCGAATATGGAACGGCATTACCAAAGAACTTAAAAAAGAAAAAATTTTTTTGGTAGATGAAACGCATTTAACCAGCCCACAAAAAAGTTTTGTAAAAACTTTTTTTGATGAACAAGTACGTAGCAACGTAATACCACTAATGATTGAAAGCTTACCACAACTACCTTATTTGCGAGATAAAAGCATTTATTTAGGTGTAGTAATGCGCAAGAAAAATGATGCCTATCAACAAAAATATTCGCTAATTGAAGTACCCGCAAAAGCAATTGGACGCTTTGTAATTTTACCTTCAAAGGCAGATGAAAAGCACATTATTTTGTTAGAAGATGTTATTCGCTTTAACCTGCCAAACATTTTCTCCTATTTTGAATACGACCATTTTGAAGCGCATGTTTTTAAAGTAACCAAAGATGCAGAAATAGACCTTGACCAAGATTTAAGCACCACATTTGTAGAAAAAATAGAGAAAGGTTTAAAAAACCGCCGCAAAGGCAAGCCAGTGCGTTTTGTGTACGATAAAGAGATGAACGCAGGCTTATTAGAGTATTTAATTCGCCGTTTAAATTTATCTCGCAAAAGCAATATCATTCCTGGTGGGCGCATTCACAACTACAGGCATTTTATCGATTTTCCTGATGTTTTTACCACAGGCAATACACGCAGAACACCATTTACACATCCTGATTTGCAAAACACCATGCGGGTAACCGATGTGATTCTTAAAAAAGATGTGATGCTACATTTTCCTTATCAATCGTACAACAGTGTAATTGATTTGCTACGTGAAGCAGCTATGGATCCGTTTGTAACTTCTATTAAAATTACAGCCTATCGCTTGGCATCTAATTCTCAAGTTATTAATGCTTTGGTAAATGCAGCTCGCAATGGTAAGCAAGTAGTGGTAATGCTTGAACTTAAAGCAAGGTTTGATGAAGAAGCCAATCTTGAATGGAAAAATGTACTAGAAGACGAAGGCGTAAAAGTGTTACTTGGTGTGCCAAAACAAAAAATACATGCGAAACTTTGTATCATTAAAAAAAGAGTTGGTACAAAAACTATTCAGTATGGTTTTGTAAGTACTGGCAACTTAAACGAAAAAACTGCTAGGGTTTATGGAGACCATTGCTTACTCACTGCCAACCGTAATGTGATGGCAGATGTTAACCGCATTTTCAATTATCTTGAAAATTGGCAAAAAGGTATTCAACACCTTAAACTTTGCAAAACCTTACTAGTATGCCCTACCAATATGCGTAAGCAACTAGAAGCCCTTATTAACACAGAAATTAAAAATGCAAAAGCCAAAAAACAAGCCGAAATAACCATAAAAGTAAACTCTTTAAGCGATGCTACATTAATTAACAAACTATACGAAGCGGCCACAGCAGGCGTAAAAATTAACCTCATTATTCGCAGTATTTTTTGTGCTATCATGGAAAATAAAAAGTTTAAACATCCTGTAAAAGCCATCAGCATTGTAGATGAGTATTTAGAACATGCAAGGGTGCTTATTTTTTGCAATGGAGGTAAAGAAAAAGTGTTTATTTCTTCGGCCGATTGGATGGTAAGAAATTTAGACCACCGTGTAGAAGCAGCTTTACCCATTTTAGATACTTCAATACAACAAGAAATTAAAGACATAATCAATATACAATTGAAGGATAACGTAAAGGCTAGAACGCTAAACAATGACCTGAGTAATAACTATGTATCTTACGCCAGCAAAAAGGTACGTTCGCAAATAGAAACCTACCATTATTTATACCAAAAAACACAGAAATAAATTGAGGTTAGCAGCAATTGATATTGGTAGTAACGCAGCAAGATTATTAATTACAGAAGTAGTTGAAACCAACACTGGCAAACCACAGTTTAATAAAATTAATTTGGTACGTGTACCGCTACGCTTGGGTTTTGATGTGTTTGAACTGGGCGAAATAAGCAATAGTCGTAGGCAAATGATTATGGAAACAATGAAAGCCTATGCACATCTAATGAAAGCCTACGAAGTAGAACATTTTAGAGCCTGTGCTACTAGTGCTATGCGTGATGCCAAAAACAGTGCAGACATTATTAGAAAGGTAAAGCTAGAAACTGGTATAGAAATAGAAATCATTAGTGGCGATAAAGAAGCTACTATGATTAATCAAAGCCATGTTGCCGAAGGGCTAGATAAAAATAATAACTATTTGTACATAGATGTTGGTGGTGGCAGCACCGAGTTAACCTTTTTTAGCAACGGCAAAATGCAATACCGCGAAAGCTTCAACATTGGTACTATTCGTTTGCTAAAAAAGCAAATACACGATACAGTTTGGGATGAAATGCGTGACCATTTAAAGCAAAACACCAAATCTAGCTTGCCTATTTGCGCTATTGGTAGTGGTGGCAATATCAACAAAGTTTTTTCGCTAAGCAAAAAAAAAGAAGGCAAGCCTTTAACGCTACAACTATTAAAAGATTACCACAAAGAATTTAGTAGCTACAGTGTTGAAGAATTAATACGAATTTACAAGCTACGAGAAGACCGTGCAGACGTAATTGTACCCGCCTTACTCATTTATATTAACGTAATGAAATGGGCTGATATTGAAGAAATATATGTGCCTAAAATAGGCTTGGCCGATGGCTTGGTGCAAAGTTTATATGAAGAATTGAAGTAGCAGGTTTCACGCAAAGAAAAAAAGGATGGCAAAGAAGGAAAGGAAGCCTATTTTCTAACTTAAAAATCTTGGCTTACTTTGCTTAACTCCTATTTTCTTTGCGTGAAACAAACTTAATTTTCTTTGTTTAACTTCTTTTCTTTGCGTGAAAAATTCTAACACAAATGCAAGATGTACTATCCGAGAATCAAATTGCTACAATTATTGTAGATGTTGCATTTAAAATACATACACAATATGGCCCTGGTTTATTTGAATCTGTTTATGAAGGCATTATGGTTCACGAATTACTAAAAAGAGGATTATTTGTTACCACACAAACACCTATTCCATTAATACACGATAACATAAAATTTGAAGCAGGTTTTAGAGCAGATATAATCGTAGAAAATAAAGTTATTGTAGAATTAAAATCTATTGATGCGCTTGGACTGGTACATTTTAAGCAAGTTCAAACCTATTTAAAACTATCAGAACTTAAACTTGGGTTGCTTATCAACTTCAACGTTAATCTCATTAAAGATGGCATTCACAGAATTGCCAATAAAATGACTACTTAATAATTTCACACATACCTCCTCTACTTTGTTTCTTTGC
>JASGCX010000029.1:16717-41303 GCA_030053925.1 Flavobacterium sp.
GTTATATTGCCCATGTAAAAAGCCAAGATTTTCCTAACGAGGGCGAGAGTTATTAACCTTGTAGGTAACAAACAATGTAATGATAGATTTAAAGGCTTTGATTTTTTCTACTAGGGTTTGTAACAATGTATTGCCCAATAGCCACCAAATTACTTTTGGTAGATGACTTTTTAGGGTTACAAAGTTGTTAAAACCTGCGCCAAATGTTATTAGGGTAAATTCATGTTGCTTTGCAAAATGCCAAATTTCTATATCAGTGGCATACTGCATAATAAAATAACGCATGTACTTTGCCTCTGTAAAATCATTAAGCAGCTTGCCTACAACTCTGTGCGATGTATTTTGATCAAAAAGTAGTTTCACTAGAAGCAATCCAAATTTTGTACGCTCTAACAGCGGCAAAAAAAACGTTTGAGTTTTTAAAAACCTCAAACGTTTATACAAAAACTATTTCACCAATTTATAAACCACACCATCTTTCATTACAAACACCATCTTGCCCATGGCTTTAATATCTTTAGTTGGGTCGCCATCTATTGCTACAATATCTGCTAGTTTACCCTTTTCTATAGTACCCAAATCATTGGCAACGCCTATTAAATCTGATGCGTTTACTGTTGCCGCTTTAATGCACTCTAAAATAGGCATCCCTGCTTGGGTCATATATTCAAATTCCATCCAGTTTTTACCGTGTGCATACACACCTGCATCGGTACCATACGCTATTTTAACACCTGCTTTGTACGATCTAGCAAAAGCACCTTGTATAAGCCCACCAACAATAGCAGCTTTGGTAACAATAATTTCGGGGAAATAGCCAGGTTTTTTGGCAGAATCGGCTACAGACTTACCAGCAATAATAGTAGCCACATGGTAAGTACCCATTTGTTTCATTAAAGCTATGGCTTCTTCATCTACATAAGTACCATGTTCTATAGATGTAACACCTGCACGAACAGCACGTTTAATGCCTTCGGCCCCGTGTGCATGACATGCTACACGCATACCATAATCTTTAGCCGTGGTTACAATAGCCCTAATTTCTTCTTCGGAAAACTGTGCACCGCTACCATCTTTTTCTAGGCTTAATACGCCACCTGTAGAACATATTTTTATCAAATCTGCCCCTTCTTTGTAACACCGCCTTACAGCTTTTATACATTCATCTACACCATTTACTACATCGCTATTTAATTCAGATATGCTCATTAAATCTTCACGTAAGCCATTTGTTGCATCGCCATGACCACCTGTGCTAGATATTATTTTGCCCGCAGTATAAATTCTAGGCCCAATAATTTGGCCTTTATTAATGGCGTTACGAACAGCAATACTTACCGAACCACCCAAGTCTCTAACGGTGGTAAAGCCAGACATTAAGGTTGATTTTGAGTATTGAATAGAGCCAAAAGCAATGTCGGCTTTGTTTTGCTGAAAAGCCAACATGCGATTAGGATTGGTTTCATGATCCATGTGTACATGACAGTCAATTAAACCTGGCATAACTGTGTAGGCTTTTAGGTCAATAATTTTATCGGCAGCAGTAGCGGTTGTTACATAATCTTTTTGTACATCAACAATTTTGTTTTTCTCTACAACAATGGTCATTTCTTTTAGCATGGTAGCGTTTTTTGTATCTACCAATTGACCACAATAGATGTATGTTTTTTGTGCAAAAGCAACAATAGAAAAAGCCATTAAAAAGCTTAACAAAAAGTATCTCATAATGCAATGTTTAGGTGGGTAAGATAAGTAATTATAAAAACCAAACTATTATAGAAAGTATCAAGCAGTTTGTTTAGCATTTAAAAGCCGTTTTAAGCTACGCAAGTTAGTTCTATCAACGTTCCTATAATTATCCCTTTTTCCACTTACGCAATTGTTGTAGTAAAGCTCTCAAATCCTTTGGTGGCAATGCTTCTAGCTTATAGGTTTCGCCATTTAACTCAAATGTTAACTTGTAAGCGTGTAAACCTAATCTGCCTAAAATTGGTCTTTCTTCTTCTTCCTTTTTAGCTAGGTTAAAATTTTTTTTTAGTGATGAAATTAGCACCGGTTTACCATCACCATAAATAGCATCGCAAGCAATGCTGTGGCCTATGTACTTCATGTGTACACGTATTTGGTGTGTACGGCCTGTATGAATTTGAAATTGTAACCAAGAGTAAATTCTAAAGTTTTCCAACACTTCATAATCAGTAACAGAAGGCTTGCCTTTAACATTGGTTACCATAGTGCCATTTTTAGCAGGATGTTCCATAATACCAATATTGATGGTATCTCGCTCATTCATCAGCGTACCATTTACCAAACCCAAATAATACTTTTCTACTTCTCTACCTTCAAACAATTGCGATAGTGCTTTGTGGGTCACTTCATCTTTGGCAAAAACAATAATACCGCTTGTATCTTTATCTAAACGGTGTACAGTAAATATTTGGCCGTATTTGGCTATCAAAAAATCTTTCATCGAAGGCTCACTCTGCATTCTATCTGGTATAGATAACATGCCCGAGGGCTTGTTTAATGCAACAAATAAGGCATTTTCAAATAAAATATCCAACTTCATAATCGGAAAATTTCACCACATAGTCACATAGCTTACTAATATCTCACTAAAGCATTAATACATCAATGTTACTGTTGGCGTTTTTATAAATCTGTTAGAGAATAGGTATTAATTTTTAGCCGCTTTAGGTGCAGTTTTCGGGCCTTTTTGGGCAAAAGATTGGTTCATGTATTTTAGCAAACGCACTTCGTTCTCATTTAAGAAACGCCATTTGCCACGTTCTACATTTTTCTTTGTAAGGTTGGCAAACATCACCCTATCTAATGCTATTACTTCGTAGCCAAGGTGTTCGAATATTCTACGTACAATGCGGTTACGACCATTGTGAATTTCAATGCCTACATTGCTTTTATCGCCTGTATCTGAGTAAGCCAAGCTATCTGCATGTGCTTCGCCATCTTCTAAGTTTATACCACTTAAAATACTTTCAAAGTCGCGTTTTGTTACGGGCTTATCTAGTTTTACTGAATACACTTTTTTTATTTGAAAGCTAGGGTGCGTAAGCTTTTGCGCTAGTTCGCCATCGTTGGTTAATAGCAATACACCTGTGGTGTTTCTGTCCAATCTACCTACAGGATAAATACGTTCTGGTGTAGCACCTTTCAGCAAATCCAATACGGTTTTTCTGCCGTCTGGATCAGAAGAAGTGGTTAAATAATCTTTGGGTTTATTCAATAAAATGTACACTAAATTCTTCCTTAGAAAAATCTGTTTGCCTTTTACTTTCACTTCATCTTTAGCAGATACTTTGTAACCTGGTTCGTACACCACATCACCATTAACAGTTACCAAACGTTGCTTTACCAATTCAGCAGCTTCACGCCTACCACAAACACCTGCGTGTGCAATAAACTTGTTCAATGGCATTTCTTCAGCAACAGGTTCTGTAGCTGCGCTAGGCTTAATAGCCCTTGGTTTTACAGCACCGTTGTTTTCGGCTTTAAAATATTTATCGCTATTACTACGAACGTAATTTTTAGAGAATTTCTTGTCTGTTTGAGGTTTTTCTGTCCTTGTTTTTGGAGCAGCTTTTTTAAAAGGCACTTTCTCTGCGGGCTTTTCAGTGTTTACAATGCCATGTTGTTTTTCCCACTTTTCACGGCGTTTTTGGTCGCCTATGGCTTTAGCTTCAGCTTTCGCTTTACGCTTTTCAACCTTTACCATTTCTTTCTTCTTAGCCCCTTTTGGTTCATTGTTAATGAACTTGTCAAATACATGTTTTGCCATAATTTGTTCGTTTGCTGTTTTTCAACAGGTAACACGAAGGTACGGCAGATTGGGGATTTATGATTTATGATTTATGATTTGAAATTGGGTGTTGCTGGTTGCTAGTTACTAGTTGAAGGTTCAGAAGGCATATGTATTTACAAACTTTCAGAAAATATTTTTGGCTAATAAAAATGTAAAGTATATTTGTCATTATGAAAAACAAACTTTACTCTACAGCAAGAAGAAAAAAGGAAAACATCATCAATCTCTTCCCTAATTATTTTAAGAAAATTGGTATTGCGCTAATGCTTTTAGGGCTTATACCTGCTGGCTTCATTTCACAAACTGATTTTGCATTTGTAAAACTGATACCTAAAGATGTTATGAAATTGATTACAATTGACCTATGCTTGGTTGGTTTGTTATTGATGGCATGGGCAAAAGACAAAATAGAAGACGAAATGACGATGTATATGAGATTAAAAGCCATAGAATGGACTTTTATGTATGCAGTAATTTATGTAATAATAGCACCACTTTTAGATAGAATACTAAACACTAGTAGCATCACAGATATCAACAGTAAAGGACTTATTGTAATGATGGTAACCGTATACCTCATACAATTCAATATTCAAAAGAAGCTACAATAAATGAAAAATTTAATAAAGGTAGAGCGAGCAAAATTGAGTATTACGCAACAAGAATTGGCTGATAAAGTAGGTGTTTCAAGGCAGACTATTAACTCAATAGAAGCGGATAGATACGTACCTTCTACAATTCTTGCTATAAAAATATCAAACGTCTTTAAAACTACTGTCAATCAGCTTTTTGCGCTAGAAGATGTAGACTAAATACCGGTTGCTGGTTATCGGTATTGACTATGGTCTATAAACTATGAACTATAAACTATGAACCATAAACTATGAACCATAAACTATAAACTATGAACTATGAACTATAAACTATGAACTATAAACTATAAACTATAAACTATAAACTATGAACTATGAACTATAAACTATAAACTATAAACTATAAACTATAAACTATAAACTATAAACTATAAACCATCCCCAAAGATTCTTGAGAAGTTGCATCTATTTTTGCGTTGCCTGCAAACGTTGGCAGCACCTCAACATATAAACAGAAATTGATGAAACCGATTTTAATTACTTTTTTAACCTTTTCGTTTTTTGCCATTAGTTGCTTTGAACAAAAAACAACTAACCTTAAAATAGAGAAAGTTTTTCTTGACAATACGGACTCAACAAAAAATTGCTACACCATAATTTATCCAACAAAACTTACTTGTACAGGTTATTTGTTTTTACTTCCTGGTTTTGAAGAAACTGCAGAAAGCGTTTTACAACAAACTGACCTGCCTAAAAAATTAGCATTAAACGGTATTTTAACAGTTATTCCAACTTTTCAAGATGGCGTTTTATCTTTTGGCGTGGACAGTTTAAGCCAACAAAGTTTTGACAAGATTTTAAAAGATGTAACTTCTAAACATAACCTTATTAACCAAAAATTTTATGTTGGCGGCTATTCAATTGGCGGAAGTTGTGCAATAAAATACGCTCAAAAAGCCATAATTAAACCATCGGTAGTTTTTGCAATTGACCCACCACTCGACTTTGAAAGATTTTATAATTCTGCTAAAAGAGATATTAGACTTTCAAAAAAAAACGAAGCTAGTGAAGAAAGTGTTTATATGATAGATAGACTTGAAAGAGAAACAGGAGGAAGTCCAATAATAAAACGTTCTGAATATTACAAACTTTCACCTTATTCATTTTCGGACACAACACAAACGGCGATTAAAAAAATAATCAATATACCTTTAAGAATTTATACAGAACCTGACATAAATTGGTGGTTAAAAGAACGTGGAGAAGACTTTACAAGTATGAATGTAACCGAATGTTCTGCAATGATAAATGAACTGAATAGACTTGGAAATAATAATGCCACATTAATTACCACACAAAACAAAGGTTTTAGAAAGCCCGATAATATTAAACATCCACATTCTTGGAGTATAGTTGACAACAACGAACTCATAAAATGGTTATTAGCACAAAAATAACGCTAGCAGGTAACATCAAGTTTGGCCATTAAGGTGTGGGGTACTAATATTTTAGCCCTTTTGCCTTTGTTGTTTTGTTGCGTAGGCAAATATGTGCAAGCATAGCAACAACTTTTAACCTTTGTAGTCTTTGCCGCCTTTGTTGCTTTGCGTGAAACCAACAATCCTTAACTTGCAACACACAAAACGTTTGCCATGTCAACTCAATTTTCTGTTTTTAAAGCCATCATCACCAATGCTATTAAGTACAAATTATTTCTGCTAAACAAGCTACCAATGGCTTTTTTGGCAGGGCTAAAATTGCAGTCGTTGCAAGAAGATGCAGCCATTGTAAGTGTACGTTTTAAGTGGCTCAATCAAAATCCTTTTCGCTCTATGTATTTTGCTGTGCTAGCTATGGCGGCAGAATTAAGTACGGGCATTTTAGCCGTGGCTTTTACTTACAAAATTGAACCAAGCGTAAGCATGTTGGTGGTAAAATGTGAAGGCGAGTTTTACAAGAAAGCCGTTGGTAATATTGTATTTACCTGCAACGATGGTTTGGCTGTTAAAGCTGCCATTGCACAAGCCATTGCTACCAAAGAAGGTGTAACAATAAGCACTACATCGGTTGGCGTTAACCAACAAAATGAAGTAGTGGCAAAGTTTGTATTCACTTGGAGTTTTAAAGCAAAAACGGGTTAAATGATGTGCTTGCACAAGCCAATAGCTATGGGGTTGCAGATAACGCAGAATATATTTTGTTTGTTTTTTTACTGCTTTTTTGTCGTTTTGGTACAGGCCGTGCGTTTAAGGTAAGGTCTATTTTTGTAAAAACAATTATTTCATTTACACATAAAAAATTAACATGGCTAATAAAATTCACCCATGCCTTTGGTTTAATGGGCAAGCTAAAGCAGCAGCTAGCTTTTATACTAGCATTTTCAACAATTCTAAAATTACTGCCGATACACCCATGGTGGTAAATTTTGAAATTGAAGGTTTTAAAATAATGGGGCTAAATGGTGGGCCAATGTTTACCATCAACCCAAGTATTTCGCTGTTTGTTACCTGCAAAAGCGAAGCAGAAATAGATAATCTTTATGCGAAACTGCTACAAGGTGGCAAAACCATGATGGCTTTAGATAAATATCCTTGGGCCGAAAAATATGCTTTCTTAAGCGATCAATTTGGTGTGGTTTGGCAGTTAATGCTTACAACTTCAAGCATAGGAATGCAAAAAATTTATCCAAGCATTTTATTTGTAGGCAAGCAATTTGGCAATGCAAATGCTGCAATAGCATGGTACGCAAGCATATTTTCAAATGCGCAAATACATCCTTTAACCCTTTACAAAGCGGGCGAAGAAGCACCAGAAGGCTATTTAAAATTTGGTCATTTCGAACTCAATGGTTCTTTATTTGCCGCCATGGATGGGGCTGGTAATCACGCCTTTCAATTTAATGAAGCGGTTTCTTTAGTATTAGAATGTGCCAATCAAAATGAAATAGATTATTACTGGGAAAAACTAACCGCTAATGGTGGTGCGGCAGGTAACTGCGGCTGGCTAAAAGATAGTTTTGGTATTAGTTGGCAAATTATTCCCTCAAATCTTGGGCAACTAATGGGCAACCCAAGCAAAGCAGGTAGAGCCATGCAAGCCTTAATGCAAATGGGTAAAATAGATATTGCGGCTTTAGAAAACGCTTAATTATAAATGGCTTTAGCTGCATATTCAAGTACACCACTAGCTTAAAAAAAGCATAGCACTACAATAGAGAGATAGCAAATATTTAGGGTGAAGGCGGTTAATTTGCGCAACAATAGCCTTAACAATTTCATCACAATACCTATATTGCAACATTATTTCCAAGGCTAAAAGTGCTATCTGATGAGCTTAGTTGATAAACTAAAACATGTGCGTATTGTTCGGTCGCTAATTTATGGCGTGGTTGGTGCTATTACCTATCCAGGCTTAACATTGGTAAATAAAATTGAAATTTCTGGCACCGAACACCTTAAAAACTTACCTAAAAGTAACGTATTGTTTGTGAGCAATCACCAAACCTACTTTGCCGATGTGATTACATTTATACACATTTTTTGTGCCGTGCACTGGCGCAAAGAAAACCGTTTGGGCTTACCTTACTACTTGCTTAATCCATTTACCAATTTATATTTTGTAGCTGCCGAAGAAACCATGAAAGGCAGTTGGATTAGCCGTTTATTTATTTTGGCAGGTGCTTTAACTGTAAAACGTACCTGGCGTGCCGAAGGCAAAGAAGTGCGCCGTGGTTTAGACCCCTCCGATACTAGAAAAATAAACCAAGCACTTGATAAAAGCTGGGTAATTACGTTTCCTCAAGGTACTACAAAGCCTTTTGCACCAGGCCGAAAAGGCACAGCCTACATCATTAAAAACAATCGCCCAATTGTAATTCCTGTGGTTATTAACGGGTTTTGGCGTGCCTTTACCAAAAAAGGTTTAACGTTTAAAAAGAAAGGATCGTTGCTTACGGTTCGTTTTAAAGAACCAATGGTAATTGATTACGAACAAACAACAGAACAAATATTAGAACAAGTGATGGACGCCATTGAACAAAGCAAAAAGTTTATGATGAAGGGTAAACACCACTTGATGAATGCTTTGGATAAATAGATGTTGGGCACTATGCAGTTGGACACCTTAATAATTTCAAATGATAACAATACAAGAACTGCTTTTTAATCGTGGACTTGACCAGACCGCAAAAACCAAACTTGTTAGACACAAAGACAACAGGAGTGATTTATACAATCTATACAGGACAGACAGAGCAGCATTTTTAGCATATCAAAGTTCTCAATCAAAGGATGTTTTTAATGGTGTTGATTACATTGTTTCATTCATTGGCGAAGAAGGACTTTTATCTAGGTTTATTGGCGTTTACAAACTGACAGACAGAAAACAATTAGCCAATGACAGTTTTGAATATCAAATGGAAGAAGTTAAACCACAGTTTGACGACCTAATAGAACGAGTAATAATTAAATGGGAAAACGCAATCTCTTGGCATCAATGGATAAAAAATAAAATGGAAGTAATTGAAATTCATCCTGGACTTCATTATAAACAATTCACCGACTATTCAGACTTCATTCTCAACTTTGACGAACTAAAAGAAATTGTAACTAAACAATACAGCGACTGGAAAAAAATGCTTTCAGCGACAAAAGGAATTTATTTAATCAGCGACACAAAGACAGGAAAACTTTATGTTGGTTCTGCATACGGAAAAGATGGAATTTGGGGTCGTTGGTGTAACTATGTTTTTACAAACGGGCACGGTGGCAACAAAACTTTAAAAGAACTTATGGCGGTTGACCCAACTCACGGTAATAATTTTCAGTTCTCAATTTTAATGTTATTACCTCGGACAATTACTGATGACGAAGCGATTAAAAAAGAGCGATTGTTCAAAAACAAATTAGGGACAAACTCATTTGGACTAAACAACAATTAATATGACAACACTTTCACCAAAAGTAATCAGCCATGCAGGAGCAAGTATTGACTTATCACAAGTGAAGTGCTTTGTTCTTTCGAATTTTACAGGTATCGGCAAACCCAACACTTTGACAATTGAATTTAAAAAACGACTTGAGTATGTTTTTAATCCAAATACAAAACAGTACGAGAAAGAAGAAATAAACGACACTACAGAAATTGAGTTTCCAAGCTATGCCACAGGAAGACAGTACACAAATGAATTAGAAGAAATTTGGCAAGACTACCTTAACGAGCAAAAGTAAGAAGCACAGCAGGCAACATGGGGTTTTGTGCAAGCAGGGCTGGACGTTCAAACATCGGCAATATTGCAATCATTGGGCTTCGGTTATGGGCAGCCGAAACCTTCAAAATTCCCAACAACGCCAACCCCTACCGTTTTCGGAACCTCAATTTTTTGTTGGTTTAATACAATTTTACGATTACAGCATCAATTAATCAAAGTAAGCACTTACTGCACTTACAATTCATTCCGTTAAAGCAATTAGCCAAAAAAAAGCCACAATATTGTTTGTAATCCTGCCAATCAAAAAAATCATTTAAAATCATGGTTCACACTTTTGAAACCTTTACTTTTGCCGCCAATAACTTGAAACTTAAAACTAATGGGTGCTCAATTAAAAGAGGTTCGTAACCGGATTAAAAGTGTACAGAGTACGCAGCAAATTACAAAAGCCATGAAAATGGTGAGTGCTGCAAAATTGCGTAGAGCGCAAGATGCCATTATACAGATGCGGCCCTATGCACAAAAATTGCAAGAAATGCTAAGCAATATTGTAAGTAATATTGACAGCGAAACAAGCATTGCATTGGCCGAGGAAAGAGCAATAGAAAAAGTGTTGCTGATAGTAATTACAAGCGATAGAGGCTTGGCAGGTGCCTATAACAGTAATGTAGTAAAAGCTGCAAAAGAAGCTATTGTTACAAAATATAGCGAACAAGAGAAAAAAGGCAATATTACCATTTGGAACATTGGTAAAAAAGGCTGGGAAAGCATGAGCAAAAGCGGTTACAAAACCGATGCTACTTTTAAAGACATCTTCTTAAACTTAACCTTCTACAACGTACAAGCAGCAGCCCAAGCGGCGGTAAAAGCGTTTGAAAATAAAGAATTTGACACGGTAGAAATTGTGTACAGCGAATTTAAAAATGCTGCTACACAAGCATTTAAAGCAGAACAATTTTTACCAATACCCAAGGTTGCAAAAAAAGATGGCACTACTAAAGCTGACTTTATTTTTGAACCTGCACAGGAAATTTTAGTGGCCGAATTGATGCCTAAAATATTAAACACACAATTGTACAAAGCTGTTTTAGACGCTAATGCAAGCGAGCATGGCGCTAGAATGACTGCCATGGACAAAGCAAGTGAAAACGCTAACGAGTTATTGAAAGGTTTGAAACTTAGCTACAACCGTGCAAGACAAGCAGCAATTACCACCGAATTAACCGAGATTGTAAGTGGTGCAGCAGCATTGGAGGGTTAAAAAAATTAGCTAATTAGCCACAACGGCACAACGGCACAAAGTTTCACAACGAAAACTACATTAGCAAATTAGCACATCATCACATCATCACATTAACCACAACGGCACTTTAACCACAACGGCACAGCGGGGCACAGAGTTTCACAACGAAAACTACATTAGCAAATTAGCACATTATCACATTATCACATCATCACATTAGCACATCAGCACATCATCACATCAGCACATCAGCACATTAGCACATCAGCACATCATCACATTATCACATCATCACATCATCACATTAACCACATTATCACATCATCACATTAGCACATTGAATGTTTTTCATGGAACTTTCATCAATTATACCACATATAGAAGTTTTAATATTCGCTAGCGAAAAGCCATTAACCGCTTTAGAAATTGTTGAGTTGATTAACAATGCCTTTGGTTTTATGGAAGAACGTGTGTTGATAGAACAAGTAGAAAGTTGCATTGAAGGCATCAAAGAAAAATACAACTCAGAATTTTATCCATTTGAAGTAAAAGAAAGTGGCGGTGGTTTACAATTTTTAACCAAGCCTAGTTTTCATAAAACCATTGCACAGCTAAATGGCGATAAATTTTTAAAACGCTTATCTAATGCAGCGTTAGAAACCTTGGCCATTATTGCCTACAAGCAACCCATTACCAAAGGCGAAATAGAAAGTATTCGTGGTGTAAACAGCGATTACAGCGTACAAAAACTACTTGAAAAAGAATTGATTTTAATTGCTGGTAGAAACGAGAAAATGCCCGGTCACCCATTGGTTTATGCTACCTCAAAAAACTTTATGGATTATTTCGGCATCAACTCACCTGCTGATTTACCAAAAATTAGAGAAGTATTAGCCGAACAATTAATTGAAGGCACCTTAGTAACACCAGAAGATTTTGCCATAGAATCACTACCTAATATCACCGAAAAGTCTGACATTATTGTAAATGAAGATGGCGAATTAGAAATAAAGCCTAGTGACTACGAAGAAAGTTCAAACAACGAAGAGAACTAAGATTTAATTATACACTCAATTGGATGTTTCAATTACTGCACACAAAAAATGGCCTTACAACTTAGCAACCAACAGTTATCAGCAATAGCGCAACAATTTGGTACACCTACTTATGTGTACAATGCCGATAAAATAGTACACCAATACCAAACTTTAACTACAGCATTTGCCCAGCAAAATGTAAAAATATTTTACGCTTGCAAAGCATTAACCAATATCAACATTTTAAAGTTGATTAAAAATATTGGTTGCAATGTAGATTGTAGTTCTATTAACGAAGCTAAGTTAGCCTTACACGCAGGTTTTAAGCCAAGCCGTGTATTGTACACAAGCAACGGTATTACTTTTAGCGAAATTGAAGAAGCCCAAAGATTGGGTATTCATATTAATATTGACAGCCTATCAAACCTAGAAAAGTTTGGTAAAAAATATGGTCACAGCTACCCTGTTGGTGTTCGCCTGCGCCCCAATATTATGGCTGGCGGCAACTTAAAAATTTCAACAGGTCACGATAAAAGTAAGTTTGGTATTCCTGTAGACCAAATAGATGAACTACTGAAAATAGTTGCTAACAATAATATTTTTATTAAAAACCTACACATACATACTGGTAGCGAAATTAAAGATGTGGCAATTTTTGTAAAAGGCATAGAGGTATTGTTTGATATTATCCCTTTGTTTAAAGAGCTAGAAGTAATAGATTTAGGTGGCGGCTTTAAAGTACCTTACAAACAAGGCGATGCCGAAACAGATATTAATTTATTAGCACAAGAAGTAGGTAAAGCCTTTGCTAATCATCCAAACCCTAATGGCAAACCATTGCAAGTATGGTTTGAACCGGGTAAATTTCTGGTAAGTGAAGCAGGTTATTTAATTACAGAAGTGAGTGTTTTAAAAACTACTAAAACTACCACATTTGCCAGTGTTAACAGTGGTTTTAATCATTTGATAAGACCAATGTTTTACGATTCGTACCATAAAATAACCAATATTTCTAATCCCCAAGGCGAAGAAAAAATTTATACTGTTACAGGTAATATTTGCGAAACAGACACATTTGCCACTGATAGAATGTTATCGGAAATAAATGAAGGTGATTTATTAGTATTTGCAAATGCGGGTGCTTATGGCTTTGAAATGAGTAGCAATTTTAATAGTCGCTACAAACCAGTTGAGGTTTTGGTAAAAGATGGCGAATTTCATTTAATTAGAAAACGTGATGTGTTTGAAGATTTACTAAGAAATCAGTTAGAAGTTTTATAAAATTTCAGAAAATCTAACCGTTTTTTCATTTTGCTAGGGCAATTTAATTTTCAACGCCTATCTTTGCCTACCAAACAAGTAGAGTGTTCAATTTTATGCAAACAAAATTCTTCAATACTAATCAATATAAATGGTGCTGTTGCCTGCATAAAATATCATTCTAAAAAGGCTTTCTACTACTACTTTTCTCAAAAAAATCATCACTAAAAAATTAAAAATTAAATGACAAATAATAATTCAACCAACCTTACGCAATTAGTCTACCAAATTAGTGGGTTAAAAGTAAGAGAAAGTTTAGAATTACTTGCCAATAAATTTTTGGGGAAAGTTACTTTTTCTTCAAGTTTTAGTTTTGAAGACCAATTAATAGGCCACGAAATACTAGCAAATCAATTGCCTATTAGCATTTTTACGTTAGATACAGGTCGTTTATTTTCGGAGACTTATAGCGTTTGGAACAGCACCAATGAACGTTACAAAACGCATATAAAAGCTTATTATCCTCTGGCAGAAGCATTGCAAAATTTTGTGGCAGAAAAAGGTCCCAACTCTTTTTACGAAAGTGTCAACAATAGAAAAAGCTGCTGCTACATTAGAAAAGTAGAGCCTCTAAAAAGAGCTTTAGCTGGTAACGAAATTTGGGTTACAGGTTTAAGAGCTGAACATTCGCTAGATAGAGAAAACTTGGAAATACTAGAATGGGACGAAAGCAATCACATCATTAAATACCATCCATTACTACATTATACAACCGAGCAAGTAAAGGCGGCAATCAACAAACACAATATTCCATATAATCCTTTGCACGACAAAGGCTTTGTAAGTATTGGTTGCTTGCCTTGTACAAGAGCCGTAAAACCAGGCGAAGATTTTAGAGCTGGCCGCTGGTGGTGGGAAGACGCAAGCAAAAAAGAATGTGGTTTACATGTTGGTCACTAGCCACTAAAAGTGAATGAAAAAACGATGATTAAAATATAATTTTTGAACATTAAAAGTACCTATAAATGAGCGATATAAACGCAAATAATTCTCCTTTAGGTAAGGGCAAATACCACCTAGATTATTTAGATCAATTAGAATCAGAATCCATCCACATTATGAGAGAAGTGGCTGGTCAGTTTGAGCGCCCTGCACTGTTGTTTTCTGGTGGTAAAGATTCTATTGTATTGGTGCATTTGGCGTTAAAAGCTTTTCGTCCAGGAAAATTTCCTTTTCCATTGGTACATATAGATACTGGTCACAACTTTAAGGAAGCACTAGATTACAGAGATAAATTGGCCAATGATATTGGTGAAAAATTGATTGTACGTAATGTTGGCGATACAATTAAAGCCAAAAACTTAACCGAACCTAAAGGCAAGTTTGCAAGCCGTAATGCTTTACAAACCTATACCCTATTAGATACCATTGAAGAATTTGAATTTGATGCTTGTATTGGTGGTGCTAGACGTGACGAAGAAAAAGCAAGAGCTAAAGAAAGAATTTTTTCGGTACGTGACGAGTTTGGCCAATGGAATCCTAAGCTGCAACGCCCAGAATTGTGGAATATTTACAATGGTAAAATTGATAAAGGCGAGAACGTTCGAGTGTTTCCTATCAGCAACTGGACAGAATTAGACATTTGGAATTATATCCGCAGAGAAAACATTGCCTTACCTTCTATCTACTTTGCGCATGACCGTAAAGTGTTGGAATTTGAAGGTCAATATGTAGCCATGTCTGAATTTATTGAATTGGAAGCGACTGATAAAGTTTCTGTAAAAAAAGTACGCTACAGAACAGTTGGCGACATGACTTGTACAGCAGCCGTAGAAAGCAATGCAAGCAGCATTGATGACATTATCACTGAAATTATTGCTACAAAAACAAGCGAACGTGGCGAAACAAGAATTGATGATAAAGTGAGTGAAGCAGCCATGGAAGACCGAAAGAAAAATGGGTACTTCTAAAAGCCCCAACCCCAAAAGGGAGTTAAGGCAAGCAAACAAATTTTAAACTAACCAAAACCTCCGCTTTAGGGGCAGCAAATAAAATTTTATGGACTTACTAAGATTTATAACAGCAGGCAGTGTAGATGATGGGAAAAGCACATTAATTGGTCGTTTATTGTATGATAGCAAAAGCATTATGATAGACCATTTGGAAGCAATAGAAAAACAAACCAAAAACCGTGAAGATGGTGAGATTGATTTGGCTTTGTTAACCGATGGTTTGCGTGCCGAAAGAGAGCAAGGCATTACAATTGATGTGGCTTACAAATATTTTTCTACACCAAAACGCAAGTTCATTATTGCAGATGCGCCCGGCCATATTCAGTACACAAGAAACATGGTTACCGGTGCTTCAAACTCTGAGTTAATCATCATTTTGATTGATGCTAGAAAAGGTGTTATTGAGCAAACGAGAAGACATTCTATTATTGCTTCTTTGCTAAATATTCCACATGTTGTGGTGGCAGTAAACAAGATGGATTTGGTAGAATATTCGCAAGATGTGTACAATAATATCTTGATTGATTATGCAGAACTAGCAAAGCAATTGGGCATTAAAGATGTTACCTACATACCTATTAGCGCTTTAAATGGCGACAACATTGTAGATAAATCAACCCATTTACCTTGGTATGAAGGCGATACATTGTTGAACTTCTTAGAAGATGTATCTATTGCAGATGATATTAACTTAACCAATAGTCGTTTTCCTGTGCAATATGTGGTACGCCCACAAACCGAAGAATTGCATGATTATAGAGGCTATGCAGGTAAAATAATCAGTGGCATTTATAAAGTGGGCGATAGCATTACAGTATTACCTTCTGGTGTAAAAACTAAGGTTTCAAAAATTGAATTAGGTGGTAAAGAAGTAGAAGAAGCATTTGCACCGCAAAGCATCATTTTACATTTAGCAGATGATGTAGATGTGAGCCGTGGTGATGTAATTGTAAACAATAAAAACTTACCACAGGTTGAGCAAGAATTAGAAGTTTTGCTTTGCTGGATGGATAGCAAACCGCTAACCGCTGGTAAAAAATACTTGCTGCAAATAAATAGTACAAGAGTAAGAAGTGTAGTGAAAGATATTGAATACAAACTGAACGTAAACACACTAAAAAAAGAACTGAATATTGAAAGTGCTGGCTTGAACGATATAGTAAAAGCAACCATTAAAACAGCCATTCCTGTTGCATTTGACAGCTATAAAAACTTACGTGTAAATGGTGGTGCCATTTTAATAGACGAAACCAGCAATGTAACCGTTGGTGCCTGCATGATTCAATAATTAACAATAGATAATGACCGATAATAACTTCATACAACAATTATTACAACGCAACGAAAATTGCTATGGCAACTTTCCTGATAAGGAACTAACCGAACAATTTATTGATGATTTATTCACGTTTTTATTTGCTTCTTGTAGAGAGAAATTTCAAACTAAAGAAACGCTTTTGCAACGCTACCAAAATCATAAAAGTACCTTTGAAGTAATACTATTTGATTTACTAAAGCATAAACAACAAGTAGAAAAAAACACTGAAATTTTCTTTGAAGTATTGCCAACGTTGTACAATCAATTAATTAAAGATGCCAACGCAACTTTAGAGTTTGATCCAGCAGCAACTTCTATTGAGGAAGTATTAGTAGCTTATCCTGGTTTTTATGCAACGGCTGTACATCGCATAGCACATCAATTACACACCCAAAAAATACCTACCCTACCTCGCCTATTATCAGAATATGCGCATAGCAAAACTGGTATCGATATTCACCCTGGCGCAACTATTGGTGAGCACTTTACAATAGACCACGGTACAGGTATTGTTATTGGCGAAACAACTGTTATTGGTAACAATGTAAAAATTTACCAAGGCGTAACGCTAGGTGCATTAAATGTAAATAAAGCAAATGCTAGCAAAAAACGTCACCCAACTATTCAAGATAATGTGGTAATATACAGTGGTGCTACTATACTTGGCGGCAAAACAATTATTGGGCATGGCTCTACTATTGGCGGTAATGTTTGGCTTACCAATAGTGTAGACCCCTTTTCAATTGTGTACCATAAAAGCGAAATCACTGTAAAAGGTAGCTACTATTTTTCAGAAGTTCTAAATTTTGTCATTTAATCTCCAACGCATTTTTAATAAAAATTTATGAAAGCAAATAGCATTTTACAAACCATTGGCAATACACCACATGTATTAATCAATAAATTGTTTGGCAACAAACACCAAGTGTACATTAAACTAGAAAAAACAAACCCAGGTGCAAGCATAAAAGATCGTATTGCATTGGCAATGATTGAAGATGCCGAAGCCAAAGGTTTACTAAATACAAACAGTGTAATTATTGAACCAACGTCTGGCAACACAGGTATTGGTTTGGCATTGGTAGCTGCTGTAAAAGGCTATAAAATTATTTTAGTAATGCCCGAAAGTATGAGCATTGAACGCAGACGTTTAATGGCTTTATACGGTGCAGCGTTTGTATTAACACCTAAAGAACTAGGCATGAAAGGTGCTATTGCAAAAGCAACTGAACTAACCGCATCTACACCAAATGCTTGGATGCCTCAACAGTTTGACAATCCTGCTAATAGCGAAATTCACCGCACAACCACTGCATTAGAAATAGCAGCAGATTTTCCAAATGGTATTGATTATATTATTACTGGTGTAGGTACAGGTGGCCACATTACAGGTGTGGCAGAGGTTTTAAAAGCAAAATTTGCTAACCTAAAAGTATATGCAGTTGAGCCCCAATTATCGCCAGTATTAAGCGGCGGTACCCCAGGCCCTCACCCATTACAAGGTATTGGTGCTGGTTTTGTACCATCCATTTTAAACACCAAAATTTTAGATGGCGTTATTCAAGTAAGTAAAGATGAAGCATACACCTACGCACAACGCATAGCCAAAGAAGAAGGCATTTTGGTAGGTGTTTCTACTGGTGCTTCATTGGCAGCAGTAGCAAAAAAACTAGCCGACATACCCGAAGGTGCAACTGTACTAACGTTCAATTACGATACTGGCGAAAGATATTTATCAATTGAAGGATTGTTCTAAACAATTTGAAATTTGCGATTTGAAATTTGAAGAACCGAGTAGCGAAGAATCCCAAATCTCAAATTAAAAATACCACATGCAAGCAAGCAACAACATATCAACCAAAGGCTACGTAATAATAGCAGGTGCAGGCCCAGGCGATGCAGATTTAATTACCATTAAACTGCAAAAACAACTAGCTATTGCAGATGTAATTATCAGCGATAGACTGGTGAATACTGATATTATTACCAACCATGCACGTAAAAATGTAGAAGTAATTATTGCTGGCAAACAAGCCTATAACAATGCCTCTTACACACAAGATGAAATAAACGCTTTAATAGTAGCACATGCGGCCAAAGGCAAGCGTGTACTGCGTTTAAAAGGTGGTGATGTTGCCTTTTTTAGCAATGTACTAAACGAGTTGTATGCGTTACTAGATAATAACATTCCCTTTGAAATTATACCCGGAATTACCGCTGCCGCAGGCGCTTCTGCCTATACAGGTATTCCTTTAACGGCTAGAGGTTTTGCACAAGGTGTTCAATGGATTACGTTTAACCCAAGTACTAATTATCGCCCCGAAAAATGGGCTTACTTAGCTGCCACAGAAGATACATTGGTGTTTTATATGGCATCGAAAAATGTAGGCTATTTAGCAGCGTTACTTACCCGCTATGCACCAAAAAAAAATACACCAATAGCAGTAATAGAACAAGCTACCACACCTCACCAAAAAGTAAGCATCAGCACTTTGCAAAAATGTGCAGCCGATTTTAAAGACATTCAATTTAGTTCGCCTAGTTTGGTTATTGTGGGCGAAGTGGTAAGCCTACATCATCAGTTTAAATGGTTTAAAACCACAGCAACTAATGGTAGCATTTTTAAAGAACTAACAGCAAAATAACAGTCACCCTAACGAGGGATGTGTCTAATCAAAACTCATTAGATGCTTGGTTCCTTAGCACGACTATAAAATATATTTCTTTATGTTGGATGAAGCAAGACTACAGCAATGGAACGCTTTGATAGCAACGCTTTCAAAGGACGAGTTAACGTGGATACATGGCTATATTGCTGGCAAATTAAGCATTGGTACTACAAGCGCAACACCTATTGCTACGCCTGCTAGTGTAGCTGCCCAAAAGGTAACAATTGCTTATGGCACAGAAACTGGTAACTCAAAAAAATTGGCTTCCCACTTTGCTGCTAAAGCAAAAAAAACAGGCATTAATGCCAAGCTTATAAGCCTCGATCAATACCGTTTAGCCGACCTTGCAAAAGAAGATTATTTTGTTACTGTCATTAGTACACAAGGCGATGGCGAACCGCCTGTTGGTGCCAAAAAATTTTACGACCATATTCACCAAAATGGCTTTACAGTGCCTAAAATGAAGTACAGCGTTTTGGCCTTAGGCGATACATCTTACCCTATGTTTTGCAAAACTGGTGAAGATGTAGATGCACAATTTGAAAAGCTTGGTGCTACAAGATTTGCACCTTTAAAAAAATGCGATTTAGATTACGATACAGAAGCTAATGAATGGTTTAACCAAGTGTTACAAACCATTAATGCACCTGCTGCTACTGTTGCGCCTACACCTACCGTAGTGGCTGATCCTGCAAAGCGTGTAACAACCAAAAAAATATACACAGGCACTATTGCTGCCAACATTAACTTAAACGGTAGCGGTAGTAATAAGCAAACCCACCACATAGAAATTGTTGCAAACGATATTGACTACCAATGTGGCAATTCGCTTGGTGTAGTGCCTGAAAACAACCTAGAAGTAGTGCTATCTATTTTAACGCTTGTAGGTATTAATCAAGAGAAAATTGTTGAGTTTAAAAAAGAGTCTGACACAATATTGAACCTATTAACCAAGAAAGCGAACATTGCTTACTTACAAGAAAATACCATTAAAAAATACGCTGCTATTATTGGGCAAGAAATACCAATTGTGCGCATGGATTTATTGGATTTACTAAAAATTTATCCGTTAAAAAATGCCGAACAATTTGAAGAAGTGCTTGGTATTTTAAATGCCATACCTCCACGCTTGTACACCATTGCATCGTCGCCTATTGCACATACTGGCGAGGTACACTTAACCGTAGCCAAAGATGTTTTTGAAGTAGATGGTGTGCAGAAATTTGGTTTGTGTTCTCGCTATTTATCGTTGCAAAAAACAAATACACAACTCAACTTTTTTATACAGCCAAATAAGCGCTTTAAACTAGTAGAACCAGCCAAAGACATCATTATGATTGGCCCTGGTACTGGCATTGCGCCGTTTCGTGCTTTTGTGGCCGAACGTGATGCCACTGGTGCCACAGGCCGCAACTGGTTGTTTTTTGGTGACCAACATTTTACCACCGATTTCTCGTACCAAACCGAATGGCAAAACTGGTACAGCACAGGTGTTTTAACAAAAATTAGCCTAGCTTTTAGTAGAGACCAAGAAGAGAAAGTGTATGTGCAGCATCGCATGTTGCAGCAAGCAAAAGAACTGTACGAATGGATAGAAAGCGGTGCCGTTGTGTACCTAGCTGGCACTAAAAACCCAATGGGTAAAGATGTTGAACACACGCTGGTACAAATTATAAAAGAGCAAGGCTATAAAACAGAAGCACAAGCCGCTGAATACTTTGAGAAAATGAAGGATGAATTAAGGTTTATGGAAGACCTGTATTAGTGAGTAGTTAATGTGATGATGTGGCTAATGTGATGATGTGATAATGTGATAATGTGATAATGTGATGATGTGATAATGTGATAATGTGATGATGTGATGATGTGATGATGTGATGATGTGATGATGTGATGATGTGATGATGTGCTAATGTGATGATGTGATGATGTGATGATGTGATGATGTGCTAATGTGATGATGTGCTAATGTGATGATGTGCTGATGTGCTGATTTGCTGATGTGCTGATGTGCTGATGTGCTGATGTGCTGATGTAATTTCCGTTGTGAAACTTTGTGCCGTGCTGCCGTTGTGGCTAATGTGCTGATGTGCTGATTTGCTGATTTGCTGATTTGCTTATGTGCTGATGTGCTAATGTTATTTCCGTTGTGAAACTTTGTGCCGTGCTGCCGTTGTGGTTTAATAAAGCGTGCCGCCGTTGTGGTTTAAAAAAGCGTGCTGCCGTTGTGGTTTAATAAAAACAATTACTATGAGCGAAAAACAACAATTATCTGCTGTAGAACATATCAAACTGAGAAGCCAAGGGCTGCGTGGTACCCTGCGTGAAAGCCTACAAGACGAGATTACCGGCGCAGTGCGTGAAGACGACCATGCGCTAGTAAAGTTTCATGGCATGTACGAGCAAGACAACCGTGACTTGCGTGAAGAACGTGCCGAGAAAAAGCTAGACAAATTGTATTCGTTTATGGTGCGGATGCGCATACCCGGCGGCTTAATTACATCGCCACAATGGGCGGCGGCACATCATATTGCTGGCAAATATTCTACTGGTGTTATTAAAATTACCACAAGGCAAACCATACAATTACATGGCATTTTAAAGAGTGCCATCAAGCCTACATTGCAAAGTTTTAGTCAAGTTGGTTTAGATTCTATTGCTGCTTGTGGTGATGTAAATAGAAATGTGGCTTGTGCATCGCATCCGCACCAATCGCCTATTCATGCGCAAGTACATGCGTATGCAGACAAAATAAGTCAGTTGTTGTTGCCTAAAACAAGGGCTTACTACGAGATTTGGCTAGACGAAGAAAAGATTGCTGAAATTAATGAGGCAGATCCCTTGTATCAAGACAGATACTTACCTCGTAAATTTAAAATTGGCATAGCCATACCACCTAACAACGAAGTGGATGTTTTAACCAACGATTTAGGGTTGATAGCCATTATAGAAAACAACGAACTAAAAGGCTTCAACATTGCGGTTGGTGGCGGCTTATCGGCTACACATGGCAACCCAAATACCTATCCAAGATTGGCCACAGTAATTGGCTTTACCAATTCCGAAGAAAAAACCTTAAAAGCCGTTTACGAAGTATTAACCATACAAAGAGATTTTGGCAACCGTGCAGATAGAAAGCTAGCTCGCTTAAAATACACGCTTGATAAAATGGGTGTAGAAGCCTTTACCAAAGAGCTTGAAAACCGCATTGGCTTTGCACTTGAGCCTGCCAAAGAAGCAAAATTTACTGCAAGAAAAGATGACTATGGCTGGGTAAAAGATTATCAAAACAAATGGCACTATACCCTATTTGTAGAACATGGTAGGGTTACAGATGAAAATGATTATCCATTACAATCGGCCTTGTTGGCTATTGCTGAAGCAGGCAAATGCACCTTCAGATTTACCAGTAACCAAAACCTTATTTTAAGCGATATTGAAGAAGCTGATAAAGCCGCTGTTGAAGCATTACTAAACGCGTATCAAATTATAGAAAAGCAAAGCAACTTAACAGGCCTGCGTATTAATTCTATGGCTTGTGTTGCCTTGCCTACTTGCCCACTAGCATTAGCAGAAGCGCAACGTTATTTACCAACATTAATAAGCAAAATAGAGCCGTTATTGGCAAAATACCAACTTGAAAAAGACGACATCGTTATTCGCATGACGGGCTGCCCTAATGGTTGCGCAAGGCCTTATGCCGCTGAAATTGGTTTGGTAGGCACATCTGCAGGGCATTATAACTTACACATTGGCGGCGATAGAGAAGGCACAAGGCTTAACACCAAGTACAAAGAACAACTAGACGAAACAGCCATTATACAACAGCTTGACAATTTATTTGGCCAATACAAAAAAGGTAGAAAGAAGAAAGAAACCTTTGGCGATTTTACTGTAAGAACAATTTTGGGTTAAGGGGTTAAACAGGGGTTAATGTAGAGAGCAGCAAAATTTTGCTGCTCTTTTTTTGTGTTCCAAAACAGAACTGGTAAATATTTTGTAGCCATAGATGCCTCTTACCGTTCAGATTATTCATCAAACCCAACGCCTTCAGCCGTGTTAAACGTAGTTGGTTATAGTTTGGTAAATGGCCGTATCGGCTTTAAGTCAGACAGCTTTAGCATTTTTGCTTGGGCCCGCAACTTAACAGGCACCAACTATTTCGAGCAATTGCAAGCAGCCGCAGGTAACTCAGGCTTGTATGCAGGTGTACTAGGCGACCCAATTACTTATGGGCTCACCTTGAAATTTAACTTTCAATAAATCAGATTGCTTCGTGCCTCGCAATGACGGCGAAAACGCACTTTGTAGTTTGGTTTTAGTTTTCATCATCCGCCCTAGTGGCGGATGTTTTTTTATGGATGCCACCAACCCAATATCGTTATTCAGCGATAGAAGCGTTGCACACTGCACCACTTAGCTAGCTATTAAGCCCAAGTAGTTGTATAGATGCAAGTGACAGGGATAAGAATTAAGAACGCTTCTTTAAAACTTGTGAGACACGCCAAACTCCTTGACATACAGAGCAAAAATTTATAACTTTGGCATTTCAGTTTTTGGTGGTCTATTCGATATAGAATTTGAAGAAGAAACAACGTTGCTTTTTGTGAAAGTTGCTTTAGGTAAAATCAAATGTATCTATTCTAACTTGACTGAAAGTGAACTTACAAATGCACCCGAACTAGTTAGAAACTTTTTTGAAAATTTGCAAGATGAGTTGAAAGAAAAGGTATTGGTAACGCCAGAAGCATTACAGCTTGCACAAACTTATGTGAACGAGAAGGTGGTAGGAGAAACAAGTTTGGACGATTGCATCCATATTGCAACAGCTACTTTAAGCAAAGTTGACATGCTTGTAAGTTAGAATTTCAAGCATATTGTAAACGTCTATAGAATCCGAGGGTATAATTCAATAAATTTACGTTTGGGTTATGCGACATTAGAAATACATTCACCGAAAGAAATTGTAAACAATGAAAACGAAGACTAAAGTTGAAAAAGATTTTGACACGGTTAAAACTTTCAGAGAAATAAAGGACAAGATTTCAAAAGATATTAAAGGAATGACTTTTGAACAATTGCAAGCCTATCTTGATAAAACTAAATTGAAACCTAAGACCGTATAGGTAATATGATTATAAGCCCAACTGGTTTTAGGTTTCATCATCCGCCCTAGTGGCGGATGTTTTTTTATGGATGCCACCAACCCAATATCGTTATTCAGCGATAGAAGCGTTGCACACTGCACCACTTAGCTAGCTATTAAGCCCAAGTAGTTGTATAGATGCAAGTGACAGGCTATATTGCAGAGACTAGAAATTAAATTGGCCAACAATGCCAAATCCAATATCAAATCGTTATCAGATAGTAGTTAACACACTTTAGCGTTATAAGCTTTAAGATTTAGTTATGCGAAAAAAATATT
>JASGCX010000030.1 GCA_030053925.1 Flavobacterium sp.
GTAGTTATTGGTGGCAATTGCCAAAGCCCAATAGCCGCAATGGCAAAAGATAGCAATGTTAGCTTATTACCCATTACCAAACAGAAGAGTACCAAAGTGCTATACGATTTTTTAAACCAACAAAACCATGTACCCCCACTGCCTATACTGTTTAGAGTGGGTTGGGGGATGTAGAATTTTAAATTAGAATTTATAAATGAAAAAAAAGTATGAAACAATTATTAGTTCTAGGAATTATGGTGTTAGGGATTAATTATCTCAATGCCCAAACTACTGTTTTTACTGCGCCACCAAGCAGCAGTAACAATACTGTTAATTTAAACACTTTTAAGTATTCTACCTGTGATAACCCAGGATGGATAAAAATGGGAACGTTGACTTTGCCTCAAGAGGGTAATAATGCGTTTATACGTTTGTTCGCTGGGGCAGGCTATAATGCAGTGCAAAGCCAAAACGGTCGTACTGAAATATTTATTAGAACAAGCAACGGCGCATCTGCCGGCGAAGGTGGCAAATACTTTACAGCGATAGCTACTAATTATGGGCAAAAAAAACTTGCTAGTCAAATAAAAATTGTACATGATAACAGTACAGATTTATTTGATATTTATGTATATATGGGTGTATATAATGGTAATGGCTTTTATACTGTAGAAGCAGGTGCAGGTTCGTGGGTAAATGCTATTAGTGCGAGTTGCTCAACAGTTTCTGAACCAACCGCTAATGTTTATAATGTTCCTTTTGAATTTAGAACGCAAGATGATACTTATTTGGCTAGTTCTTTATTTGTTAGAAAAAGCGACGGCAGCGTGGGCATAGGTATTAATGAACCAGATGGAAAATTAGATGTGAATGGAGGCAAAATAAAGGTCTCGGATTATTATAATAGTAGTGGTATTGGTGGTGCCATTCAGATTGATGCTAATGGCAGAACAGGTGCAGAGTCAAAATGGGTTATTTATAACATGAAAAAGAATGGACCATCGGTTGGTGCAGGCGGATTGCAATTTTGGAATTATCCTGCTGATGGTACTAGCTATGGTGCTTGTTGCAATATGCGCTTGGCAATAACAGAAGATGGCAATGTTGGTATAGGCACTATGCAACCCCTTGGTAAATTGCAAGTGGTAGTGCCAAATTCAACAGCAGGACTTCAAATTACAGGTAGTAACGGTTATGAAACGTGGTTTCCATACAGTGATGGTAACAACTATATAAGAGGTAATACAATCATTTCAGACTTAGGCGGTACAGTATTAATTGGAACAAATACATTTCCTGCACCAAGTGCTTCTTATAAAATGGTTGTTGATGGAAAAGTTGGTGTAAGAAAATTGGTTGTAACGCAATTAGCTGGTTGGGCAGACTATGTATTTGTCCCTTCTTACAAATTACGCCCCCTACAAGATTTAGAAACATATATCAAACAACACCAGCACTTACCAGATGTGCCTTCTGCAAGTGAGGTGGCAGCTAATGGTATTGATTTGGGTGATAATCAAGCGGTTTTATTGAAAAAGATTGAGGAGTTGACTTTGTATGTGATAGAGCAAAACAAAGAATTGCAAATGCAAAAAAAAGAAATTCAATTACTTAAAAAAACGAGGGGGCAATAGTATTTAATGCGTAATAGGGCTAAATATCTAATTACTTTTAGCTTACTGATATTGGTATTATCAGTAAAAAGTCAGTCGATAGAGACAGAAGATATTGACGCTAGTATCTATTACCTTAAGGTAAAAAGTGACAGTGGACTTACTTATGTTAATTTTAGTCAAAACGTTTGTAAGGGGTATTTTTTTGAACAAGTATTTGTAAAAAAAATGAGTCTAACATATCAAAACGATGAGAGTAAATCTGAAATCGTAACTAAGAAAGTATTAGATTTCCTAAATGTAAAAGGATACATTAGTTATGAGTATTACTATAATCAAAGGATTGATACCCCTATTGCTTCTTCGGCATATCAACAACATACAATCAGTGGTCAGCTAAAATTTACACTTAAAAATAGGTATCCGTTTAATGTATCTTTTACTACAAGACAAACTAACAATCCCTTTTTTAATAACTTTTTTGATTTAGGTTTTGTATTTGACAAGTATGCTTTTACTCAGTTGCGAAGAGAACATTACCTAAAGAGAATTACAGTTGATAAACCACTTGAAAAAGCGATAAAGAGTAATCAACAAGCGATAAAAAAAATGGATAGTGAATATAATGATATTTTGAAGGGGCTTGATGAGAAAACAATTACTCAAGCTATTGTGCATGAAAGAGAGCAATTGCTAGAAGCAAGATTTAAAAAGTCTGTAAATGTCATTTCTTTCTATTTAAAAGACAGTGTTTTTAAGACATTAAAACATAAAAGTGAAGAGTTCCAAGTTGTAATACCTGGTGATACAGTGTGGCAAAAGCATACTAAAGAAATGCCTAAATGGATTAAAGATACTGTAACCAAAACCCCCACCGAAAAATGGTACGAGGCACAGATACAGCGCATTAATTCATTAAAATCTTCTATGGAGAAGCTTCTTAAATATAATGACAGTATTAATAATGCTACTATATCTGAAAAAAAGAGTTTTGAAACTTCATTTGGCGATTACGGCAAATGGAAAATCCACAAACAGAAATATGGCGAAAAAAGGCTAGATAAAAATGATAAATTTTCCTCATTGTTAGATAATATCAAGTCTATTGGAATTGGTAGGTCTAATGTTGACTATAGTGACCTGACAGTAAGAAATTTAAACTTAACTGGCTTACAAATTGAATACCAGCCAAATTTATATTATGCAATTGCTGCTGGAAGAATAGATTACAGCTTCCGTGATTTTTTCATGGCTAACAACAATCTAATGCCTAAACAGGAGTTTTATATTGCTCGACTCGGCTTAGTTAGAGATAATAAAGCTAGTTTAATTGTGAGTTCTTTTGCAGGTAAAAAGAATTCTTATTTATCGAACAATTACATGTCAAATTATTTTACTGGCTATTCGCTTTTAACCAAATTTTTCTTGAAAGATGATAGTTATATAGAATGTGAGTTCGCTAAAACAAGCCCTACTTTAAATAGTATAAATCGAGATAAGCCAGCCAAACTCTTCGGATTTAGTGATAATAGCAATATGGCAATTGCTGCAAAAATCTCCTTGAATTTCGACCAAACGCATACTTTATTAAATGGTAATTACCGTAAAATAGGTTACGCATTTCAGAGTATAAATCTCTTTAGTAATACACTTAATCAAAGTGCTTGGTCGCTTAAGTTGGAGCAAAAATTATTTAAAAATTCTATAAAATTAACTGCGGCTTTACGTAAGAATGATTTTAATTATCCATCTGTTACACAGAATTTTAATACAAATACTGTTTTTAAAACATTAAAAGTTGATCTACGCCAAAAAGCATTTTTCCTAAGCGTTGGTTATTTCCCTGGAACACAATTAATAAAACTTGATAGTAATAAGATTGTACAGAATCTCTATTATATGTTTAATTCAACAGGTGGTTATACAAAAAAAATAGGCAGTTTTTATTCATCTACGATAGTAAATTATAATGAATTTATCAATCAGTCAAGTGACACTGGCTTTGTTTATTATAATGGCAAATCATTTCAAGTAAATCAGTCTTTTAGCTCTAATAACCTTGTATTGCAAGCTGGATTTACCTTAAATAAACAACAGACTTTGAATTATTTTACAATTGAGTCTTCTGTAGAAATTTCTAAGATTAAATGGTTGTCTGTCGGCTTCGGATTTAAATATAATAAAATCAAGTCTGGAAATAGTTATTGGGGAGGTACAGGTAATGCAACCATTACAATTGGTCATTGGGCTACTATAAGGGCTAGTTATGATCAACTTTTTATACCATCAAAAAATAATGAACTGTCTAAAGCTGATTTAGGCAGAATTATTCTAATTAAATATCTATAAACTATGCGGCGTATTAAATGTTTTTGTTTGGTTTTTATTTTATCTGTTACCATTTCACAAGCACAGGTTGTTATTACTGCTCCTAGCTTGCCAAGTGGGATAGTTAAAACTGATATGCTTTGGAATGTAATTGTAGTAAACCAAGACCAACAGTTTGATGGGATTTTACAATTAACAATCAATGATAAAAGCAATAGAACCGTTTTTAATGCTAGTAGTAGCAATTTGAATATCCCAAAAGGTGCTAAAACCATTTTTTATAATTCTGTACTGCCAATTTTTTATTCATACAACACTATAGGCACAAGTAACGAGTGGTTGAAAGCTGGCAAATACTTTATTTGTTACTCACTTACAAAATTAAATAAAGGTGAGTCACCTATAGCTCAAGAATGCCTAGAACTGAATGTAGAGCCATTAACACCGCCTTTACTTAATGAACCTTCTGATAAAGGTAAAATATATGAGATTCGCCCTAATTTTTCATGGTTAGCCCCAACACCATTGCAAATATTTAGTGATTTGAAATATGAAATAAAATTAGTAGAGCAGCAGAAGGGACAAAGTGCAAGTGATGCTTTAAAAAACAGCAGTCCAATATATTTTGAAAACGGGTTGACTCAGGTTTCTAAAGTTCTACCATCTTCTTATAAAGCCCTAGAAGTAGATCATGATTATGTATGGCAAGTAACAGCCTACGATCCTAATTATAGTGTTAAAAGTGAATTTTGGCAGTTTACTGTTGTGCGAGATAGTATAAATGATATTTTGGAACAAACGCCTTATTTGTCAATTGGACTACGTAAAAGCGATATTGGAATAATGCATCAAGGTTTTGTTAAAATAGTATTATATAACTATACGAAGGATTCTATCGCAAATTTATGTTTGAAAGAAGATGGTAGTGACGATAAAAGCTGCATTGAGAATTTAATTGTTCCGATAAAACATGGTGAAAATTATTTAGTAAAACAAATTTCTACAAGATTAAAACTTGATGAGAAGAAGACATATCAAATTGTTTGGGTTAATAGTCTAGGAGAAAAATTCACACTGAGATATCTACCAAAATATTATAAATAAGTTCTGGTATAAGAATAAACATTGTAAATATTGAATTTATGAATCGCCAAAAGTTTTCTGCTTCTATATTATTAGTGGTATTTTATTTTAATTTTTTAGGAACGCTCTTTGCATCAAAGCGTACATTAGAAGGCAATATTTTTAATGGTATTGACTATTTGCATCGTTATTCTAAAGTTCTTGATAATGCTAAGGAAATAAGGGCTATTAGAAATCTATCTGATGATAAAAGAAGGCTAGAACACTTTTTTGGTGGTGGACCTAGTCAGCCTGAAATGGCTTCTTTTAAATCTGTAAATGCAGATAACCTTGTTAATACTTTTACTGGTGATTTTTCTTATAATATTCCCCTAATGGATGTTGGTGGTTATCCAATTAATCTTTTTTACAGTGGTGGTATAACTATGGAACAAGAGGCTAGCTGGGTAGGGCTAGGTTGGAATATTAATCCTGGCGCTATTACTAGGAATATGAGAGGTTTGCCAGATGATTTTGATGGAACAGACCTAATAACAAAAACGCAGCACATTAAGGATGATAAAACTTATGGTGTTTCAGCGTCTGCAAGTGGTGAGTTTTTTGGTCTAGGGCCTGATATCGGGTTTAATGCTGGTCTGTTTTACAATACGAATAAAGGTTTTGGTATTGAAGCAGGAGGAAATGCAAGTATAAGTTTAGGACTTAGCAAGAAGAGTAGAGATGAAAATACATCTTTTACACCTTCTGTAAATTTAGGTATAGGTTTAAATATTAATTCGCAAGAAGGTTTATCTATACAACCAAGTATGGGTTTATATTTAAAAGAGGCAGACAAAAATGATAAATACGGCTTTCAAGTTGGAACAAGCTACAATTCTAGATCAGGTATAAGTGGATTGAACATTGAAGGCGAGGTTGGTAAATTTAATAGAGTTACTAATACATCTTATCCTGGTGCGTCGTATTCTTATCCATTAAATACTTCAATAAGTTTTGCAAAGCCGTCTTATGTTCCTAGCATCAGAATGCCTTTAACGCATTCTAATACAAGCTTCGAATTCAAAACAGGTGGGGCAACCATTGGCTTTCATGGCAGCGTTTCAATTAAAGGCTACTTATCTAAAGGGCAAATTAAGCCCATTGATATTATACAGAAAAAACTGGCAGTTGGTTATCTACATCTTGAGAATGGTAACGATAATAAGGCAGCTTTGCTTGATTTTAATAGGCTTAATGATGGTCCATACACACAAACTACGCCTTTAATATCTATACCATATTATACTTACGATGTGTTTAGTATTAGTGGCGAGGGTACGGGTGGTAGCTTCAGAGCTTATAGGGGAAACGTTGGTTTTGTAAGAGACCCATATACCAGAACAAAGTCTGAAAATAATTCCTTTGGATTTGAATTAGGGGCTGGTAATTTATTTCATGGCGGTATAGAATATAACTATGTAAATACACCAACAACCGTATATAAATGGAGCAGTAATAATGATGCGGAAGGAGCTTTGAAATTCCAAACATCAAAGGCTGAAAGAGAAGGGGTTTATTTTAAAAATCCGGGAGAAAAAGCCATTGTTTCTAAAGACTACTACGAAGCCATTGGTGGAGACAATATCGCAAGACTAAGCTTATTAAATAATGGCTCTAGCCAGCCAATAGCCTTACCAGCAGTTGATATTTTTGATAATAATAGAAAATTTAGCAAAAAAATTTCGTTAAATGCTGATAATACATCAAAGAAAATTAGAGACAAAAGAACTCAGGTAATTTCCTACCTAACTGCTGAAGAAGCTGAAAGAATTGGTTTTGATAAGAAAATAAAAATATATCCATTAAATGATTTTAGTTTAATAGGAAACTGTAATGTGGCAGAAACACCTGTTAATACAATTTCTAGGGTTACGGAGTCTAATGAGCCCATGGACATTGATTCTAACTATCGACGTAGAAACCACATATCCGAAATTGATGTGTTAGAGCAGGATGGGAAACGTTATATTTATGGAATTCCTGTTTATAATACCATTCAAAAAGAAGTTAGTTTTAGTGTTGGAAGTACTCCAATAGATGTCAATCGTGGAATTGTGACCTACAATAGTGGCGAAAATTCGTCAAGCAATATATCTGGGAAAGATAATTTCTATCAAGCGGAAACAACACCAGCTTATGCACATTCGTTTCTTTTAACCGCTTTATTATCGTCAGACTATGTTGATGTAACGAATAATGGTATTACTGATGATGATTTAGGCGATGCAATTAAGTTTAATTATAGTCGTTTTGGTTTTGATGGCACAAAATGGAAAAATTATAAATGGCGTACACCCTTTAAGGCAAATAGTGCAAATACAGCTATATATAATGAAGGGCTTAAAACAGATGGTAATGACCAAAAAGCTTCGTATACTTATGGGGAGCGTGAAATGTGGTATTGGCATTCTGTAGAGTCTAAAAACATGATTGCAGTATTTCGATTGGGTAATAGAAGCGATAATAAACAACCAAGTGATGAAAATGGAAACACATCACAAGACGATGCTGCTCTTAAAAAACTTGATAGAATTGACTTGTATTCAAAAGCTGCCTACATAAAATACTTAGCTGCTATTCAAGCAAATTCATCGGCTATTCAGCCAAAGCCAATTAAATCAGTTCTTTTCGAATATTTTGATGAAACACAAAAAGATAAACAATTATGCATTGGTACGCCTTTAAATGCTGATAATTCGCAAGGTAAATTAACACTCAAAAGTGTATGCTTTACTTATAATGGTAATGATAAGCTGAAGAAGAATGTTTATCGATTTGGCTATACAAATAATAAACCATACGCAACAAATTCTGCTGATCGTTGGGGTACATACAAAGACTTTATAAGTAATCCTACTAATCAATCAAATGCTGATTTCCCATACAGCCTTCAAATAAATGCACCGTTTAATACTTCAGTCACTAAACAGGTTATTGATGTTAATGCGGCTCCATGGGCTTTAAATAAAATTTTATTACCTGCTGGTGCTCAATTAAATATCACTTACGAATCAGATGATTATGGCTATGTTCAAAATAAGCGTGCTGCTCAAATGTTCAGAATAGTAGGTTTCGCAAATAGTCCAACAAATACACCTAGACCATATTTAAATGAATCTGCTGTTCATTTAGGTGGTAATTATTCAGATGATGACTACAAATATGTTTTCATAGAAGTACCAAAAATGCCTGAGAGTTCGCTAAGTGCTAGAGCAAGAAAAATAACTGTTTATAGAGATTACCTAGAGGGTATTACACAATTGGCTTTCAAAATTTGGGTGTGGATGCCAAGAGATTATCAAAATCCACCTGGTGTAGAACCTATTAATGTGTATGCTAATGTTGATTTCAGCGATATTAATAATTATGGCATAACCAATGATAATAAGATTTGGGTAAAGGTTAAAGAAGTAAGTGGTAACGCTAGCCCTATGATGGCTACAGCAATACAATTTATGAAAGATAATTTACCTGCTAAAGCTTATCCAAGTTCAAATGTTGATCCTTCTGCCAGTGGAGCTATACAAATAATTCGATCTTTAATAGGTATGATGACATCTATTGGCGAAGCGTTTACTGGTATTGAAACTAAAGCGAGGCTAAATAGAATGTGTAGTAAGGTAGATATGAGTAAATCGTATGTTCGCTTAAATAATCCGTATTATTCTAAATTAGGTGGTGGTTATCGTGTTAAACAAGTTCGAATTAGTGATAATTGGAATAAAATGACCAATAGCTTTGATTCTGAATACGGACAAAAATATGATTACACCACTTCAATTACAGTAGATGGCGTAAAAAAAACAATTAGTAGCGGTGTTGCTACTTACGAGCCATCAATAGGTGCTGAAGAAAATCCTTTTAAATCTGTTCTAAATTACGATAGTAAACTTCCCATGGGACCAACTCAATATGGCTTTATTGATATGCCTTTTGGAGAAACGTTTTTCCCGTCACCGATGGTAGGTTACAGTAAAGTAAGAGTTACAAGTCTACATCGTAGTGCAAAGACAAATAATTCAAGCGATAAAAAAATAAAGTCTGGCGTAGGTATTCAAGAAACCCAATATTATACCTCAAAAGATTTTCCTTCATTTAGTGATTTTACAGACTTTGATGGAAATAGTAATGTGCGATATACGTCAGACCCTATTCTTAAATTTTTAAAAATTGATGTAGAAGAGATGGTAACACTCAGCCAAGGATTTAGAGTAGTACTAAATGATATGAATGGAAAAATGAAAAGTCAAGCATCTTATCCAGAAAATGACGAGTTAAATCCAATAAACTATACAGAATACTTCTACAGATTAGAGAAAAAAGGTGATAACTCTTTCAATTTAAAAAACAATGTGCAAGTAGCTGGAAAAGATGGTGTCATCACTGAACAAGAAGTTGGTAAGGATATTGAAATGATGGTTGATTTTAGAGAACATAAAACTGAGACAACTAGTGGTGGTGTTCAATTTAACACAGATGGCTTTACAATCGGTCCTTTCCCTTTAGTAATACCTATTATGTTCAAGCCACCAATGAGAGATGTGAATACTTATCGTTCTGTCTCTGTTTTAAAAGTAATTAATCAATATGGTATTGTAGATAGTGTGCTGCAAATAGATAAGGGAAGCATGGTGTCTACCAAAAACTTAGTTTACGATAAGGAAACAGGTGATGTATTGGTGAGTCGCACACAAAATGAGTTTAATAATCCTATTTATAATTTAAATTACCCTGCTCATTGGGTTTATAGCGGCATGGAACCGGCAGCTAAGAATATTGATGTGGTGTATACCAATGTTTTATTTAGAAATGGATTCTTAGAAACACCAGCTGTTGATCAAACACTGTTTGAAAGTGGTGACGAAATTTATGTAGTAGACAATAGCAGTGTAGGTGTATCTAATACAACTGCTTGTATTGGACTAGGTGACCCAAGTGTATTGCCAATAAGTAATGAGTATAAAATTTGGGCAGTTGATATAGCTAAGGATACCAGAAATACAAATCATCGCTTTATTTTTATTGATAAAAATGGTACGCCATATAATGCAGCAAGTGCAAATATTAGAATAGTGCGTTCGGGTAAAAGAAACATGTTAAGTGCATCGGTTGGTAGTATTACTTCCTTAAATAATCCTATAAATTCGGTTACCAATAAAATTGATATTACTGATGCTACCAAAGTAATCAAATCAGGTGCTACTGAGTTTAAAGATAAGTGGAAAGGCGAAGAGGCATTTTATATAAAAAAAATAGAAACGCCATTATACAATCAAGACTGTGTGAAATTTGAACAAGTTTTTGAAAACGATGGTGAATGTTTTGAGAACCGTAATAATTATTTAATTGATTATTACGGAGTACTAAGTTACCATTCTAATAGCGGCTTAAATCCACTTGTTAGTAATCGAGATATTTTTATAGATTTAGTTACTGAAACTGGCAATATTTTTAACACGCAGAATAACTTCACATCAAACTCAACAGAAAAACTCGCCGCAGGACAACAGAGCATTTCTTTTAGTACTGGCTATGAAGGTTGTGAATACAATTTTCAAATAATGAAATTACATAAAATTAGATATTCTGATGGTAGTATTCCTAAATTTTGCCCTTCCAATCCTTCTAGTCCAATAATCACTTATAACTATGTATGCGACTCTGTTTTCGACCACCAGCAAATGAATCCTTATCTCCATGGTATTTTAGGTAATTGGCGCAATAGTAAGAGTTATGTTTTTTATGGCGAAAGGCAAGAAAATGCATTCAATTCAACGAATGCAATTACAACGCCCACCAATATAAAAACTGATGGTGTAATAAAAGACTTTGAACCTTATTGGAAATATAGTCAAGCATCAGCTAAGGTAATGCCATCATCTAATGCTAATTGGGTGTGGAATAGCCAAGTTAGTCAAGTAAACCGAAAAGGGTTAGAGGTTGAAAATTTTGATGCACTAATGCGTTACAATAGTGGTTTATATGGTTACAATGATAATTTACCAGTAGCTGTTACTAATAATGCGAGATATAGAGAAACTGGATTTGATAGTTTTGAAGATTATGATTACAAGGAAGCTAGTTGTGTAGAGTGTAGTGAAGAACGCAAAAAAGCGCATCGTCATTGGAATTTAGGCGATAATACCCCGAATCATATTACGCAAGCAGAAAGCCATTCGGGCTTAAGTAGTTTGATGGTAGCACCTAATGAAACTTTTAATATAACTAATTCTGTTACATCATTACCTCAGAATAACAATTTGTCTATTGAAGAAAGCCGAAATACGCCAGATGTAAAGATAGAGTTGCAGAGAAATTTATTTCACGATTTGGTGGTTACACCTTCTGGTAAAGGTTTATATGGTATCTATTATAATTTAGGGCGTAGGGACGCTTATCAATATGCGGGAACACGACAACACGATAAACTTACTCTTCAAGATTTTGAAGTTGCGGGAAGCAACCAAAATTTCCCATCTTTTATTAATCAAAATAGAATTGTCGCCCAGTGGAATGGCATACTACAAGTTGAAGAGAACGGTATCTATAATTTCATGATGAATCAAATTGATGATGACGCATATTTTGAGATTTATACTAAAACTGGGACATTGTTAATGCGCATTGCTGCTGATTGGAATGGAAATGGATTATCACCAAATGCTTATGGTTCAATTACATTATCGAAAGGATCGTATAATATTAAAGCTCATTTTCATGAAGATTTTGGGGGGGCTAATTTTAATGTACTTTGGACTAAACCAAGTAGTATAGCTGGCCAGTACGATGAGATACCTTTAAAAAATTTATACACTACAAGCGATTTTAGTAATTCAAATAGTGAAGTCTACTCTGACACTTATTGCGAAAAACTCGGTACAATCAAACCGATTGCTAATGCTAAAATTGATAAGTTCTCATTAATTGCTGGTCAGAAAATGGTTATAAGTGCTTGGGTAAAAGAAGGTGGTAAAGATTGTATGTGTAGCGGCTATGATAAAAATGCCTTGGAGCTAGCTTTTACTAGTGCAACGCCAATAACTTTTGCACCAGCAGGTAATATAATTGAGGGTTGGCAGAGATACGAATGTGTATTTACCGTACCAAATGGAGCTACAACAGCATCCATTAAGCTTAAAAATTTATCTAGTACTCAGCCTGTTTATTTTGATGATATTCGAATTCATCCTTTTAATGCCAATATGAAGTCTTTTGTGTACGACCCAGTAACACTTAGACTCACCTCTGAATTAGATGAGAATAATTATGCAACTTTTTACGAGTATGATGCCGATGGCTTATTAGTAAGAGTTAAAAAAGAGACAAAAGAAGGTATTAAAACAATCAAAGAAACTAGGTCTGCCATTCAAAGTAAAATACAAACAATCACTTATTAGTATGAGAAATAAAATAATCCCAATTACTGCAATGCTGATAATGTTTGGAATTAAAGCAGTTATAGCGCAAACAAATAATAATATTAGTACCGAGGTCAAGGAAAAATTGTATCGTATGAGTCGGGCTTTTGATAGCAGCTATTTCCTAGCCTTCAATGTAGATTTCATATATACTGCCCTGGATACAGTTACAGGTAAAACCGAAACAAGCCAGCGTTCTGGTAATTATTTAGTAAAAGGTGGGGCTTTTAGCTATACGCTAGGCGACATTGAATTTATGCAAAACGATTCTATGGCTTTTACCATATCTCACCAAAGTAAAGTGCTATTTGTTTCTAAAAAGAAACTTCCATCGGCTGCTAATACCTTACCATTAAAAACAATGGTGGATAGCTTGGTAGCTAATTATTCTAAATATTATAGCATTACTTCTAATTCAAATACAGCTAGTGGCGATAGTACCATTAAGTTTGAAACCCTAAATGGCAGTAATGGATTGCCCTATAAAAGCATAGAAATTACGTACGATAAAAAAAGTATTTACCCAAAGCAAGTTGAAGTAAAATACGATGAGTATGATGAAGTAAGTAACGACACAATTCCTGGAATAGTTGGTATCCGAAAGAAAGTTTTTCGTGCAAAAACAATGGATATTGTATTCTCAAATTACAAAATGGCAAATATTGATTATTCAGTTTTTAAAAATGAAAGGTATATCTATTTCGATAGAATGAAAAAACAGTATATCCCAGTTGATCAGTTTCGAGATTACAAACTGTATGTAAATGGAATAAATCTAGCAGATAATTAAATCATTGATTGAACATAAATCACTCGCATCTTAATCTAGTAGTTGTATGAAATATATGAAACAATATATCTTGAAAGTGTGTGTACTTTTAAGTGCCATCATTATGTTGCATTGCAGCCTTTATGCTGATCCAATCACTTATAAGCAAGTGCTTGGAGGTCAATCTACTCCTCTTACCATTGGCGCAGTAATGCCAAATGTAATTATACCCGATTACAACGATGCCAATACGATAGCGAAAGAATATTCAATAAAAAATTTGATTACATTAAAAGTAGATGAGCAATTTGGCAATTTAATTACCACAGATTTTAAAGTAACGGTAAAGTTTAATATTCATTATACAACTGCTGTTGACAATATTGATAGAGTTCTAAACGACAAAACATTAACAGTTGACTATAAAAAAGGTGCGGGTACAAAATTTACAAGTTTAGATCATTTCTCATTTGGTAGTGCAAAGAAAATATGGCTTGTAGTTACTGATATTAATACATACGGCGGCGATTGGAGCAAAATCGCTCCTTTCATCAATCTAACTGCTGCAATAACACCACAACGAGATTATAAATTCTTATGTACATCTGAAGTAGCAACTGTTAATAAAGCACCTGTCGCAGCAGTTTATGATGAATGTAAAATTTCATGGACAGATGCAAATGGAGTAAAACCAAGTTATTATGATATAGAGTGGGCGTGGGTAGAAAAAGAAGAGTTACAGCTAATAAGTGATGCTAGTTTAATTTTTAAGAATAATGCAACAAGAGTGTCTCTTAATCCAGAAAATGTAGGGACTAAAGAATATACAATTCCCACTCTCTACGACGGTGAAGGCTTTATTTTTTATAGAATAAGACCCGTACAACTAAAACAAACGGGTGAAGTTGTAAATGGACAATGGAGTACTGATGGTTTAAATATTAATCAAATTAAGCAACAAATTGCTTCAACACAAGCAGGTAAGCAACCTGCTGGTAATTTTTTCATTCATTCGGGACATGAAGACAAACTTAACTGGCAGTCAACCACATCTTTTGCTGAGGAAGGTAAAAGAAAAACAGTTATTCAATATTTTGATGGCTCACTACGATTAAGACAAACGGTTACTAAAGATAATCAAACCCAAAAAACAGTAGTAGCAGAAACTTTTTACGATTATCAAGGAAGGGCAACAATTGAGGTTCTTCCAGCCCCAACATTGCAAAATGTAATTAAGTATGTACAACAATTAAATCAATTTGAGGATAATGCTAGTACAGCAACCTATCCAAAGGAGTTGTACGATGGGTTTGTGTCACCTGCAACCCTTTGTACTAAAGGTGCACCTAAACTGCAAAATATATCTGGTGCATCTAACTACTATTCCTCACAAAATCCCGAAACCAATTTGGCTAATTCAGTTAGTCGGTTTATACCAGATGCGGGTGGCTATCCATACACAGAAACTAGATATACACCTGATAACACAGGGCGTATTGCTGCAAAAAGTGGTGTTGGTGCAAGTCATCAATTAGGATCAAATCACGAAACTAAATATTATTATGGTTCCGCTAGTCAGCGTGAGTTAGACGCTCTGTTTGGCGGTGAAGCGGGCGATGCTTCTCACTATTTTAAAAACATGGTTAGAGATGCCAATGGACAATATTCTGTTAGCTATGTTGACATGCATGGCCGTACTGTAGCTACAGCATTAGCTGGTAAAAACCCTACTAATCTAAATGTGTTGCCATCTTATGCTACATTACCAGTAGATAAAATCTCTAAGGATCTTTTAAATAATGATGCCAATATTATAAATGGTAAAGCAATTGAAACCAATACCGCATTACTGGTTCCTAAAATTGATAACTATGATTTTGTGTACCAACTTTCACCACGTGATTTAGCCCTACTGAACTGTAAGTATAATACTACGGACATTTACAATGCGACCTACGATTTAGAGATTACTATTACTAACGCATGTGGTGATATAATTTATACAAAGAATGAAACTAATAAATCTAGTTTTAATATTAGTTTTACGTTACCACAGCTTGCAGAAGGTGAATATAATATTAGTAAGCGCTTGTCTATTAATGAACAAAAACAAGTTGACTATAGAACAAACATATTTCTGCCCAATAACACCTGTAAAAGCCTAGCCAACTTCACTAATGAATTTTATGCTGTAGTATTATCTCAGAATCCAAACTGTAAACCTACCTGTCAGTCATGTTCTACTTTTTTAGGTTCTTTACAACAGTTTAAAACCAAGTATTTAGAAGCTGCTGGTTATGCTATTGGTGCAGCAGTTTCTGATGAAATGAATGCTGCAATTTCTAAAAGTTATTACGAGGCAAAAGCTAAATGTGACGCATTGTGTGACCCTGCTGCCCAGTTTAATAAACTGAATGAAATAAGAGCATCTATGCTGGAGGATATGATGCCTTCTTCTGGTCAGTATGCTAATTTATATACCCCCACTAGTCTATATAATATTTTTAGCCCACAATCTACAGCACCATACATAATTCCATACAAATATCCTTATACAACCAATGGTGGCACTGGTGGTATTTATGCAAGTCGCCTCGGGGTAAAAGATGCTACTGTATATAATGGTACAGATGTTACCAATCCGCAAACATTTAGTACCAATTTTGATGCAAAATGGGCACAGCAGCTATTGCCCTACCACCCAGAATATTGCAAGCTTAATATTGCCGAAGCTGTCTTGAAATCAAGTTATGATTTGGATGCTAGAATGGAAGCTACAGACAAGTATACGGATGCAGTTACCAAAGGATATATTAGCAATAATATCCTAGATAATGATCCTTTTTTCAGCGGCTCTGGCATTGCTTATAAGGCGCAAATGGATGCGAAATTAAATAAGTATGTAAGATTTACTCATCGCATCTTCATCCTTAATATTGAGGTATTTACGCTAACCATGTGGCAAACTGCCTACGTAGCAGTATTCTGTAAAAATGTTCCCGAAACAAATCGAGCAGCTTGTGCTTCTGCTGCACCTCAGTATCCATCAAATTTTCCGCCACTAAGTAGTTGCGGTGCCGATTGGGACTATTTCTGGCGTTCTTTTAGAAGTATGTATTTAACTGAGAAAGAAAGGCTTGTAAACCAATATTTAAGTGACCAATGCCCTACTGTTAGTAATACTACCTTAGTGAACAATGGCTTTAGAGTATATTTTGACAGCAACCCAGCTAAAATTAGTGATGCAGGGGATGGTACTGGTGCAAGTATGCCTACAGATAAAAATTCTGCAGATGAAGCAATACAGAAACAATACGAAGCAAACTGTCGTTCAAACACAACTCGTTGGACAAATATACTTTTAAGCTGCCCACAAATTGCCGGTATTGCCAATGTAACAACAAAGCAAGCACTTATCCATGATATTATAGAAGGTTTTGTTGGTATTTGTAAAAGTGGCTGCACAGTTACTAATCCTATTGGTGCATCTACTTTACCTAATGGTAATTCATTTCAGTCTGTTCTTGCAAATACATTATCTGCTTATGGTTTAGCTGCAAATGAATTCTGTAATGGTTATTTATTCGATTGGCCAAAGCCTTACGATAAGCAAGTAGCACTTAGTAATAAAGTTATTATAGATCCACCAAAACCTGAAAGTTGCGAGTGCGTGCGTCTGTCTCAAATTAACCAAGAATACCGTGGTAGTCAATCGCTTAGTAGTTATTTATTTAAACGCTACAACACAACTATTAGCCAAGCTACGCTTGATATATTATTGGCAAGTTGTGCAGGCAACAACAACTGTAATTTTTTAGCCGAGCCTATTAGCTTACCACCTGTTTTGCAATGCAATGTCAATAAATCTGTTTGTATTAGCTGTATAGAGTACAACGTTTATAAAACAGCTTTTCAAACAGAGTTTGCACAGTCTAGCTATGCGCAAGCCCCTTATAAAAACTTTGATGCAGATGCTGAACCTAGTAAGCTTGCTGCAAACCAGTTTTTTGCGCAGTACATGAACTTTAAAACGGGTTTTAGTAAAGATTGGGCAGATTATCTTGCTTTTGATATATCTTGTAATGGCGATGGTTCTGGAAATACTTATGCAACTGCTAGCGAATCCCCACAAACAAATATGTCTATAACCTACGACAAAAAATTATGTGGTAGTGGTGTGGTATTTGGTCCAGTAACCCCAGTAACTAAAAACCCTTGTGACGATTTACAAAAACTAGCCGTTTACGCTGGCTACGAGCAGTACGAACTAAACAAACAAAACCTCATAGACAATTTTGATAAAAAATACATTGAGAAATGTTTAGAAGCTAAAAATGCTGAAGTATTTACTGTAAGCCACACGGTGGCAGAGTACCACTATACATTGTACTATTACGACCAAGCAGGTAACTTAGTAAAAACAGTAGCGCCAGAAGGTGTAAGGCCTAACTATTCAGCATCTTATTTAAATGCCGTAGCTAGCGACCGAAAAAACAATACCAATTACGCAGCACCGCCAGCCCACGTAATGGCTACTCAGTACCGCTACAATAGCCTTAACCAAGTAGTAGCCCAAATTACACCCGATGGTGGCGAATCGCATTTTTGGTTTGATAGACTTGGCCGATTGGTAGCTAGCCAAAATGCCAAACAAAAGCCGCTTAATAGATACAGTTATACGGTTCACGATGCTTTAGGCAGGGTTAAAGAGGTTGGTGAAAAAGCCTTAGGCAGTAACAGCCCTATGAGCCAAACCATCAGTAGAAACCAAACGGCATTAAACAATTGGATTAATGGTGGTGGTACACCACGTGAGCAAATTACCCGTACCATTTACGATTATGCCCATTCTGCTCTTTGCAATGCCGGTAGCACCTCTAGTATTGGTAATGTGCTTTGCCAGCAAAACTTACGTAACCGTGTAAGTTATAGCATGGTAATTAATAGTGAATCTGGCGCAATACCAGACCTCACTACAAGTGGTTGGGCTTCTGCCACATTTTATAGCTACGATGTGCATGGCAATGTAGATGTATTGTTACATTCTTACCGCCAAGGGGCTATGGCTGCACACAACGAGTTTAAAAAAGTTACTTACAGCTACGACCTTATTAGTGGCAAAGTAAACAGTATTGCTTACCAGCCTAATCAGCCAGATGCGTTTTACCACCAGTATGCCTACGATGGTGAAAATAAAGTAATAAAAGTATACACCAGCAAAGATTCTTTGGTATGGGAGCGAGATGCTACCTACGATTTTTACCGCCATGGCTCACTTGCCAGAATGGAATTAGGCGATAACCGTGTACAAGGCATAGACTATGCCTATACCATACAAGGTTGGCTAAAAGGGGTAAATACTACCGGCGTTAGCACCTACGATATGGGTAAAGATGGCCTAATACCTAGCCAAGGTGGTAGTGGGGCTGCTAAAGATGCCTATGGCTATAGCCTTAATTATTTTGCAGGCGATTATACCACTATTAACACTACCGTTACACCTTTTGCTACCATTGCTACACAGCGCATAGTAGATAATACACTAGGCTACAACATTAATGCAGGTGGCGATTTGTACAATGGCAATATTGCGGCAATGTTGGTGAACATACCTAAGCTTGGTGCGGCTAATGTGTATAATTATGCATTTGACCAACTGAACCGCATAGTAGGTATGGATGCCTATAATGGCTTAAATACCACTAACAATAGCTTTACACCTGCTTACATACAAGACTATAAAGAGCGGATAAGCTACGATGCCAATGGTAATATACTGCATTACCTACGCAATGGTACCACACAGGGTGGCAGACCATTGGCTATGGATCAAATGCATTATAGCTATATACCTAATACCAACCAGCTTGACCATATTACAGACGATGTAAACGGCACCGCTACCAATAACTACACCGTAGATATTGATGACCAAGTGATAGGTAATTACCATTATGATGCAATTGGTAATCTAACATATGATGATAAAGAAGGTATAAGTAATATAACTTGGACGGTGTATGGTAAAATAAAAACCATTACCAAAACCAATGGTACTATTGTTAATTATACCTACGATGCTACGGGTAACCGCATAAGTAAAAAGCTAACAAACCCAAGTGGAACCACCAAAGAAACCGACTATGTGCGTGATGCTGTGGGTAATGTGCTAAGTATATACACCAAAGAAAACACGGCCGACTTATACCAAACTGAGGTAGATATATATGGCACTAACCGCCTAGGTGTTTATAATGTAAACATTAATGTAGATAATGTTGTAAACAACGCCACCGCTATGCCTGGTGCAGATGGTGATAAGGGCTATGCTTATAAATTTGAGCGAGGCAATAAGTTCTTTGAACTCACCAACCACTTAGGTAATGTATTGGTAACGGTAACTGATAGATTGTTACAAGTGCCATTAAGTACCAATGCAACCTTACTAGGTAGTTACGAAGCCGATGTGGCTACCGCTACCGATTACTACCCTTTTGGTATGGCAATGCCTGGCCGCAATGGTAAAACCGTAACTGGTGGTGGCTGGGCTAGTGGTACTACCAAAGTAAATGGCGTAAGTATAAGCGAAACGCTTACATTAGATACTAGAACCAACAATACCCCTACCGAATACAAAGCTGCTACTAGCATTGAGTTTATTGATGGTTTTACAAGTGGTAGTGAAGATGAATTTACCGCCTTTATAGCCGATGCTAGTAATACAAGTATTAGTACAAATGGCAATGCTAGTGGTAGTAGTTTAGATAGTTACCGTTATGGCTTTAATGGTAAGGAAAATGATAAGGACATTAGTGAGGGTGGGCAGGATTATGGAATGCGGATTTATGATAGCAGGGTGGGTAGGTTTTTATCTGTTGACCCAATAGCAAAAGAATACCCTGAATTGACACCTTATCAGTTTGCAAGTAATACTCCGATTTGGGCAATTGATATTGATGGTTTGGAAGGAGGGATAGCATCACCAATGGGTGGGCAAAATGTTGTTGATGCACAAACTGCAAAAGATTATAATGCAGGTAAAAGTTGGTTTTCTCAACCTGCTTCCAGATGGATGAAGCTTGGACTTGCTGCACAAATGAATGCTATTCAGCCAACTGAAGTATACAATGAGAATAGTTATCCAAATATGACCAAAGGGCAATATGTTGTAGCTTCAATGCTTCAATCGAATATAAATAACAGCCGATCTTCTCAATCATTTAGCAGCAGAAGTACAAGGCTACCTCAACAGCCACATGCTGAAGCTGAAGTAAATGTGGCAAAACCTAAATTAAATACATCCACTTTTGAGGATGTTCCGGTAAAGACAAATACTACAATAAATAAACCCGAACCACCAACTTTACAACAAAAGAAAAAAACTTCAATAGCATCTGAAGCTATTGTTCGAGCCAGATTGAATACTCAATTAGCGCAAGATGAGATATTAATGGAAAAACCCCGGTTTTATATTAATGGTGGAAAGAATTACACAACTCCTGATTTTGCTATTTATAATACTAAAACTAATAGTTTTGTAAGAATACCAGATGCCAAAAATGGAGACGGTGGATTAACTAAGCCTCAGAGTATTTTAAACGAAAAAGGTGGCGAATTTAGGGGTTCTAGTAGGTATCCACAAGCAAAGCCACAATCAATAGCTCCTGGCATGGTAAAAGAAGAAAAAACGACGTTACCTTACCATAATTAATAGCAATAAATCTAATGATTTCAAATAGTAGAGATATAAAAGAGAAAATCGCTTTGCTGCTTAATGAACGGTTAAAGCAAAATGGTTTTGTATATAAGAAAACAAGTAATGAATTTATCATTAGTGAAAATGATTGCATTTTTATTTTTAATATGCTGCTAACCGCATGGAGCGACCATTATTCATTGGGTGTCCGATTGTATATTAGTCAGAAAAAAGTAGAGAAAATTTATGAAGATATTCTTGGAAAATCACATAAACTGACCATTGGTAATTCTATCGAAAGGATATCTAAAAGTTCAGATGGAAGAGAAGTGATAAATGGTGACATGGTTATACTTTTAATCCAAGATGAAGATTTAGAAGCAGCCGTCGAAACTTTGGAAAGGTATTATAATGATATTGCAAAACCTTATTTTGAGCAGTATCAAACATTAGATGCGATAAATGACATTATGAATAATCCTCCTTTTGAATATTGTCCTGCACATGTTGGAGGGAATTTTGATGATAGATGTATGAAAGGTTTAATTGTCGCAAGACTTGTTGATAATCCCAATTATGAGCATTTGGTAGCTATATATGACGAAGCAATTAAAGAAACAATGAATACGAAATCAATTGAAAATTATTATCGGGTTAGAGAATATCTTATGTATAATCGTATTAAGTAAAAATAAGAGCATGAAATCGCTCAACTAGGCGTAGTGTGGTATCCTCGCACTTGGCGTATGGCTTTGCCTACGCTGTAAAACACAACAACCGATGCCTAATCACCTACTTTTTTTCTGCTGTTTTTTCTTATCATTAAAATAGTAGGGTCTTGTTATAATGGCAGAGTCGGCAGGTGCAGGTGCTGGTAAGTGCCTTGTCATGCGAGGGTTATAGAGCCTCATACCGCTCTTCGACTTGTTCCGCAAGGGCAAGTCGAAGCACAGATAAAAGGCATCTCTGATGCCTGTTTTGTCCTAAAGGGTACTTAAAGCACACTTGAAGCGTAGTTGAAGCACAGTTGAAGAACTAGTATAGTACCAAATACTTTTTCGCTCTTCTAGATGTTGGTTTATGCCATCTAGAAGTGCAGACAAATAGGCATTTGTAATGCCCAAATAAAACTTTTTAAAACCAAACAAATAAACACATGCAGTATTGTAAAACCATCTTTTCTTTTATCATTGTAATGGCATTTTGTGGTAACATAAATGCGCAACAACAAGCATTATCCCCCAAGCAGCAACAAATAAACACCCTCATTAAGGTAAGTGGTGCAGAGCAAGAAACCAGACTAATATTAGAGACTTCTGTAGATGCACTAGCCAAACAAAAGCCCAATATACCAGCCCACGTATGGGCAGAGATAAAGGCACAGGTAAACTATAAACAGTTTATCAGTAATTTAGACAGTGTATATAATGCCAATTGCACTATAGTAGAAATAAGAGAGCTAGTTACATTTTATAAAACCACGGCAGATAAATCTAAATTATCGCTAAAACCAGAACTTAAAGAAGCTATTTACAAAGTCAGCAAGCAATTTGGTAAATCGGTGAATGAAACAATTGCAGCCGTATTTACAAAAAATGGATTGAGCTTACAATAAATAATCAAAACTCCGCCTTGGTTCGTGTCCTCACGAACCATTATATCATGTACCTTTAGGCAAGTTTAAATTATTGTCAATTGTCACAACCAACCACCCAAAAGAGAAAATCATATATAGAAATAGGCCGTTTGTATTTTTGGACAGCAACAATAAACAGTTGGTATAAATTGTTAGATAAAGATGTTGTAAAAGACATTATAGCGACCAACAAAAGTTATGAATTTTGGCAACGAGATTCTTTGACTTTTAAATTAACGCAAAGGGCTACTGTCATTCAAAAAATAGAGTACATTCGTAATAATCCTGTGGCTAAACATTGAAACTTGGCAGCAACAAGAGAACAATATATGTATTCATCAGCACAGGTTTATCATACTTGCGAGAATGATTTTGGGTTCTTACAACATATTATGGCTGTGGTTTGAGTGGTTCGTGAGGACACGAACCAAGGCGATGGTGATAAGGGCTATGCTTATAAATTTGAAAGAGGCAATAAGTTTTACGAATTGCATAACCACTTAGGTAATGTATTGGTAACGGTAACTGACAGATTGTTACAAGTGCCATTAAGTACCAATGCAACCTTACTAGGTAGTTACGAAGCCGATGTGGCTACCGCTACCGATTACTACCCTTTTGGTATGGCAATGCCTGGCCGCAATGGTAAAACCGTAACTGGTGGTGGCTGGGCTAGTGGTACTACCAAAGTAAATGGCGTAAGTATAAGCGAAACGCTTACATTAGATACTAGAACCAACAATACCCCTACCGAATACAAAGCTGCTACTAGCATTGAGTTTATTGATGGGTTTACAAGTGGTAGTGAAGATGAATTTGTAGCATTAATTGCCGATGCTACAAATTCAACAACAAATGGTAATGGAACTGGCAGTAATGCGAATGCTGTAAGTGGGTATCGTTACGGGTTTAATAAAATGGAAAAGGATAATGAGATAAAAGGCGAAGGGAATAGCTATGATTTTGGAGCAAGGATATATGACCCACGATTAGGCAGGTGGTTAAGTTTAGACCCTTTAATGGAAAAATATCCTGCATTAAGTCCCTATAACTTTTGTGCAAATAATCCTATCATTTTTATTGATATGGATGGGAAAGATTTCATTCTTTCTACTAATTACACTTATGATGGTGTTGCATCACCAACAAGCATACACCAACTTGGAGGTACTTCACTCAATAAAACCAGCCCATTAGCTTTAGCATATAACACAAAAACGAAAGAGTTTGATTTTACTTTAAATGTAAATGTTCAATTCACTTCCAATTTTACAGCAAGTGGTGGTGGAAGTATGGAAAAAGAAAATCCAGGACTTTATAGAGAAGTTAAAGCTCACGAAGATGGACACGTACAGCAATTTTTTGAAGCAGCCAAAAAAAGTACATCTGTTACAATTAATATAGGAGGTAAGCCAGTTACTTATTCAGGCAGACCAGACCAAATATTAACTAAAGCATACAACGCATTTGATGTAAAGCTAAAAGCAGAAACACAAACCAAAATAAACAATGGCGAATTTAAAACACAAGCTGAAGTTGATGCTTATCAAAAAGCTGAAACAGACAAATTTATGACCACAACATTTACTGACCTCCGAGATAAGGTAATTAAGAAAATTGGCGATAATCTAAAAACAGGAATGACGGGTGATAAAGAAACAGATGCAAATAAGAGAGCTGAAAAAAAATTAGGAACAGGAACAATAAAATATAACAATGGCAAAACACCAGTTAAATATAAGGGTAAGCAATTACGTTAGTTTAGTTTTTTTATTTGCGTTTACATTGCTTCAAAATAGTTGTAATGCTCAAATAGAAAAGAAACCTAAACTTAGTCCTTCAAATTATAAACCAAAATTTGAAAATGAAAAATCATTGGGTAACAATATTTTTAATGTGTCCTATCAAATGAAAATTTATGCAGATAGTCTGAATAGTCTTAAAAATAGCGATAATCTACCCTCTTTTGTATTCAATGCTTGCTTTGATAATCAGCCGGTTTATTGGACAAATTTACATACAGCAATATCGTTGCGTAAAATGGTTTTAGATAGTGTTACAAATAAAATAGCTTTAGAGAGGTTAAGCAATGATAATAGATTAACTGATGTCTGTAAAAGTTGCAAAGACATTAAAATTCCATTACTTGAAAAATCATTTAGTGAATTATCTAAAGAACGATTAAAGGAATTATAATTTTAAGCCACCAAAATTTGGTGGCTATTTTTTCATTCCTACCCTGCTTCGCAGGGTAAAAAAAGGGGCAAAAAAAATACTCGTGGCTTCGCCACACCTTTTAATTTTCTTCTTCTTGTTTTCTGTTTTTAAGGTTCATTTTGTCCGTTTTTGGTCGTTAAAATCGGCTCAAATAAAAAAGTTTTCCACAATTACATTTTTGCTCTTAAACCTTTGCTGTCAAGGCTTTGGGCTTGTTTTTTCTTTTTTCTTCCCTTCCCTTTAAAACCCCCATTCCACAAGGCTTTTAAGGCAGGAAGCGAACACAAAAAACCAAACCAAAACCAGCACCATAAAACAAACCCCAAACCAAACCCCAAAAATGAACCCGAAAACCGAACAGAAAAACAAACCGACTGCCAACGGCAGGCGAAAAAGGGGCAAAAAGAAAAAGAAAAAAGGGGCTCCGCCTTGCTTCGTGTCTCCACGAACCAATTGGATAATGTACCTTTAGGCAAGTTTAAATTATTGTCAATTGTCACAACCAACCACGCAAAAGAGAAAATCATATATAGAAATAGACCGTCAGTATTTTTGGACAGCCACAATAAACAATTGGTATAAATTGTTAGATAAAGATGTTGTAAAAAACATGATAGCGGCCAACAAAAGTTATGAATTTTGGCAACGAGATTCGCTGGCTTTTAAATTAACTCAAAGGGCTACAGCCATTAAAATAATAGAGTACATTCGTAATAATCCTGTGGCTAAACATTGGAACTTGGCAGTAACAAGAGAACAATATAAGTATTCATCAGCACAGTTTTATTATACAGGCGAGAATGATTTTGGGTTCTTACAACATATTATGGCTGTGGTTTGAGTGGTTCGTGATGACACGAACCAAGGCGAGGGTGGTGACACGAACCAAGGCGAGGAATTGTGTTTGTAATAGTGGTAAATTAAATGTTAAAGGATATAAATGCTATGCCAAATTTTACTTTGAAAACGGCAAATTAATAATTGAAGAATTTATTTGCGAATACCCACAAACCTTGCCATTCGGCAGGGCTTTTTAATCCAGTTCCAAACTATATACCATATCTTTAAGTTCATTTGGTTTTAAATCAGCTTTTTCGCTTTTGTCGTAAATGCTAAGAAGATAAACCGTTTCAGTTTCAATGTACAGATAAGTGATAACTCTTGCTCCACCGCTTTTGCCTTTTGCTTTGCTACCAATAGCCAAACGTATTTTATAGCAGTTATTACCAATAAAACTGCCACTTTCGGGGTTTTCAATAATATCGGCAATCAGTTCAGCAAACTCATTTTTGAGAGAAGGAAATTTTTTAACCAAGCGTTTAAGTTCCTTCTCAAAGCGATGGGTAGAAATAATGCTATAACTCATTTAAAAGCTGTTGAGCAGTTTTTAGTTTTAGTTTTCCTTGCTTGTGTAAGCGTACTTCATTAGCGGCTTCTTTAAGATCTTCCCAAAGCCCAACAGTAGCCACACTCATAGGCTTTGCCTTTTTTACAAAAGAAAGACTTTTTAATACTTTCAATCCGAAAGTTGCTTCATTATCGGGTATATCTATTAATACTTTCATTGTCTATTATTTTTTAAATACGCATTGCATTGCTCAATGCTTCTTTTAAGCGTATGTTGGCAATGGCGGTGTCTATGATATTGCAGATAGAATTTTTTTATACTTCGCCCAGTTCTTCCAATAAACGCAACTTTTGCAAAAGTGGTTCATTTACGGTATGTACTTCTGTACCGTTGTTTTTAGCTTCAAAAAACTCAACCATATTAATATATAAAACAGTATAAATCCGTTGTGAAATATTCATAGTAGGGGGGCACTTTTGCCTGTTTCTATGCGGTTGTATTGCACACTGTTCATAGAAAGCTTATCAGCTAGTTCTTGTTGAGAAAAGCCTTTTTCCTTCCTAATCTTTCTTGATTTGCTCTGAAATATCCATTTTAAAGAAATTTTGATACTGCAAAGTTGCAAAATAAGCCGAAATAATCAATATGTAAAAAATTAAAGTAAAATAAGTGTAACAAATTAGTTTCTTTTTCAGCATTGGTTCGTGTCCTCACGAACCAATTGGATGGCCTAAATTATTGTCACTTGTCACAACCAACCACGCAGAAAAGAAAATCATACGTAGAAATAGGCCGTTTGTATTTTTGGACAGCAACAATTAACAATTGGTATAAATTGTTAGATAAAGATGTTGTAAAAGACATTATAATTGCATCATTACAATATTTAACAGATAAGGCAAAATAACCGTTTATGGTTTTGTGATTATGCCTAACCATATTCACTTAGTTTGGCAAATACATGCATTAAACAGCGAGGAAACAGTTTATGCTTCATTTTTTAAATATACCGCCCATGCTTTTAAAAAGTGGTTGCTCAAGTTGGTGAAACTATCAAATTGTAGCGGAACATGCCACCCCACCCGTAATTGGTTACAATGCTTCCATTATAAAAAAACCATAAGCAGGTACAATTAAGTACTCGTTATCGGCACCAAGTTTAAATTCTTTTTTAGAAAAATGGTCGTATAGTTTAGCAGGTGGATTGCCCTTTTCTTTAAAGGCAAACCAAGTTAGGTAAGCATCTCTATTACTAAAATTAAATACACAGAAAATGCGTTTATCGCCTTTATTTCTTATGTACGCTGCTATGTGAATATTGTGTGGCGTTAGCCATTGTACGTTGCTGTAATCGGCAATAGCATTAAGGCTTTTGCGAATGTTGATTAACTGTTTGGTGGCAGCAAAAATTTGCCCTTCAATGGTAGTGCTATCTTTTACTTTCTCATTTTTTTGCCAGTTAATAATGGGCCGGTGCATCCACCTATTGTCATAAGCTTTGGCTTCATCTTGTAGGTACGAGTAATCGTTGGTATAGCCAGCTTCATCTCCATAAAACAACATTGGTACACCACCTAAAAAAAGGCTGTGTGCTTGCATCATAATTACTTTGTTGATGCTTTCTGTAATATCGTATTTGTTATTGCTGTTAATGGCTTTTTCTAAACCACAAAGCGATGCTAAAGAACCACTTAATCTAGCATCTTGCGTTTTTGGGTTACATGCAAATAAAGCACCCGTTGCTTTAGAAAAAGGATGATTGCCAGCGTAGTAATTTTTCAAAAACATGCGATGGCTGTAAGCATTAAATCCCGCTTGTTGAATCATATAATCATCATAACCCAAACCAATATCGTCGTGGCAGCGTGTGTAAGTAATCCACGATGTGCCAAATGGTTTTTGTAAAATTTCGTGTTGTGCAGCAAGCATTACCCTTGTATCACCTGTGGCTAAAGCATCCCATTGCAAGGCCATGTGTGTGGCATTGTAGGCAAAATCACATTCTCGGGCAGTGTATTCATCTTTACCAAAATATTCCATAATAGCTTTTGGTGCTACAATGGCTTCGCCTAAAAGTGCCATACCTGGTGTGGCTATTTGCACACATTGTTTTATTAAGCGTAGCAAAGTATGTGCTTGTGGTAGGTTTTGACAAGTAGTACCAAGTTGTTTCCAAATAAAAGCCGGGGCATCTATTCGTAGAATGTCTACACCTAAGTTGGCATAAAAGAAAATGGTATCTAACATGGCTAAAAACACGGCAGGATTTGTATAATTCAAATCCCACTGATAGCTATGAAAAACGGTCATTACCCATTTGTTAATTGAAGGTACATAGCTAAAACTGCCAGGCGAGCTTTCAGGAAAAACCTCGGGCATGGTTTTGTCAAATTCATCTGGCCAATATCTATCATCAAACATGTAAAAGAAGTCTTGATAATACTTGTTGCCAGCTTTGGCTTTTTCTGCCCATTCGTGCTTGTGAGAGGTGTGGTTTAAAACAATGTCTAGCATCAAATAAAAGTCTTGCTTGTGCATGTTTTTTTGAAGGGCTTTCAAGTCTTTTAAAGTGCCAAAACGCTCATCAACTTCTCTAAAATCTGATACTGCATAGCCACCATCGCTTTCGCCAGCGGGGCTTTTAAATAAAGGCATCAAATGCAGCAAATTAACACCTAAATCTTTCAAATAATCTAGCTTGTCATTCATGCTTTGCAAGTTGCCCGCAAAGCGATCAACATACAAACTCATGCCCGTAATATCGTTGCTTAAAAACCAGTTGCCCTTAGCACTTTTACTAGCATCTTTTTGCTTTAAAGCCTTGCTACGATTGGTATAGGCCTTGGTAATGGTTTTTAATAAATTGTTGAAATGCGTATCGGCATGTTGGTGCTGCCCATACATTTGATTGTACAAATTTTGGATGGCAGAAACATTGGCAATAAATCTTGTGTAGAAGTAGTTGTCTAGGTTTGTAATGTCTAGCTGAAATTCTTTAACGTAGGCTTTTATATTTTGATGAATTTGATAATTATACATACCAATAGCTTTTCTATTGCAGAATTTGATTGTTTAAAAATTTAAAAGCTTCCATTGCGCCCATGTATTCGCAAGTTCTTGCGCCAGCCTTATTGGCCTTAGCAATAATATGCTGCCATTGTGATAGGGTTAAAACTTTAATGGCGCTTAGGGTCATGTCTTTTAATTGGTACAATACTGCGCCGGTAAAAGCATCGCCTGCACCTGTTGTATCTATTGGTTTTATAGCAATACTTGGTATTATTTCTGTGCGGTTGTTAAAGCCTAGCATAGTACCGTCTTTACCAAGTGTAATGGCAAATGTGGCCGTTGTTTGTTGTAATAATTCGGTAGCAGCTTCTTCTACCGTTTTGGTATTGGTTAAAAGCATTGCCTCTTGGTCGCTTACTTTAAAAAAGTGGCAGTTTTTAAGGAAGTACCAGCTTTGCTGAACAAAACTTTCTGTATTGTTTTTAAATAATAGGTGCCTGTAGTTAGGATCGAAACTGATGCAGCAATTGTGTGCAATAGCTTTTTGCAAAAGGCTTGTATAAGCTTGCTGCAAAGGGCCTTCCAAAAAACTGGTAGCCGAACCAAAGTGTACAATATTGTAGTCATCAAGATTTATTGAAGCAATATCTGCTTCACTTAGTTGCCCATCGGCACCACGGCTAAAAACAAAGTCGCGTTCGCCATTATCCATTAACGATACAAAAGCGATGGTAGTAAAATGCGTTGCATCTTGTAGCATGAAAGTAGTATCAACATCAAAGTCTTTCATTACATTAATTAACTGCAAGCCAAAAGGATCTTTACCTACTTTGGCAGCTAAAGCTACGTTGCCACCAAGTGCTGCAATAGCTGCTGCTACATTGGTAGGTGCGCCCCCTGTTTTCTTTAAAAAATGTTCGCCTTTTGATAGAGCTGTGTTGGTATCGGTACAAATCATATCTATCAAAGCCTCGCCTATGCAAAGTATTTTCATTGTTCGCTTTCTTTAAATTAAATTATTAATGAGTGCCGCCTTGCATTACTTGTTCATCGGCGTTTGGTTTGCTGCTTTTTATAAGTAACGTAAGTAAAGCCGCAATTATTAAAAATACGCCTGCAAATACAATGGCATTACTAGAATTGTTTTTTAAGAAGTGTTTAAGTATGTACCCAAATGTGGTTGTTTGAATGAACATTGGTATTACAATCATCATGTTGATGATGCCCATGTACACACCATATCTTTCTTTTGGTATTTGGCTTACCACCATTAAATATGGTATGCCCATCATGCTTGCCCAACCAATACCAAAGCCAGTAATTGCAGGAAATAGTAAGTATTTATTTTCAATAAATGGAAAAGCTAAAAGGCCAATACCTGCAATTACTAAGCAACCAAAGTGTACTAGTTTTGGTGAGTATTTTCTAGCAAACCATACCAACACAAAAGCACTTAAAAAGGTAACTACATTATACCATCCATTTACCAAGCCAGTCCATGCCACTGCTTTTTCGTATAGTTCGCTGTTTTCTTGTGGTGTGGTGTGCCATACAGATAATGCAACACTTTTAGAAGAATTTTGCCAATAACAAAACAAGGCATACCACTGAAATAAGTACACTAGCGCAAGCTGCCACATTACCTTAGGCATAAATTTTATGGCTTTAATAATATCGATAAATGGAGAAAAAACGTTTAAGGGTTCTTGCTTCATTTTTTGTAATTCTTCTTGTGTAGGCGGTATTTCTGCTGTTGTTTTAGAGCTCCACCATACTGAACCAATTGAACAAATAGAACCAAGTATAAACGAGGCAAATACCCATGTAGGCAGCTTACCAGTTTTACCAATAAAAATCATTGGAAAAATGAAAAGAGATACGTTAGCAAGTGTTTGACCAAAGCCAGTAAAAAAGCTTTGTGCTAAAAAACCAGTAGGTTGTTGTTTGGGATCGAGTTTATCTGCAATAAAGGCTCTATATGGTTCCATGGCAGTATTGTTACCAGCATCTAACAACCAAAGTAAGCCAGTAGCCATCCACAAAGAACTGCTATAAGGAAATAAAAATAATGCGATGCTGCATACGAATGCACCTATAAAAAAGTAAGGTTTTCGTCTACCGAGTTTTGGTATCCAAGTTTTATCGCTAAGGGCGCCAATAATTGGTTGAATAATTAAACCTGTTAAAGGACCCGCTAAATTTAACCAAGGGATTTCATCGGGCTTTGCGCCTAAAAAATCGTAGATAGGGTTTACCGCACTTTGCTGCAAGCCAAAACTGTATTGAATGCCAAAGAACCCAACATTCATATTGATGATTTGCGTAAACGTAAGATGGGGCTTGGTGTTAGACATGTTTATAGCAGATTAATTATCGATAGAAACTAAAGATAGGTGCTGTATAATATTATCCTGGCAAGTGCCATCTGTTGCAAACGATTGTTGTTTACATTTTGCTGATTGTGCGTTTATTTGCTGCGCCATTTGTACAAATAAAAAGCCGCTACTCAGTTTGGTAAGTAACGGCAACATAAATTGTAAGGGGTTTTTAAATTAAAGAACCGCCTTCTACAAGCACAGGGGCTACATCGTATTCTTGAATTGTTTTATCGCCATTAATGGCTTTAATCATTGTTTCAAATGCTAGTTTACCAAGTTTATAGCCACTTGTTTCTATATACGTAATTTCAGGATGATAGAGTTTTGGATAAAAACCATCGTTGCTAATAGTAATTATGCTTACATGCCTTGGAACGCTTAGTTGTAGTATTTGTAAGGCTTTCATTGCACCTACCATTATTTCATCGCTCATACAAAAAATGGTATCGGGTTTATCGGCACTACTAAAATGCTTTGTTACAACTGCAATAGATTCATCAAATGTTTTTGAGTGGGCTGTAATTAATTTGTTTGAACTTTTATGCTTTTTAAAAACATCTTTAAAGGCTTCTAAACGTTGCTGTGTAATAGATATGTGTGTATCGCCAAACAGTGCCAGTACTTTTTTCTTTTTCTTAGCTAAAATGGTTTCTGCTGCTAAAATAGCTGCGGCTTTATCATCGAAGCAAGCACGTACAAATTTCTCAGTACTTGGTACTCTATCGTAGAATATTACCGGTATTTCAACTTCTTTTAATCGCTCAAATACTTCAAGATTTTCGGTATCTGGTGTTACGCTAGCAAATACGCCTGCTACACGTTGTTTTTTGCAAAATCTAACATGACTATTTTCAACATTTACATCGTTGTCAGATTTTAAAATGATTAATGAATAACCATTTTTTCGGCTTTCTTCTTCAACGGCATCAATAAAAGAAGTGTAAAATAAGTCGCTCACTTTTGGTACTATTAGCCCCAAAACTTTACTAGTTTTTGAGCTAAGCTGTATTGCGTAAGGGTTGGGTTCATAATCTAGCATAGTGGCTAAATCATTTACCTTTTGCTTAGTTCTTTCCGAAATATCTGGATGGTTTTTTAAAGCTCTGGAAACAGTAGAAATACTAATGTTGAGCATTTCTGATATTTTTTTTAGTGTAGTAGTTGCAACCATAGAATAGAAAAATTAGCAATCGTTTTTTTGAAATTGGTACAAATAACACATTAAAAATTCAATTTTTCAAAGAAATACGCAGCTAGGTGTAAGCATTATCTAGTTGATTGCCTAATAATGAGTTCGGTATCCATTACTTTAGTTTCAAAATTGGTGATTGGCCTTTTGCTTTCTATTAATTCTAATAAAAAATTAGTGGCAGCTTCACCCATTTTAAATGCGGGTTGGCGTACAATACTTAAAGGTGGGTTTAATAATTCGGTTAGTTCTGAATTTGAAAAACCAATCAATGCTACATCATCTGGTATAGCGATATTTTTTGCCTTAAAATAGCGTAAGCAACTTGTTGTGATTTTATCGGTGGTAGATAAAATTGCATCTGGCTTTTTATTTAGTGCCAATATTTTGTCTAAAGCAGTTTCTACTTCTTCGTACACCAAACCGCCATGAGGGCAGTACTCTATTATATCGTCAGTTACTTTTAAGCCATTGTCTTTTAAAGCTTTTTTGTAGCCTTCAATTCTCGATTTTGTTATAAGCAAATTTGGTGCATTAGATATATTGGCAATACGTTTATAGCCTTTTCTAATTAAATGTGTGGTAGCATCGTAAGTGCCTTGGCTATTGGTTACTACTTTGTGTGTTTCAATTTCATCAACCACCCTATCAAAAAATACAATAGGAAAGCCTCTTTTGTGCAAGTCGGTGAGGTGTTTAAAATCTTTAGTTTCGGCAGAAATAGAGATAATTAAACCATCAATAGAGCGAGAAGCAAGGTATTGTAAATCAAGTACTTCTCTTTCGTACGATTCGTGACTTTGTGATATAATTACATTGTAACCTCTATTGTAGGCCACACTTTCTATACCATTAATTACCTGAGAAAAATAGCTATTAGCAATTTCGCATACAATTACACCAATTGAACGGCTACGTTTTTCTTTTAAACTTAAGGCAATAGGATTGGGTCGATAATTTATTTTTTGTGCATAATCGAGTACTATTTTTTTGGTTTCACTACTAATCTCGTAGCTATCTCGCAAAGCTCGAGACACCGTAGAAGTAGAAAACCCAAGCGCTTTTGCAATATCTTTTATGGTAACCGCTTCAAATTTCATCTTTTGGCAAGAGGATTAGTAAGGCATAAAAATACTCTTTTTATGTGGTATTGTACGGCATTGATTTTAGTAAACGTTATCGGGAACGATTGCGTAAAAAATAAACCATCATGTACAATCTGCAACTAAATAACTGTCTAATATTGTTGATTGAAATTATACTGGTATTAGATGTGATTTGCTCTAGTATTATAAATTAAATGTTTTCGCTGTATGAAAAAGTGTCTCTGTCTCATTGCCGTTTTATGCTGTATATCTTTTAGCATTTTGGCGCAAACTACAAAAACAATTAGCGGTAAAGTAATAGACAGTGCAGGTAATGCCTTGCCTAATGCTAGTGTTACAATTGCTGGTACTAAAATAGGTACTACTTCCGATGCTAATGGTAGCTTTACCATTAAATATTTAAGTGACACAAAACCCCGTTCGCTAACTGTAACTTATGTTGGTTATGCTACTACAACAATTGCCATAAAAGGCGATAACATGACCATACAAATGGTTAAAGCAAACGATATTGCTGCTGAAGAAGTAGTAGTAATAGGGTACCAAACTGTACGAAGAAAAGATGTTTTAGCATCTGTATCTTCTGTTGGTGCCAAAGAATTAAAGGATATTCCAATTAACTCTGTTGCCGAAGCACTAAATGGTAGATTAGCTGGTGTTACCGCAACAACTGCCGAAGGTAGCCCCGATGCACAAGTTACTATACGTGTACGTGGGGGTGGGTCTATCACACAAGACAATTCGCCACTGTATATTATAGATGGTGTGCAGGTTGAAAATGGATTGTCTAACATTGTATTGCAAGACATTCAAAATATAGATGTACTTAAAGATGCTGCTGCCACCGCTATTTATGGTGCTAGAGGTGCTAATGGAGTGGTAGTTATTACTACTAAAAGCGGCAAGCAGGGTAAAATGCGTGTGAGTTATAATGGATTTGTTGGTATAAAAAACTTACCCAAAACATTAGCTGTATTAAGCCCTTACGAATTTGTAATGTATGAGTATGAAAGATCGAGAGGCGATAGCGCAGGCTTTGCAAAAAAATATGGTACAACTTGGGATACCTTAGCCAATTATAAAAATGCAGAACCAATAGATTGGCAGAAGGAAGTACTTGGGCAAACAGGATTTTCTCAATCGCACAACGTAAGTGCAAGTGGGGGTACTAAAAAAACTATATACAATTTTAGTTATACCAATAACACAGATAGAGCAATTGTGCGCCAATCTACTTATCAGCGTAATCAGCTAAACTTAAAGCTAGATCATAAATTAACATCTAAAATAAAAATAGGTGTAAGTGCAAGATATACTAATCAGCAAGTGCTTGGTGCCGGTACCTCTGATGAGCGTGGGGCATCGTACAGTAGGTTAAGAAATAGCGTAAAATACAGACCTTACTTATCGCCGGGTATTCAGGCAGATGAAATTGATCCTGATTTGGTGGATTTGAATGTTGGTAATGGTTTAATACTAGTTAATCCTATTCAGCTTACTAATTCTGAGTATCGTAAAAAAAGTACGATAGCTTATAATATTACTGCTAATATTAGCTATAATATTGCTAAAAATTTAACTTTTAGAACCACTTTTGGCTTAGATAATAGCCATCAAGTTGATAGGCAGTTTGTAGATTCTATTACTTCATTTGCTACTACGCAAGGTGCTGCGAAACCAATTATAAGGTTAGACACTTCTAATAAAAGTGTTATTACTAATTCAAATGTGCTTACTTATTCTATTAAAAATGTGAAGAATAAGCATGACTTTGATGTTTTACTAGGGCAAGAAACCTACACACTTCAAACAGATGTGGTAGCAAGACAACTTCGTTATTTTCCTACCTTCACTACACCAAACACTGCATTTGCAAATCAAGATTTAGGAACTTCTTTTGCTGGCTATCCTGTAATTGCAGAATCTAAAGCTACACAACTGTCGTTTTTTAGTAGAGTTAGCTATGGCTTTAAAAACAAGTATTTGTTTGCATTTAATTTACGTGCAGATGTTTCTTCTAAATTTTCTGAAAACTTACGTTGGAGTTATTTTCCTTCGGCCTCTTTTGCATGGCGGGTTTCAAACGAAAAATTCTTAATACAATCTAACTTTATTAGTGACCTTAAATTAAGAGTTGGTTACGGTCAAGTAGGTAATAATAGAATTCCTGATTATCTATTTTTAACCACTTTTAACAATAATCCTTACTACTATGGTATTAATGGTCAAATTATTAATGCGTATTCATCTGCTAGCTTAGTTAATCAAGATTTAATTTGGGAAACAACCACAAACAGAAACTTAGGCTTAGATATAGCAGTACTTAAAAACAAACTTAGCTTATCGATAGATGTGTATAAGAATAGCACTAAAGATTTACTACTTAATGTACCAATTGCAGCAACCTACGGCTATTCTACACAGATACAAAACGTGGGTAAAACTAGTAATCAAGGTGTTGAAATTCAGTTAAATGCCTTATTAGCTAAGGGTAAAAACAATTTTACTTGGAACGCTAATTTCAACATTTCGTTTAATAAAAACTTAGTAGAAGCAGTAGGTAACAATGCTACCACATTCCCTGTAAGCCCTAGCTGGAGCGTTACTGGTCAGCAAGATTATTTGGTAAAAGTAGGTGAACCTTTGGGCTCTATGTATGGGCTAGTAACAGATGGTTTTTATAGCGTTGATGATTTTGATTACAACGCAACGTCACGTGTTTATTCGCTTAAAGCAGGTAAGTCTACAAGCTTCGATATTGCAGGTGCGCCTCAGCCAGGTTCAATTAAGTTTAAAGATTTGAATGGTGATGGCAAAGTTACTTATGCTAATGATGCCCAAATAATAGGTAATGCTAACCCTAAATTTACTGGTGGTTTAAACCAGCAGTTTACGTATAAAAATTGGGATATGAGTTTGTTTTTAAACTTCTCGTATGGCAACAATATTTATAATGCTAATAAAATTGAGTTTACAAACGGTTACACACAAAATTCTAATTTGCTAGCTATCATGCAAAACCGTTGGAGAACTGTAGATGCAACAGGTACTGTGGTACAATCAGTTAGTTCTTCAAATGTGGTTACAGGTGTTGCGCCAAATCAACTACAAGCATTAAATGCAAATGCTACTATATGGCAGCCAATTCGTAGTACAGCAGGCTCTTTTGTGCCACATTCTTGGGCTATTGAAGATGGTTCTTTCTTGCGCTTAAATAATATTACTGTTGGTTACTCATTGCCTGTAAAAGCACTTGTAAAGCTTAAAATAAGTAAGCTACGTGTTTATGCAACTGCTAATAATGTTGCAGTGTTAACAAGCTATTCGGGTTACGACCCTGAAGTAAGTGTAAGAAAAAGTCCATTAACACCAGGCTTAGATTATTCTGCTTATCCTAAAAGCCGCACTATTTTATTTGGTGTTAACGTATCATTTTAATTCATTTTTAAAACTTGCATAATGAAACAGCCATTTTTTAATAAATTACATAAATCACTAGCAATTGCATTGCTTAGTGCCACTATCATATTTACGTCATGTAAAAAATATTTAGACCAGCAACCCATTACGGCAGTTGGTGCAGACTTTGTTTTTAGCGATGTGCCAAATACGTTAAAAGCTTTAGCAGGTGTATATAATGCACTTACTGGTGATCAAGGTTATGGTATTCGCTTAAGCCTTTACTATACTGTAGATAACGATGAAACGCAAGGGCCCGGCGGTACTATAGATGATGATAGAAGAGGGCTTGCACGTTATGCCGCTACACCTGCCAACCTTCAGATTAATGCACCATTTAGTCAGTTATTTAGAGGTATTGAGTATGCTAACATTTGCATAGATAATATTCCTAAAATGGACTTGTATAGTAATGGCAGCGATCAGCAAAAAAAGCAACTGCAAAGAATGTATGGTGAGGCTTTAACTTTAAGGGCTCAGTTTTATTTTGAAGCGATAAGAAATTGGGGCGATTTGCCTGCAAATTTTGCACCTGCCTATGCGCAAGCTGCAGGAGACCCTTTTCCGGTAAGAACTAATAGAGATACGATTTATAACAGATTGATTGCCGATTTAAAAACTGCCGCTGATTTAGTACCATGGCGCAATGATTTAACAAGTATTGGTGATGCACCAGATGAAAGAATTACAAAAGGAACCGTAAAAGGGCTTCGTGCAAGAATTGCTTTGTTTAGAGCTGGTTACTCTTTACGAAATACTACATCTTTAATGCAAGCACCAGCAGATTCTGCAGTTTTTTATAAAATTGCAAAAGATGAGTGCAGTGAAATAATTGCATCTAGTCAGCATGCATTAAATCCAAGTTTCAAATCGCTTTTTAAAGACCAAGTTGGTGGTAGGGTATCTGCCGATCCTCAGGGCGAACTAATGTTTCAAGTAAGTGGCATTGGTACAGCTTCGGCAGCCGATACCAAACTTGGCTATTACAATGGACCAAGTGTTGGTACGTTTGGTAACAAGAGTATTAATATTTTGCCAACATATTTTTATACATTCGATTCAACTGATTTAAGAAGAGATGTAACGTGTGCACCATATAGCGTTGCGGCAGATGGTTTCACAAAACTTGGTCAAGCAATTACAGCTATTGTTGATGGAAAGTATAGAAGAGATTGGATTAATAATCCTGCCATAGCAGCATCTAGTGCCGCACAATATTTTAGTTTAAAATGGCAAATTTTACGCTACTCCGATGTTTTGTTAATGTACGCCGAAGCCGAAAATACATTAAACGGTGGTCCTACAGCATCGGCATATAATGCTATCAATCAAGTGAGAAGAAGAGGTTATGGAAAATCAATTACAAGTGTAGATGCTACTGTTGATTTATCTGGGCTTAATAAAGCTACTTTTTTTGAAGCAATTGTTAAAGAACGTTCTCTAGAACTTGGTGGCGAAGGGGTACGTAAATACGATTTAATAAGATGGAATTTGCTAGGGAAAAAATTAGATGATACAAAAGCTGCTTTACTTGCCATGTCTACAGCTTCAGGTGTTTATGCAACGCTACCTACATCTATGTATTATAAAACTGGCTCTACTGCTGATGATGTGAATTTGTGGGCTAACTCTTTTTATAAAACTGCACCAACATCTACCCCTACAGGTACAACTAAAGTTACGTGGCTAGGTGCTGCTATAAATACAACAACGCTTGCAAGATTTGCAACAGGGTTCACAGCTAATAAAAGTGAATTACTGCCTATACCGCAAGCACAAGTAATTGCCAATTACAACTTAACTCAAAATCCAAAATACTAATAACAACAATAACTCAGCCGATATTACGTATATCGGCTGAGTTATTTTATAAAAAATTTTAGCCACTAAAATAATTGTCTTGTGAACAATTAAAATTTTTTAGATGCTTGTTAAGGCTTACAAAAAGAACAATTCAAAGTCACAAATACAAAACCACATGAGAACATTTATTACCCACACTATCAAGGCTTTTATTTGCCTTAGCATTGCTACAAATTTTGTGCAAGTAGCAAATGCACAGTAAGATAAAATAGTTGCAAAAGACGGCTCGGGTGATTACACTACCGTTCAAGCAGCTATTAATGCAGCACCTACTAACCTTACTGCGCCGTATAAAATTTTTATAAAAAACGGTAAGTACAAAGAGAAAATTAACATCCCTACTAACAAACCCTTCTTGCAATTTATTGGCGAAAGCGTTGCTAATGTTATATTAACCTACGATGACTATTCTGGAAAAGTAAATCCCGCAGGTGGTACTTTTGGAACAAGTACCTCGGCCTCGGTAACTGTAAATGCTACAGATTTTACTGCCATCAATATTACGTTTGAAAATACCACTGGCGAAGCACCACAGGCACTTGCCATTAATGTAAATGCAGATAGAGCGGCATTTAAAAATTGTCGCTTTTTGGGTGGTCAAGATACAGTACTTACAAATGCAAATGGCGGTAGAAACTACTTTAAAAACTGTTACATAGATGGTACTGTAGATTTTATTTTTGGTGGCGCAAGAGCCGTTTTTGATTCTTGCGTTATTTATGCTAAAACACGTTCATCTGCCGGAAACTCTTACATCACTGCGGCTAATACAACGGCAACAGAGCTTTATGGTTATGTGTTTAGAGACTGTAAAATTCCCGCCAATAGAGGTACTACTGTTTACTACTTAGGCCGTCCTTGGCAGAATGATGCTAGTACCGCTGCCGCATCTAAATCTCGTACAAAAGTTCAATTTTTAAATACCAAAATGAGTGGTAGTGTAAGAGCAGACGGCTGGTCTACTTGGGATGTTGGTACAGATACTGCTTTAATTACTTACGCTGAATATAAGACGCAAAAAATGGATGGCTCTTTGTTAGATGTAAGTCAGCGTGTAACTTGGTCAAAACAATTAGCCGATACTTCTGCTGCCAAATTAAACAACACCAACTTGTTTGGTACTTGGGATCCCTGCGCTGTAACAACTGACTTTTGTACATACGAACCCGAGCCAATAGCAGTTTCTAATTTTGCAGGTGCAAAGGGTGCATCTACAGCAGTTTTTAACTGGAATATTAGCTGGCCAATAACTGGTATTAAGTATGAATTATTTAGAAGTAGCGATAAAATAACTTTTACCAAAATAAACGAGCAAATAGCTGCCAATGATACTTCGGTTAACTTTACATATACAGATAATAATCCGCCATCACCACAAACATATTATTATTACGTAGCAGCTTCAAAAGCAGGATACGCATCGCATACAACCGATACACTTTCTATTTCTAGCACCCCAACTATTAGCACAGTAAGTGCTTTAGGCACATTTTTGCAAGGATTAGGTACACCATCTGTTTATCAGAACATAACAGTATCGGGGGTAAATTTATTGGATAATATTATTGTTACTGCACCTGCCAACTACGAAATTTCATCTAATGGTGGTACCACATGGAATAATAGTACATCGCCAATTACATTAACACAAACTGGTGGAACCTTAGCAGCGGGTGCATAAAAGTTTTTCCTTTATGCTGCTTTTTTGTAAGTTGTTTTGCAAAG
>JASGCX010000031.1:0-9521 GCA_030053925.1 Flavobacterium sp.
CTTAAAATTAGTGTAATAGTTTCATTCGTGTAATTCGTGAAATTGCCTTAAAATTCGTGTAATTATCTTAAAATTCGTGTAATAAAAATGAAATTCTCTCATCTACATGTTCATACACAATATTCGCTGCTAGATGGTGCGGCTAATATTGGTGATTTGTTTAAAAAAGCAGCCAAGTTTAATATGCCTGCATTGGCTATTACCGACCACGGTAATATGTTTGGAGCGTTTGAATTTGTAACCAATGCTTGGAAAAATACCAAAGTAGTAGGTAAAGATGCGAATGGTAAAGATATTCTTGAACCTACCATTAAACCCATTGTAGGCTGCGAGTTTTATGTGGTGGCAGATAGGCACGCAAAGGCATTTACCAAAGGCGAGAAAGACCACCGTTACCACCAAGTATTGCTGGCTAAAAACAAAGTGGGTTATCAAAATTTGGTAAAGCTAACATCGCTTGGGTTTATTGAAGGGATGTACAGCAAATACCCACGTATAGATAAAGAACTGATTTTAAAGTACCATGAAGGACTAATTGCAACCACTTGTTGCATAGGTGCGTATGTACCGCAAACTATTTTACAAAAAGACGAAGCAACCGCTGAAAAAGAATTCAAATGGTGGTTAGATTTGTTTGGTGAGGATTATTATGTAGAAATTCAGCGCCACCAAATTAAGGAGCAAGAAATTATTAATCAAACGCTTTTAAAGTTTGCCAAGAAACATAATGTGCCAGTAATTGCTACGAATGATAGCCATTATACAGACCAAGATGATTACAACGCACACGATATTTTGCTGTGCATTAATACGGGTGAAAAGCAAGCCACACCAGGTTTTGATGATATTGTAAACGATGATGCACAGATAAAAAACAAGCGTTTTAAGTTTCCAAATGATCAGTTTTATTTTAAGTCGCCCAACGAAATGATACAATTGTTTGCCGATATTCCTGAGAGTATTGACAATACCAACATGATTGTAGACAAGGTAGAAGTGCTAAACTTAAAGCGAGACATTGCCCTGCCAAATTTCCCTATACCTCAAGCATTTAAAGTACATGCAGACGATACGCTAAACCAATGGGAATATCTACGTCATATTACTTACGAAGGTGCTAAACAACGCTATATACACATAAGCCCCGAGGCGCAAGAACGGATAGACTTTGAGCTGAACACCATTAAGATTATGGGTTTTGCAGGTTACTTTTTAATTGTTGGCGATTTTATTGATGCCGGTAAAAAAATGGGCGTGTTTGTAGGGCCAGGCCGTGGTTCTGCGGCAGGTTCGGTGGTGGCGTATTGCATTGGCATTACCAATATTGACCCCATTAAGTACAACTTATTATTTGAGCGTTTCTTAAATCCAGATCGTAAATCAATGCCCGATATTGATACAGATTTTGATGATGATGGTAGGCAAAAAGTAATTGACTATGTGGTGCAGAAATATGGTAAATCGCAAGTGGCACAAATTATTACTTATGGCACCATGGCAGCCAAAAGTAGTATTGCCGATGTGGCTCGTGTATTGGATTTGCCTTTATCGGAAAGTAGAACGCTTACTAAGCTAGTACCCGATAAGGCAGGTACTAATTTAGGTCGTGTATTAAAAGCACCACTTACCAAAAAAGAGGGTGAAAAAAGTTTAGAAGAAAACGAAGGTTTACAAGCCGATGACCTTGAAAACATTAAATTACTAAGAGAAATTTATAATAGCTACAACGCAAAAGCAACTGTATTAAAAGAGGCAGAAAAGCTAGAAGGTAGTGTAAGAAATACAGGTATTCACGCAGCAGGTATTATTATTGCGCCAAAGGATTTAACCGAGTTAATTCCAGTAGCTACGTCAAAAGAATCTGACTTGTGGCTCACGCAGTTTCAAGGTAATATTATTGAAGATGCAGGGGTAATTAAGATGGACTTTTTGGGGCTAAAAACCTTATCTATTTTAAAAACAGCCTTAGAATTAATTAAGCAAAATCATGGTGAAGATATTGCCATAGATGAGATTCCTTTAGATGATGAATTAACCTATCAGTTGTATCAAAAAGGCGAAACCAACGCAACGTTTCAGTTTGAAAGTGTGGGGATGCAAAAATACCTACGCGAATTAAAACCCGATCAGTTTGGCGACCTAATTGCCATGAACGCCTTGTACCGCCCAGGGCCCATTGCCTACATACCAGACTTTATTGAGCGTAAACATGGTAGGCAAGAAATTACCTACGATTTGCCCGATATGGAAGAATACCTAAAGGAAACCTATGGTATTACGGTGTATCAAGAACAGGTGATGTTGCTATCGCAGAAGCTAGCAGGCTTCTCTAAAGGTGATGCCGATGTATTGCGTAAAGCAATGGGTAAAAAGCAAATTGCTGTATTGAATAAAATGAAAGCGCAGTTTGTAGAAGGGGCTATGGCCAAGGGGTACACCGAAGATAAGCTGAATAAAATATGGACCGACTGGGAGGCTTTTGCACAATATGCCTTCAACAAATCGCACTCAACTTGTTATGCGTTTGTGGCCTACCAAACGGCTTACTTAAAAGCACATTATCCAAGCGAATACATGGCAGCAGTACTAAACCATGCTGGTAGTATAGATAAGATTACCTTCTTTATGGAAGAATGTAAGCGTATGGGTATAAGAGTGCTTGGGCCCGATGTGAACGAATCGCTGAAAGGCTTTGCAGTAAACAGTCGTGGCGAAATTAGATTTGGTTTAGGCGGCTTAAAAGGTGCAGGTGATGTGGCGGTAGATAGTGTAATTAGTGAGCGCAAACAAAATGGGCCCTACACAGATATTTTCGATTTTATTAAACGTTCAGTATTGAGAAGCGTTAACAAAAAATCGCTGGAAAGCTTTGCATACAGCGGTGCGTTTGATTGTTTTCCTCAATTGCACAGGGCGCAGTATTTTAATACTCCCGATGGAGAGAAAATGAGTGGCTTAGAAAAAATTATTGGTTATGGTCAAGTAACCCAAAATTTAGCCACAGGTACTACCAATACGTTGTTTGGCGATTTGCCTTCAGAAATGAACATTCCTACACCAAAAATTGCCCCATGCGACGAATGGAGTTTGATGGAGAAATTGGGCTACGAAAAAGATGTAACAGGCATGTTTATGAGCGGTCATCCGCTAGACCATTTTAAGTTTGAAATGAAGTATTATGGCATTAAGCAATTGAGCGATTTTAACGAAGTAAAAGAAAGCAATACGCTGATGCAAAGCAATGTAGGCAAGCATTTTAGAATTGCAGGCTTGGTGATAGATGCACAGCACCGAACCACAAAAAAAGGTAGAAACTTTGGTATTTTAACCATCGAAGATTTTAGTGGTAAAACAGAAATTGCACTCTGGAGCGATGATTACATGAAGTTTCAGCATTACTTAGACAAGGGCAAAAATGTGTTGGTAAACGGTTTCTTCAAAGCGTCTTGGAAAGCCGATTCGTTTGAATTTAAAGTAGGCAGTATTACCCTGCTAGAAACAGCCAAACAAAATTTTACTAAGAGCATTGAAATCAATTTGCATCCAGCAGCAATTTCAAATGATTTTGTTAATTTCATTAGTACGAATGTGAAAAATAATCCCGGCAAAACATCTTTGAAATTTAATGTTATTGAGCCTAGAGACAATATTAAAATAAGCATGTACACAACCGATAAAGGCTTTACCATGAATGAAGACATGGCAGAATTTTTATTGAATAATTTGGATATTGAGATTAATGTAGCGTTGACAGCGTAAGTATTTAATTGTTAATTTGGTAAAATAATTGGTTATGACCACTAGTTTAAAACAAACACTTATTGATAAAATTCAACTGATAGAAGACGAGAGTTTGTTAACGCTCTTAAATTCAGAAGTAAATTATTTTACCCAAAAAAATGTAACTGATATAACTGATAGTTTGTCAAAAGAAGATTTTGAGGAACTATCTAATTTGATGAAAGAACCATTTGGTGAAAACACAGTGTCTTTAGATGAATATAAAAAGGCAACAGCAAGATGGCGTACCAAATAATTTTAAAACAACGCTTTATAAATAAGTTTAAGAAAACATTGTGGTACATTGAAGAAAAATGGGGTAAGCAATTGGCTAATCAATTGATTACTCAACTTGATGAACGTTTAGATACTTTAGCAAATCAACCTTTAATTGGCATTTCTTCAGAAAAAATAGAAGGTGCGAAATCGTTTTTGCTTACCAAGCATAACAGAGTTTATTATCGTATAAAAGGAAAGCAAATTGAAATAGTTAACCTTTATAACACAAGAATAAACACAATAAAAAATATCTATAAGTAAACTGGTTGGCCACTAATCCCAAATTTTTATTAAAAAAACATTAACCCAAAGTTTACAAACCACCTTTTCAGCATATTTGCAAATACAATTATTAAACATGAGATATTTAGTATTGCTTACTCTAAGTTTTGGATTATCAATTGCATCTGCACAAAGCAGTTTACGTGAGGTAAATAAAGATTCGTTAAAGACTTGGTATTTAAAAGATAAAACAACCGATGGTGTGGCTGGTATAAGTTTAAATAAAGCGTATCAATTATTGAAAAATAAAAAAAGTACACCCATAATTGTTGCAGTGATAGATTCGGGTGTTGATACAACACATGAAGATTTGACATCTGTGCTTTGGCACAATACCAAAGAAATTCCTAATAATGATATTGATGATGATGGTAATGGTTATGTAGACGACTATTATGGTTGGAATTTTTTGGGTGGAAAAGATGGTAGAAACGTAGAGAAAGCGTCATCGGAAAAAGCAAGGGTGTACCATGCTTATAAAGATTTGTACCAAGGTAAAGCCATTGATGAAAGCAAATTGTCAGCAGAAGAAAGTTACCGCTATAAAACATGGTTACAAGCTGCTGCCGAAATAGAGCCTTCACAAGAAAATATGGCACAGCTACCAATAATGCAAAGGGTGCAAAGCAGTTTAGTAGCAATAGATTCTGTTATTAGAAAAGAAACTCAAAAACAAGAATATACAACCGAAGAACTTGAAAAATTACCATTGCATTCAAATGAAGCTAAAGTTGCTAAAGCTAAGTTTTTAAACTTAATGAAAATGATAGGTTTAGGTAGCGAAGCAAAAAATACCACTGTTTTACAAATGATTAATGAAGAAGTGAGTAGAGTGGAAGATGCAATGGCCGCAAAAGATAAAGTACCAGTGGATGTTCGTGCTGAAATTATAAAAGATAACCCCACCGATATTAACGATAAGTTTTACGGCAATAAAGATGTAATGGGGGCAAGCAGTATGCATGGTACTCATGTAAGCGGCATTATTGGTGCAAGCCGTGGTAATGGTGTAGGCATGGATGGTATTGCTGATAACGTAAAAATAATGATGATTAGGGCTGTACCTAATGGCGATGAATATGATAAAGACATTGCGTTGGCTATTCGGTATGCAGTAGATAACGGCGCAAAAGTGATTAATATGAGCTTTGGTAAAAGTTTTTCGCCAGACAAAAAATGGGTAGATGAAGCTGTAAAATATGCTGCTGCTAAAGATGTATTAATTGTACATGCTGCCGGTAACGACTCTAAAAATATCGATAGCACTAACAATTTCCCATCAACAACATTTTTAGATGGTACTGTAGCAAAAAATGTTATCACAGTTGGTGCTAGCAGCGATCCATCGTTTGCCAATAGTTACACCACATACTTTAGTAATTATGGTAAAAATGGGGTAGATGTATTTGCGCCAGGTAGCCAAATTTATAGCACTTTACCTGGTGGCAATAGCTACGGTTTTGAAGATGGTACAAGTATGGCAAGCCCTGTTGTAGCGGGCTTGGCAGGCTTAATACGTTCTTATTTTCCTAAATTAACTGCCGAGCAAGTGAAGCAAGCAATTGCTACAAGTGCAACAGGTTTAGGTACAGAAATAACTACTTTAAAGCCTAATAAAGAAGGTGTAAAAGAAGAAGTGCCTTTAAGCAGTCTTTGTAAAACTGGTGGGTTGTTAAACGCTTATGGTGCTGTAGAAGTTGCTGTTAAATTGAGTTCACAAGCGGTGAAAAAAATAGACGATTTACTGCCAAAATCTTCTTTTAAAAATAAAACTGTTAACTAATGGCTCGTCCTCAAATTGGTGATTTTAGCAATTATGCGCAAGGTTATGTAAATGCTGCGCAAGGCAATTCAATTGAAGAATTGATTGCTAATTATTCAGCCGCTTTTTTAAGTTTTTTAAATGCAATACCAGAAGCTAAAGCCAACTTTGCTTACGCAGAAGGTAAATGGACTTTGAAGCAACTATTGCAACACATGATTGATACCGAACGCATTTTTGCTTTTAGAGCCTTAACTTTTGCAAGAAAAGATACGGTTGCTTTATCTGGCTTTGATGAGAATAGTTATGCAGATGTTGCAACAGCAAGCCATAGAACCTTGGCACAAGTAAAGCAAGAATTTAGTTTGCTAAGGCAATCAACAGATTTGTTTTTAAGCTCGTTAACCGCCGAAGATTTACAGCAAGAAGGTAAAGCGAGTAACCATAGAGTTACAGTAAATGCTTTGGCTTATATTTTATTTGGCCACAACCAACATCACATGAAAATTTTGATTGAAAGATACTTATAGCTTTCTCTAAAGCATTTTCTAAAACTAAAAAGCCATCGCAATAGCAATGGCATTTTAGTTTTAATATCATGGTAAATTATTCCAATCAATTCAATGGGCGGTTACTAACCTAAATAAGCTTTTAAAGCATTGCTATAACGTGCTTTTTGTAAACGTTTAATAGCACGTTCTTTAATTTGGCGAATACGCTCTTTTGTTAAATCGTATTTCACACCAATTTGCTCAATGGTTACACCATTTTCGCCATCTAAACCAAAATAAGCGTTTACAATTTCGGCTTCTCTTGGGCTTAGGCTTTTCAATACACGGCGAATTTCTTCACGTAACGAGTCTTTCATTACATCGTCATCGGTATCGTCGCTACCTTCTAATAAATCACCCATTGCTACGTCTTCTGCTTCGTGTACAGGAGCATCTAACGATGTGTGACGTGTGTTACTTTGAAAAATGTTGTTAATTTCTGTTTCACTCATTTCCAAAATATCACTCAATTCTTCGGTACTTGGCTCACGTTCGTGTTCTTGTTCAAAAGCCATGTACGCTTTATTTGCCTTGTTGTAAGTACCTATTTTGTTTTGCGGCAAACGTACCAATCTTCCTTGTTCGGCTAAAGCTTGCAAAATAGACTGACGAATCCACCAAACGGCATAAGAGATAAATTTAAAACCTTTGGTTTCATCAAAACGTTGCGCCGCTTTAATTAAACCTAAATTACCCTCATTAATTAAATCACTTAACGAAAGGCCTTGGTGTTGATATTGTTTGGCAACAGATACCACAAAACGCAAATTGGCCTGCACTAATTTGTCGAGAGCTCTCTGATTACCCATTTTGATTTTCTGAGCCAGCGTTGTTTCCTCTTCGGGTGTGATCATTGGAATTTTAGAAATTTCCTGCAGATACTTTTCTACGGCCTGTGAATCTCTGTTGGTAATCTGGGTTGCAATTTTGAGCTGCCTCATAGTTTATCTAAATTATACTTAAAGTAACGATAAATAGATGCCTTTTCTTATGGCAATGTTGCAAAAAAATTTACAAATCTATTTACCCAATATTTTATAAAGTTGGCAAAGGTACGATTGTGCGACCGAATTCATGCACTTTGCGGAATAAAGAAACATAAATGTTGAAAAAAAACCGCATCCTGTACAAACAATTTATGCACTTTTTTACAATTGGCTCACAAATATTGCCAATGCCTTAAATGTAATTAGCTTTTTACACAATTATTGCTATTGGCAAATACACGAAACACCTATTTTTACCGAAACTTTTTTGTGTTTAAATGAAAACAATATTAACGCAGCAACAAGTAGCTCTTACTGTAAAAAGATTGGCGCAGCAAGTATTTGAAAATCACATGCAATTAGATAATACAGTGCTTATTGGCTTGCAGCCGAGAGGTATTTATGTGAGCGATAGAATTGTAGGTGAAATGAAAGGATTAATAGCTAATGATAAAATTAACTATGGCAAGTTAGATATTACTTTTTACCGAGACGATGTGCGCATGCAAATTCTCAAAGCCAACAAAACAGACATCAATTTTAGTATTGAAGGTAAAAATGTAGTGTTGATTGATGATGTATTGTGGACGGGGCGCACCATTCGTGCAGCCATGGATGCTTTGCTAGATTTTGGTAGACCAAGTAAGGTAGAACTTTGTGTGTTGATAGATAGACGTTTTAGCCGTGAATACCCCATTCAGCCAGATTATGTTGGTCGCTCAATAGATACTTTTGCCAACCAAAAAGTACTGGTAAACTTTGAAGAAGGTGTGCAGTTGATGGGATAGAATATGGTTTCTAGTTGCCAGTTGCTAGCAACTAGAAGCAAACAAAAAACTAGTAACAGGTAACTAGTAACCGATTGTATTTTCCTCTAATTTTGCTTTTTAATGAAACTTTCTACCAAGCACCTTTTAGGTATTAAAAACCTCACTAAAGAAGATATACAAATCATTCTTTCTACTGCTGCTAATTTTAAAGATGTTTTACAAAGGTCAGTAAAAAAAGTACCATCGCTGCGTGATGTAACTATTGTAAACTTGTTTTACGAAAATTCAACTCGTACACGTATGAGTTTTGAGTTAGCTGAAAAACGTTTAAGCGCCGATACTTTAAACTTTGCAGCAAGTAGTTCTTCAACTGCCAAAGGCGAAACGCTTTTAGATACAGTGAATAATATTTTAAGCATGAAGGTTGATATGGTTGTAATGCGCCATAGTGCTAGCGGTGCGCCACATTTTTTGGCAAAACATATACCTGCAGCTATTATAAATGCTGGCGATGGCATTAACGAGCATCCTACACAAGCTTTGCTTGATGCGTTTTCTATGCAAGAAAAATTTGGCAGTTTACAAGGGCTTAAAGTGGCCATTATTGGCGATATTATGCACAGTAGGGTAGCATTGAGCAACATTTATTTACTTAAAAAAATGGGTGCCGAAATTGTAGTTGCTGGCCCACCAACACTAATACCTAAATACATTAGCCAAGCATTAAATGTACGTGTAGAGTACAATGTAAAAAATGCATTGCAATGGTGCGATGTTGCCAATGTGTTACGCATACAACTAGAGCGTCAAAATCAGCCATTATTTTCATCGCTGCGTGAGTATAATTTGGCATACGGTGTTAGCCAAAAATTGCTAGATAGTTTAGGCAAACAAATTACCATCATGCACCCAGGCCCAATTAATAGAGGTGTAGAATTAGATAGTGATGTGGCAGATGGTAGCAATTCAATTATTTTAAATCAGGTTGAAAATGGCGTGGCTGTAAGAATGGCTGTGTTGTATTTGTTGTCTAATAATGGTAACTAGAATATTTTTAAGTATGATTTATGGCGAGGGTGTAATCATACATCACAAATCATAAACCACAAAC
>JASGCX010000031.1:9621-19608 GCA_030053925.1 Flavobacterium sp.
CACAAACCACAAACCACAAATCACAAATCATAAACCACAAACCACAAACCACAAATCACAAATCATAAACCACAAACCACAAACCACAAACCACAAATCACAAATCACAAATCATAAACCTCAAATTATGCGTATTTGCTTGTTCCCCGGTACGTTCGATCCTGTAACACTTGGCCATATTGATATTATTAATAGGACTTTACCGCTGTTTGATAAAATTGTGGTGGGTGTGGGTACAAATGCGGCTAAAAATCCTATGTTTTCTGCCGAGCAAAGAATGGCTTGGTTTAATGAAATATACAAAGATGAAAAGCGAGTAGAAAGTGTGGCTTACGAAGGTTTAACGATTGATTATTGTAAAAAAATAGGTGCTAATTTTATACTAAGAGGCATTCGCTTTGTAAGCGATTTTGAATACGAAAAATCAATTGCAGATGCCAACAGAACAATGGATAGTAATATTGAAACGGTGTTTTTAACCGGCGAACCTAAATACACATCTGTGGCATCAACCATAGTAAGAGATATTATCAAGAATGGTGGTGATGCTTCGCCATTTTTACCGCAGGCTGTTATCAATTTTCTAAAGCAATAAAATAGTTTTTCTTGAGCAAAAATATTTGGCATAATCGGGCTGTAACACTTGTAGATATTGCACACTTAGGTAAAAATACTTTAAGCGAACATTTAGGTATGCAGTTCTCCGAAATAGGACCAAACTATCTTAAAGCAACAATGCCTGTAGATAAACGTACCCATCAACCTTATGGCTTGCTACACGGTGGTGCAAGTGTGGCTTTGGCCGAAACAGTTGGTAGTGTTGCATCTGCCTTGGTAATTAATCACAAAACAACAATGTGTGTGGGTTTAGAAATTAATGCCAATCATCTACGAGGTGTTAAAGATGGTATTGTAACTGCTACCGCTACACCATTACATCTTGGGGGTAGTACACATGTTTGGGATATTAAAATTCACGATGAAAAAGAACATTTAATATGCGTTAGCAGGCTGACTGTTGCAATTTTAAAGCGTAGCTAGTGTTACAAAAAACTCAATCTTACACCTTCTTCAAAACTTACTGGTTGATAATTCAATTCTCTAATAGCCTTCTCTATTTTTAATCCCGATTTTTTTGCTCGTTTTACAGGTTCAACAAAGGTTTCAGAAGTAACGGGCGTAATTAACGAAGCATCAAGTTGTAAAGTGTTTGCTAGTGTTACAGCCATTTGATAAGGCGTTAAAATGTCTTTACCTGCTAAATGAAAATCGCCAGATACTTGTTGTTCTATCATGGTAGTTAGGCCCTTGCATATATCGTTAACATAAGAAGGTGTGCGATGTTGATCATTTACCACACTTATTTTTTGCCCATTGCTTAGGCTGTTTTTTACCCAATGTAAAAAAGTACCTTTCATGTTAGCTAATTGTTTGCCATAAATAAAAACTGGTCGCATGATGGCATATTTCAAGCCACTAGTTGTAACTATTTCTTCTGCCATCAGTTTACTTTTACCATAAAAATTTAATGGTTCTTTTGCCGCATCTTCGCTATGAGGGCCATTTTCGCCAAAAACAAAATCGGTAGAAACGTAAATGAAATAGCTATTTATTTTTTTGCCTGCTTCAACTAAATATGCTGTTGCCGTTACATTTTGCAATAGGCAAGCTTCCTGATTATTATCACACTCGTTGGGCTTACTCATGGCTGCATTATGTATAATTACTTCTGGTTTAAATTGATGCAATACATGGGCAATTTCATTTTTTTTAGTCACATCAACCGCTTGAAATTGTGTGTTTACTAAGTGGCCAATTTTGTTACTACCTCTACTTGTGGCAATAACGTTAAACCCTTTGTTTGCAAGGTTTATACATAAATGTTGACCAAGAAATCCGTTGCTGCCTGTTACTAAAACTTTCATTTTGCAACATTACTTTATGATTATTAAATTCGCACACGATTGCGATTAAAATTCAAATCCGTACTTTTGGCTCTTAATGTTTAAAGCATTACTCTTTTTCCCCTATTAAACTAAAAATGAGCAAGCATAAAGTAACCAAAATCGGCGTTTTAACTTCAGGTGGAGATTCTCCAGGTATGAATGCTGCAATAAGAGCAGTAGTAAGAACAGGTATTTATCATGGCCTTGAAGTGTATGGTATTAGACGTGGCTATAGTGGCATGATTGATAATGATATTTTTCCTATGGATAGCAAAAGCGTTGCAAACATTATTCAACGCGGCGGTACAATTTTAAAAACTGCACGTAGCCCAGAATTTAGAACGCCAGAAGGTAGAGCAATAGCCTATAGAAATTTAAAGCGCTTTGGTATAGATGGCCTGGTAATTATTGGTGGCGATGGTAGCTTTAAAGGCGCACAAACATTTAGCAACGAGTACGATATTCCCTGTATTGGCCTGCCAGGTACTATTGATAAAGATATTGCCGGTAGCGATGTTACCATTGGTTTTGATACTGCTGTAAATACGGCAGTTGAAGCAATTGATAAGATTCGTGATACAATGGATGCACATGACCGCTTATTTATTGTAGAAGTGATGGGCCGAGATGCAGGGTACATTGCATTACATAGCGGTATAGCTACAGGGGCAGAAAATATTGTAATTCCAGAAACTAAAACAGATATTGACGAACTAATTGCTAACCTTACAGAGAAAGAAAAACGTAAGAAATTGGTAAATTTAATTGTTGTAGCAGAAGGTGGACAATTTGGTGACGCTAACGAACTTGCAAAAATTGTAAAAGAACGTGTACCAAAAGCCGATGTTCGTGTTTGTATATTAGGCCATATTCAGCGTGGTGGTTCGCCTACTTGCGAGGATAGATTAATTGCAAGCCACATGGGGTATTACGCAGTTGAAAGTTTGCTGATTGGTAGACACAATGTGATGGTAGGGGTGGTAAATAATAAAATACATTACACACCATTAAATAGTGCCGTTAAACAAAAGCAAACCATTGGTCAAGAATGGATGAAAATTGTAAAAATATTAGCCAGCTAAGTACTAGTTGGCTTTTTGCATTATTGTTATTAAGTAGTTTTTATAAAGTATATCAAAATTAATTTTATGAGTAAAAAATCTGACAAAGCAATTGTAGCCACACCTGCATCTACCGAAAAGCACACATTGCATAAAACTAAAATTGTAGCAACTGTAGGCCCTGCATGCGATTCTTACAACCAATTACTAGAATTAGTACGTGCTGGTGTAAACATTTTTCGTCTTAATTTCTCTCATGGTTCCCATGAAGATAAAGCACAAATTATCACACATATTCGTACCATTAACGATACACTTGGTTATAATATTTCTATTCTAGCCGATTTACAAGGTCCTAAATTGCGTGTAGGTGAAATTGAAAACAACGCTTTACCATTAGCTGTAGGCGATATTTTAACTTTTACTAACGAAAAATGTGTAGGCACAAAAGAGAAAATTTATGTGTCTTATCCCAATCTTGCAGGTGATGTAAAGTTGGGTAATATTATTATGATTGATGATGGTAAAATTGAGGTAAAAGTGATAGATATTACCAAAGAAAGTGACGTTAAAGTACAAGTAACATTAGGTGGTATTTTGTCTTCAAAAAAAGGCTTAAACTTACCAGATACAAAAATTTCTTTGCCCGCATTAACCGAAAAAGATTTAATAGACCTTGAATTTATTATTGAGCAGAAATGCGATTGGGTGGCTTTAAGTTTTGTAAGAAGCGTAAAAGATTTAGTGATTTTACGTAGTAAATTAGATGAGAAGAAAAGCAAAACTAAAATCATTGCTAAAATAGAAAAACCAGAAGCACTATTAAATATCAGAGACATCATTTTAGAAAGTGATGGCATTATGGTGGCTCGTGGCGATTTGGGTGTTGAATTAGCTGTAGAAAGAATTCCATTAATTCAAAAAGAATTAATTCGTAAATGTATTCACCGTGGTAAGCCCGTAATTGTGGCTACGCAAATGATGGAAAGCATGATTGACCGTGTAAAACCAAACAGAAGTGAAATTACCGACGTTGCCAATGCAGTACTTGAAGGTGCCGATGCTGTAATGTTAAGTGGCGAAACTGCCGCTGGTCATCACCCTGCTTTAGTGGTACAAACTATGCGTAAAATTATTGCAGAAGTTGAAACCAAAGAATACCGTTACAACCGTGAAGATGATTTAAAACCACAACCACATTCGCCATCTTTTCACAGTGATGCTATTTGTTACAACGCATGTAAACTAGCCGCCGATGTAAACGCAAAAGCGTTAATAGGGATGACGCAAAGTGGTTACACGGCTTTCTTCTTAAGTAGCTACCGCCCCGCAGCACCTTTGTTTATTTTTACAAAAGAAAAAAGCTTGGTAAACCAATTGAGTTTAAGTTGGGGTGTACAAGCTTTCTACTACGATCAAGAGCGTAGCGTAGATGATATCATCAACGATCAAATTAATATTTTAAAAGAAAAAGGCTACATCGCCACAGGCGATATTGTTGTAAATACAGGTAGTACACCCGTGCATTTACATTTACCTACCAACATGATTAAGATTACAAGTGTTGAGTAATTAATTTTAAATACTTACTTTAAAAGCCCTGCAAACATTGTGTTGTAGGGCTTTTGTGTTTTAGTAAATAGGTATAACATTCAGTTTAAGCCTTCTTGATAATTCAACTTATTCTGCAAACAACTAACTTAGCCGCACAACTTTTGTGTATGCATATCATTCAACAAATTGCTTTTATTGCGCTTGCTGCTGTTTCAATTTATTTTTTCTCTAAAAAAGCTAGCGAACTGCGCAGAAATATTTTTTTAGGTAAGGATGAAGATTTTAGCGACAACAAAAACTTGCGTTGGAAAAATGTGCTGCTATTGGCTTTGGGGCAAAAGAAGATGTTTAAAAATTTGTTAGTTGCAATAATGCACTTGATAATTTACGCAGGCTTTATCATTATTAATGCAGAAGTTTTAGAAATAGTGCTAGATGGTATATTAGGTACACATCGTTTGTTTGCACCAGTACTTGGCGGTTTATACGGGTTATTAATCAACTTCTTTGAGTGGTTAGCTGTGGGTGTAACGCTGGTTTGCGTGGTGTTTTTATGCCGTAGAAATGTTATTAAACTCAAACGCTTCATCAGTAAAGATTTAAACGGTTGGCCTCGTAGCGATGCTAATTATATCTTAATCACAGAAATTGTGTTAATGAGTTTGTTTCTTACCATGAATGCTTGCGATGGTCTTTTACAAGCAAGAGGTTATGGCCATTATGCCAAACATGCTACTGGTCAATTTTTCTTCTCATCATTATTGCAACCAATTTACAGTGGCTTTAGCAATGGTACTTTGGTAGGTATTGAACGTACATGTTGGTGGCTGCACATTGCTGGCATTTTTTCATTCTTAAACTACTTGCCTTATTCAAAGCATTTACACATTGTATTGGCTTTTCCTAATGCGTATTATGCCAAGTTACTACCGCAAGGTAAAATGCACAATATGCAAAGTGTACAAAACGAAGTATTGTACACCATGCAACCAGAACTAGCTCCAGTTGGTGCAGAGCCGCCAGCACATTTTGGTGCTAAAGATGTATTTGAATTAAGCTGGAAAAGCCTGATGGACGCTTATAGCTGTACCGAATGTGGCCGTTGTACTGCAGAATGTCCTGCAAACATTACGGGTAAATTACTAAGCCCTCGTGCCATTATGATGAAAACGAGAGATAGACTAGAAGAGGTGGGTAAAAATATCAACACCAACAAATCTTTTGTGGCAGATGGCAAAACCTTGTTGCACAATTATATTTCTGTAGAAGAATTACGTGCTTGTACTACTTGTAATGCTTGTGTAGAAGCTTGCCCAGTAAGTATTTCGCCACTAGATATTATTGTAGAATTGCGCCGCAGTTTAATAATGGAAGAAAGTAACGCACCGCAAGAATGGAACAGCACATTTAGCAACATTGAAAACAATTTTGCACCATGGAAATTTAGCCCAGATGAAAGAGATAAATGGGCTGAAGAACTTGTTTAAACTACCATTTTGGCCTATTTAATAGATGAGATGGATGTATAAGTTTTGTAGCCAAATTAAAAATCACCGATGTAGCCGTATCACATGTAGCAACATAAATGAGTGTGCTTTTTGCAAATATTTCTTGCATACTTAATTAATGGTAAGTGGTTTACAAGTTGCTGTAACAAGCAGGTTTATTTACCATCTTTCAACCCCAAAAAATTACTAATTACCAAGTAACCAATGCACGGCTAGTTCGTAGCCTTTTAAGCCCAAGCCAATAATTGAGCCCTTAGTTTTTGCCGATACGTGAGATATTTTTCTAAAATCTTCTCTCGCATGTACATTACTAATGTGTACTTCAATCACCGGCGTTGTAATGGCTGCAATACAATCGCCTATAGCCACCGATGTATGCGTATAACCACCCGGATTCATAATAATACCATCGTAACTAAAGCCCACATGTTGCAGTTGGTTTATCAGTTCGCCCTCAACATTGCTTTGGTAATAAGTAAAATCTACGTTTGTAAAGCGCTGTTGCAATTCGGCAAAAAAGGTCTCAAAAGTTTGCGAGCCATACACACCAGGCTCTCTAGTGCCAAGTAGGTTAAGGTTAGGCCCATTAATAATGGCTATTTTCATAGCCGTAAAAGTATTAAAATACACTAATCTGCCGTTGTTTTTTCTTTAGGTTACCAGCAGTAGTACTACTATTTAGCGTTTGTTGTGTTACACACTTGTACATTTTACGCCATTTTACGAGAACACCACACAGACAATTGAACCCTCACTTTTCGACAAAAACATACTGCAAAATTGTCCTGAAATTTGTAAATTTGTGTTTTAATATTTTACGTACTTAAAATAGATGGCAAACGAAAAAAAAACTGAAAGAATAGTTTACTCTCATTTTGAGAAATCTAATGATATTATACATATCGAAGAACAAGCGTCTGATATTCCTAAAATTGACAAATCTTTAAAAAGTGCCTCCAAAAAAGGCACAGGAAAAGGACGACCTGAATTTTTAATCACTTATAATAAAAATGCTGATTTAATTATCGTTATAGAATGTAAAGCAGAAATTACAAAACACGAAAGCCCAAATAGAGACAAATTTGCAGAATTTGCAGTTGATGGTGTTTTATTGTATGCTTCATACTTATCAAAAGACTTTGATGTTTTGGCTATTGCTGTAAGTGGCCAAACAAAACAAAATTTAAAAGTTTCTCATTTTTTACACTTAAAGAATGAAAGAAAAGCAACGGTAATTTTTGGCGATAAACTTTTATCTGCTCAAGATTATTTAGATGGATATTTAAAAAGTCCAGAGAAATTTAGACAAGATTATAATACGCTTTTGGAATTTACCAAAAAACTAAACGAAAAACTTCACACTTACAAAATCCTTGAAAGCCAAAGAAGTTTATTAATAAGTTGTATTTTAATTGCATTAGAAGATGATGCTTTCAAATCTTCTTACACCAAAAAAACAACGCCAAAAAGTTTAGCAGACTTCTTGACAAAAACCGTTTCAGAAAAATTGGAAGAAGCCAATATTTCTGCTAAGAAATTAGAAAACTTGAATATTCAGTTCGGCTTTATTAAAACCGACACTTCGCTTTCTACCAAGGACAAAGTTTTAAAAGAACTTATTGGCGAAATTGACGAAAACATAAATCAATTTATTAAGACACACGAATACTTTGATGTTTTAGGTCAGTTGTATATTGAATTTCTTAGGTATGCAAACAGCGACAAAGGTTTAGGAATTGTTTTAACACCACCACACATTACAGAACTATTTGCAGAACTTGCACAAGTAAATAAAAATTCCATTGCATTTGACAACTGCACAGGAACTGGTGGCTTTTTGATTTCAGCAATGAAAGCAATGGTAGAAGATGCAAAAGGAGACGCCGAAATAATTTTTAATATTAAAACAAAACAATTAATTGGTGTTGAATATCAAGCCCATATTTTTGCTTTGGCTGTTTCCAATATGTATATTCACCAAGACGGTAAAACCAATATTATAAATGGTAGTTGCTTTGAAGAAGAAATTATAAATGAAGTAAAAGCAAAGAAGCCAACTGTTGGATTTTTAAATCCACCTTACAAAGGCGATAAAAAGACAGACACAGATGAGTTTGAATTTATTTTAAATAATTTAGAATGTCTTGTTGATGGTGGTACTTGTATAGCCATTGTTCCAATGCAAACAGCATTAGCAACAAGTGGAAAAGTTTTAGAATTTAAAAAACAACTTTTAGGAAAACACACATTAGAGGCAGTTTTATCAATGCCAGATGAATTATTTTTTAATTCAAAAGTTGGAGTTGTTTCTTGTATTATGATTTTTACTGCACACAAACCTCACGACAAAAAAGTAGAAACATACTTTGGTTATTATAAAAACGATGGATTTGAAAAACGTAAAAACATTGGAAGAACCGATGTTTATGGAAAATGGGGCGAGATTAAAGAAAAGTGGGTGAACTACTATAAAAGAAGAAAAGAAGAAGCAGGATTTAGTGTTAAAAAATTTGTTACTGCAGAAATGGAATGGTGTGCTGAAGCATATTTAGAAACCGATTATTCTAAAATAAATGACGAAGATTTTGAAGATACTATTTTAAATTATGTTACATTTTTAGTTACTAATAAACTAACTAACAATAATGGATAACCTTGCTAAAGTTTCAGAAATATTTGAAATTAAATACGGTGTAACATTCGAGTTAATTAATTTAACTCAATGTAAAAGCACTGATTTCAATTCAATTCCATTTGTTTCAAGAACCGAAAAAAACAATGGTGTATCTGCGTTTGTAGAAAGATTAATTGATATTGAACCAAATCCTGCTCATAGCCTATCTGTGGCTGTTGGTGGTTCTGTTCTATCTACTTTTTATCAAGTAAAGCCTTATTATAGTGGTTTTCATATTTTTGTATTGGTACCAAAAGACAACCTTTCAATAATTGAAATGTTATTTTACGCTAAATGTATTTCTGCAAATAAATATAAATACAATTACGGTAGACAAGCAAATAGAACATTAAAGGACATTCTTATTCCAAGTAAAATGCCCGAAAATCTAAATAAAAAACTACAAAATTTCAAAATTAATATTGAGCGTAAACTAATAGAAAAACCTATTAATTTACAAAAAGTTGAATTGAATATTAACAATTGGCAATCATTCCGATATGATGAAATCTTTGAAGTAAAAAAAGGCAAACGTTTGACAAAAGAAGATTTTGAAGAAGGTAAAACGCCATTTATTGGAGCAATTGACTCAAATAATGGATACAGAGATTTTGTAGGTCAAAAACCAATACATAAAGGAAACACAATAACTGTAAACTACAATGGTTCAGTTGGGGAAGCATTTTATCAACCAAATGAATTTTGGGCAAGTGATGATGTAAATGTACTCTATCCAAAATTTAGGTTTAATAAATATATTGCAATGTTTATTATTCCAATTATTAAAAAAGAAAAGTACAGATTTAATTATGGTAGAAAATGGGAATCAAGCAGAATGAGAGAATCAACAATTAAACTTCCAGTAAATAAAAAGGGAGAAATTGATACTGATTTGATGGAAAATTACATAAAATCGTTTCCATATTCGAGTACAATTTAAAACCAAAAAAAACGGCGTACAAACTGGGTTTGGCAAAAGTGTGGCCTTAGTGCTTAATTGAACATTTGTACTTTCTATTAGCTTTTGTGCTAAATTTAAACTTTAGTGTTTTTTAATTTCCACTTTCGCCACGCCCAAAAACGTTCAATGCGCTATGCAGCTTTTATCTAAGCGAGTAATTATCCCTTAATTTTTTACGGTAAATTTAGTTTGAGCAGTATTTTTTACAACCTACCTATTTTCATGACACGCCAAAACAAATTTGCGACTGCTTGTCATGAACTCATGACACGGTTTTACAAAT
>JASGCX010000031.1:19708-19834 GCA_030053925.1 Flavobacterium sp.
TTAAAATGACTTTCATTAACACATGACACGGTTTTACAAATTTAAAATGACTTTCATTAACACATGACACGGTTTTACAAATTTAAAATGACTTTCTTGAACTCAAGACACGGTTTTACAAATTTA
>JASGCX010000031.1:19934-40833 GCA_030053925.1 Flavobacterium sp.
AAATAGCTTTCTTGCGTTCAAGACACGGTTTTACAAATTTAAAATAGCTTTCTTGCGTTCAAGACACGGTTTTACAAATTTAAAATAGCTTTCTTGAACTCAAGACACGGTTTTACAAATTCGTTGGGGTTTTCTTGAAAATAGGTAGCTTTGAAATATTAATGCAAAGCAATTTGTTTGCCCAAAACATTTTCAGATTAACTTTAACCCCAGTATAAAACATGTATTATGAAATGAACATAAAAATTATTGAGCCTTTTACCAAGGGCAATAATAATTTTTATGTGAAATGCATGTGACAAATAACTATAAAAAATTAACAGATGAAAGAACCGGTTTACTTCTTAAAACTGGAATTAGAGAATGTGCGCTGCTTTGGCAAAAAAGCCATGCTTGATTTAAGCGACGGCAATGGTAACTGGCGCAAATGGACGGTGATTTTGGGTGATAATGGAACTGGAAAGACGACTTTGTTGCAATTATTAGCAGGATTTGAGCAAATTGACATATTCGAAATTGCTTTTGCAGAATCAAATGAGAGAAGTTTTGTGCCTAAATTTTTTGCTACTAGAGCGAAAATCAACTTTTCTAATCAACTTGATAATGTAGCTGCTAGTTTAGATTTTTCTTGTGGTGAAAGTAGTTATTTTAACCAATCTATTAATGCTGAAACTGTTGGACAGGTTAGTGGATTGAAAAATGAAAATTTGAAAAATGCGATTGTTTTTGGTTATGGGGCAAATCGTTTTATGGACAATGTTGGTTCATCACAATTTGGAAGTCTTGGGCATAATTCAGAAACGTTACTTAATGAATATGAAAAATTAATTAATGCTGAGGAATGGTTGTTAAATATGGATTATGCTGCAAGTAGAGATTCAGAATTGAAAACATTTGCAATTGAACGAAAAGTATTAATTATTGATGTTCTTAAAAATATTTTACCAGATATTCAAAACATCCGATTTACGATACCAACCAAAGAAAGATTAACTCCATCGGTTCAGTTTTTGACAGAATATGGTTATTGGGTTTCTATCCATCAACTAAGCCTTGGCTATAAAACAATGGTGGCTTGGATGGTAGATTTAGCTGCAAGATTATTTACACGTTATCCTGATAGCAACAATCCTTTAGCAGAGCCAGCTATTGTATTGGTAGATGAAATTGACTTGCACCTGCACCCTAAATGGCAGCGAAATATTTTCGATTATTTGTCAGATAAATTTCCACAAACCCAGTTTATTGTTACCGCACACAGCCCATTGGTAGTACAATCTGCCCCTAAAGATGCCAATATAGTAGTGCTACGCAAAGAAGGCGACCATGTGGTAATAGACAATGATGTAAAAAGTGTACAAAACTGGCGGTTGGATCAAATATTAAGTAGCGATTTGTTTGGCGGTATTCCTGTAAGAAACAATGAAGTTGAAAGTATGTTAAAAAGGCGCAACGAATTAATGGGGCTAATGTCTTTATCTACTGCCGAGCAAAAAGAATTAGATGTTTTAAATAAGGAAATAGATAAACTACCTTATGCAGAAAGCGAAGTGGATATTGAAGCAAAAGAGATTATTAGAAAAGCTGCTGAATATTTTAAACTTCAAGGTGTGCATTAGTTATGATTCAAATTACTAGAAAAGAACAGTTTGCTACACCAACCATTTTAGCTGAAAAAGGAAGTGTACTTGTAGAAAAGATGAAAGCAGAATATGCTGCTGGTGTGATGCAATTTGAAATAGATAGAACTGTATATGCTGATGCCAATGTTAAAGCAACACTGGTAAAGATTCAGAATTATAAATGTTGCTATTGCGAAGCTAAAATAGGTCATATTGATGATGGCGATGTAGAACATTTTCGCCCCAAAAAAGCATACAAACAATCAGAAGATGACGAATTGCATAGGCCAGGATATTACTGGTTGAGTTACGATTGGGATAATCTTCTATTAGCATGTACTAAGTGTAATGGTAGAAACAAAGAGAACCTTTTTCCAATAATGGAAACTTCGGTAAGAGCTAGTTCGCATTTAATGAATGTAGGCGACGAATTACCCGTTTTTATTCATCCTGTTTTAGAAAATCCTGAACTATTTATCACTTTTGATAACAATGTACCAAAACCAATTGATGGTAATTACAGAGGAAGGATGACTATTAAATACTTAGGATTAGATAGACCTTTATTGAATGAAGATAGGGGTGAAAAGCTAGACGATTTGAAGTTGCTTTTTACAATGTTTGCGTTAATACCTAATACCCCACCCGAACTAAAAGCACGTGCATTTAAAAATTTAAAAAAACAGTTTGACACAAAAACAATAGAGACCGCCGAATATGCAGGCATGTTTAGGGCATTCTTTAAAAAATATCCTATTTCAGTATAAAATGCCACCAAATTCACGTTAAGGCATAAAATTTTTCTAAAGAAGTTTGGTATATGTAATAATGCGTTTTACATTGCCGCATGACAGTAGATGTAAAATACTTGCTCGTTATTATTTTGTGTGTTGTAACATTTAGTAGTTGTAGTTCGCTACGTAAAATAAATAGTAAAGACGCATCAACAAGCAAGCCTGTGGCTAAAAAAAATGCCCCACACAAAATCACGTTTTTAGACAATATTGAAGTGCGCCCGGGGCAAATGATTACCTCGCAACATAAAACAAGTGGCCTTAGCAATAGCCCTGTGGTATATGCAGAAAGTAACTTAAAAACGGCATCAACCAACATAGAAAAAGCCGATTGGTTACAGTTGAAATACGCCATCATTATGGATGCAGCGGTAGAAACCGTAAACAACCTAAACTTGCTAAGAAAAATAGACGAATGGTGGGGCACTAAATATTGCATGGGCGGTAGCACTAAAAATTGTATTGATTGCTCTGCATTTACAAGCATTATAATGCGTGATGTGTACGGTGTTTCGCTGCCGCGTACCGCACAAGAACAGTACGACCAAAGCGAGCATATTGCCATTGAAGATGTAAAAGAAGGCGATTTGGTATTTTTTCATACAAGTGGCCGTGCCATATCGCATGTAGGTGTGTACATAGCTAACAATAGGTTTTTACAAGCAAGTACAAGTGGTGGCGTTACTATTACCGACCTTAACGATAAATATTGGCAACTTAGGTTTAGAGGCGCAGGCAGAGTGAGACGATATTAGCCCCTAAAGGGGAGCTAGTTACACACGTTTAAACAGTTTAGGGTTTATAAGTTTAGTTAGCTTTACCAAGTATATTATAAAATACTAAACTTCAAACCCCAAACCCCAAACCCCAAACCCCAAACTTCAAACCCCAAACTTCAAACCCCAAACTCCAAACCCCAAACTTCAAACCCCAAACTTCAAACTAAAAAAATGCTTTCCATCCATTTACATAATATTATCTTATTTGCATATCATGGCTTGTACAAGCACGAACAAATAAACGGCAGCAATTTTGAAGTAAATATTACTGTGAATTACCAACCCAAGCAGTTTGTAAGCAATATAGAACAAACTATTAACTACGTAGAAGTATTTAACTTGTTAAACAATAGAATGAAAATAGCAACACCTTTGCTAGAAACATTGGTAATGGATATTGCTGCGCAAATTTTGGCACAATTTCAGCAAGCCGAAGCAGTGTTTATTTCAATAAAAAAACTACAACCCCCAATTGCTAATTTTAATGGCAGTGTTGGTGTTAGTTATTCTTTAAAAAAATGATAATTACCCTTATGAAGCAAATCGTGTTAGTTTTTTTATTAGCCTGTAGTGGCGGCATTTTTGCACAAGACAATACCGTGTTATTTAAAGAAGCCGAAAACCTAGAGCGTAGTTTTAAAGAACCCGAAGCATTAGAAAAATACAAACAAATATTAGCCAATGATGCAGTAAATATTAAGGCATTGGTAAAAGCAACAGAACTCAGTTGCAGCATAGGTGGCAGGCAAGAAAATAAAAATGATAAGCGTTTAAGTTTTGAAACTGCCTTAGCTTTTGCACAACGTGCCTTAAACGCAGATGCCAATAGTGCCGAAGCCAATTATGCAGTTGCAATGGTAAGTGGCAAAATGACTGAAGTAGAAACAGAAAACAAAAAAATAGTAGCTTATGTAAAAGATACCAAAGCCTTTGCAGATAAAGCAATTGCCATTAATTCTAATTTTGGTAAAGCCTATTTTGTACTAGGCAGATGGCATTACGAAATGGTAAATTTATCCGGAATAAAAAAGGCTGCTGTGAAGTTGTTTTACGGTGGCTTGCCAGAAGCCAGTTTAGACAATGCTATTATGTATATGGAAAAATGCAAAACGCTAGAACCATACTATGTAATTAACTATTTTTACTTAAACAAAGCTTATAAAAACAACGATAAGCCTGCCAAGCAAATAGAAGTGCTAAGTAAAATGGTAAAGCTACCTAACCGCACATTTGACGATGCAGCTATGAAAGAAGACGCTCAAAAACAATTACAACAATTACAATAAAAATACAATTACCATGCCTTTAGTAGATCAATTTACAGCAGCCGTAGCCACTAGCAGAACCCTTAGCGAAAAGCCCGATAACAGTACACTACTAACACTTTACTCGCTGTACAAACAAGCTACAGAAGGCAATAGCAGTGACGAGTTTGGCGGTGGTCCTTATGACTTTGTAGATAAGTTTAAGTATGATGCTTGGGCAAGATTAAAAGGCACTACCAAAGATGCGGCCATGCAGCAGTATATAGATTTGGTAGCAAAATTGAAGGGATAGTTTCTCAAATTTTATAAACACAAAACACAAAAAGCAATCTGTAAAAGATTGCTTTTTGTGTTTTGTGCGGCAAAGGAGATTCGAACTCCCACGCCTGGTAAAAGGCGCTACCACCTCAAGGTAGTGCGTCTACCAATTTCGCCATCGCCGCCAACGAGCGCAAATGTAATGTTTCAGTTTAAATATTATGGGTAAAATGTGGCGTTATTTACCCCATCTATACGTGCTAATATCTAAGCCTGCAATGTCTAAAATTCTATCTACTACTGTGGCAGCAACATCTTCTATGGTTTTTGGTAGGCTGTAAAACGAAGGTGTTGCTGGCGCAATAATACCACCTGCAAGCGTTACTGTTTCCATGTTTTTTATGTGAATGAGGTTGTAAGGTGTCTCTCTTACCATTAGTATCAATTTACGCCTTTCTTTTAGCACTACATCGGCTGCCCTTGTAATTAAATCGTTGCTTACACCATTAGCAATACGGCCCAAAGTACCCATGCTACAAGGTGCAACAATCATAATATTGTATTTTGCCGAGCCTGAAGCGAAAGGAGCCGAGAAATTGGTCTTCTCAAAAAAGCGAGCATGGTAGTTTTTATAATCTTCGTTACCTAGTTCGGTATGCCATACTTCTTTAGCATTTTTACTCATCACAATGCTTAGTTCTTGCCATTGGTTTTGCATTTGCAACAACTTATCTAGCAATACTTTGGCATAAATACTGCCACTTGCACCTGTAACCGCAACAACTATTTTATGGTTCATAATAACTTTTAATAAGTAACAAAGCAATAATGCAAATGGTTAAAAAACAGATTCTTAATCAGGGTTTTCGAGGGTTATTTAGTAAGTTTTTTAGCCTAGTTATTATTTATATGTGTATTGGTGCTACAAATTCATAATTTTTAAACATTGGTTTGTTTGCAATTCAAAAGCACCTTATCTTCACAACGGTTTTTCATAGGATATTGGATTTTAAAACGGGGCTGGATTTTTATCCTGGCCCTTTTTTTATGCCCCAAACCTATCTATAAAAACATTTTTCAAATTAACTAATCCTTTCGGCTCTTAAACTTCTGTAAGCCAAAATGGTGCTTACCAAAGTTAAAACTGCACCAAGTAAAAAAGGTGCGCTTGGTAAATACATAGGCGTTGTTTTACTGGTGAAGAATGCAAAAATATTGGTCATAATCAATGGACCAATAACCGAAGTGGCACTCATTAAACTTGTTAATGCACCTTGTAATTCGCCTTGTTCATTAGCAGGTACATGCGTAGAAATTAGGCCTTGTATTGAAGGACCTGCAATACCGCCTAAACAATACACACCTGTAAATGCAAACATCATCCATGTAGAACTTGCAAATGCGAATAGTACAAAGCCCATTGTATAAAGTGCTAAGCCTATGTACACGCTTTTCTCTTGCCCAATTTTTGGTATTAACACACGCACAATTAAGCCTTGTACAACCGCAATACAACAACCAATAACTGTAAGCGAAATGCCAATCATTTGCTGGTTCCATTTGAATTTCTCAATGGTATAATAGCTCCATGTGGTTTGAACCGCATGTGCAGCAATGTATATTAACGTAATGGAAAGTACTAAACCTGCAATAATTGAATATTTATTAAGCAAGTTGAACGAACCAATTGGATTAGCTCTTTTCCATTCAAATTGTCTGCGGTTCTCTTTGCTTAAACTTTCTGGTAGTACAAAATAGCCATATAGCCAGTTTAATAAAGATAAACCTGCTGCTGCAAAAAATGGAATTCTTAAACCTATTTCCGATAAAAAGCCGCCAATTACGGGCCCTAATATAAAACCTAAACCAAAAGCTGCGCCTACCATACCAAAGTTTTTTGCTCTGTTTTCTGGCGTGCTAATATCGGCTATATACGCCGATGCCGTGGTAATGCTAGCACCAGTAATACCCGCAATTAACCTACCTACAAATAACCACATGATAGACGGTGCAAAGGCAAGCAACAAATAATCGATACCAAAGCCAAACAACGAGAATAGCAAAACGGGCCTTCTGCCATATTTGTCACTCAAGTTACCCAAAATAGGGGAGCATAAAAATTGCATACTTGCATAGGCAAACACTAACCAACCACCATATTTGGCAGTTTCGCTGATGGTACTGTGTGTTAAACCTTGTATGAGGCTTGGTAAGCCTGGTATTATAATACCAAAGCCAATAAAGTCAATTAATAATGTAATAAAAATGAAACCTAGTGCTGCTTGTTTTTTGTCTTTTGCCATAAAATAGTCTGTTGCAGCAAAATAAAAGTTTTATGGGTATATTGTTGTTTTTTTTTGGAATGATTTAATGGTAAGTATAAAAGCTATTGCGATAAAACCTAAAGCTAATAAGCAGTGTAGTTGCTAGAAATTTATTTTTTGCAAAGGCAAAGTAGCTATAAAAATACTTGGCTAAAGCGCAACTTTTGTAGCAAACATATTTGCCCTAAAGTAGTACTACTGCTGGTATCAAAATAATAAAAAAACTTGCCTAGGGCATGCTTCTAAAATGGTTGATTTTATTATAGTATGATGCTTCAACCAATTGCTGTACAATGTGGTGGTTTGTAGCCAAAACTTTGGCAGTAATTTCTATCGAATTGATTAATTTTTCGTCAAGTACATTGGCAAATACTTAGAAATATGCGTTTTACACGCATCATTTGTTTAAAGCACAATTGCTGCTACTGTACATTAATTAAGCTGTAAAGCTGGTAAGCGATAATGTTGGCTGTCGTACACAAAAAGTTCTTCTATGGTGTAAGTCCAATACTTATAAAGTGGTGTTTTGGCTAAATAGCTATCAGCTTTGGCTTTGCTTTCGGCGTTAAGGGTTATCCAGCAGGTTTGGGTTTCCATGCTTACTGCATAGCTATCTATAATGCCTTTGTTCATTAAAAAGTTGATGTAGGTACGATGCGCTGGCACTAGGGTCATAAAATCTTCATCCATCGTAAATTTAATTATCGCCTGAAACTTGTTCATAGTTTTACATTTAATATGGTAATGGCATTAGCAACTATTGTGCTTGATGTGTTTCAAATGGCAAACTGGCAATTACCTAGCCAATATTACGCTAGTTATTGCAGTAATTTGCACAACTTTAAATGAATGTACTAATGGTAAAAACAAATGCCCTTTTAGCTTGCTCAAATATATTTATGACTTTTGCATGGTATGCTTTTGTGGAAATCAATTTTGCTTAGTTGGGGCTATTGCATTTAAGAAATAGAGTTTAATAGCCGCCAATGCACCAATTTTCACTAAATAATTGTATTTACTAGTGGGGTTCAAAAAAAAACTTAGATAGTTGTTTTTATTAGTGCATTTACAGCAAAAAATAATTGACATGAGAATAATTTCGGGGAAATATGGTGGTAGACGTATAGCACCGCCAGCAAATATGCCGCACACAAGGCCAACAACTGATATAGCAAAAAGTGGGTTGTTCAATATTTTGCAAAATAGAATAGATTTTGAAGGGCTTAAATGCCTTGATTTATTTGGTGGTACAGGCTGCATTAGTTACGAATTGGCATCTCGTGGTGCAGATGATGTAACCATTATTGAGAAAGATGGCATTATGCACAGCTTTATCAAAAAAAATTGTGCAATGCTTGGCATTTCCAATGCAAAAGTGATACAAATGGATGTGTTTAGTTACATGAAAACATGTAAAGAGCAATACGATTTTATTTTTGCTGGCCCACCTTATGCTTTGGGTACAATTGACGAAATTCCTAAAATAATTATTGAGAAAAAACTACTAGCCGAAGAGGGGTATTTTGTGCTAGAACACACGCCTCGTAACGCTTATGAGGGCTATGTTGGTTTTAGTTTTCAAAGAAATTATGGTACTACGGTGTTTTCGTTTTTTGAACCCGTTAAAGCCCCCTAACCCCAAAGGGGTACGAACTGTGGCGGCATACAAAAAATGAATGACGCAGAAAGCGGCAAATAAATTTATTAAGAAAGAAAATGACTTATTAATTGCCCCTTTGGGGGTAGTGGGCTTTTTATCACAGGCATTGGTACAGGTGTAGGAAATACTGTTGCTAGTGCTGTTGTAACAGAGGCTTTGCAAGCAGATTATTGGAAACCTATTCAAGCTGGTTTTGATGAACGTGCAGATGCGTTGGCAGTAAAAGATCTAATTAGCAATACCCAAACCATCATACATTCAGAAGTGTACAACTTGGCTTTACCCGCTTCGCCTCATATTGCTGCAAGGCATGAAGGGGTAAGCATTGATATAGGAAAATTTGTGGACTAACCACCGTTGACTGTTTACCCACACTTGGTTATTGAAGGTGTTGGCGGTATTTTGGTGCCTGTAAATGATAATGAATTTATTATTGACGTGATTAAAAAATTAAACACCAAAGTAATATTGGTTAGTAGAAATTATTTAGGTAGTATTAACCATTCTTTGTTAACTGTCAATATTTGTAAGCAGCGTGGTATAGATGTTTTGGGGTGTATTTTTAACAACCAATATTTAGGCTACGATCATGAAATAGTCAACTGGTTGGGCTACCCAAAAATTGGTTCAATACCTTTTACTAAAACATTGGATAAAACTTTAGTAAAAGCGCAAGCAGATGCTATCAGATTATCTTTACAGCAATTATTATGACCAAAGCCGAATTAAGAACCATCTATAAACAAAAGCGACTTGCTATTTCATCTAAAGAAAAGCTGAAACTTGATGACTTTTTGTTGCTGCAATTGCAAACTTTTAGTTTTGATGGTATAAAAACTTTGCTCACTTATTGGCCAATGGCAAATATGGCAGAACCTAATACACACTTGTATTCTAGCTATTTAAGGCACATGGTTGAAGGTTTGCAAATTACGTATCCTGTAAGTGATTTTGCAACCAATACCATGCAAGCAAAATTGATTGATGAAGATACAGTTTACACTACTAATAGTTATGGCATTACCGAACCTAAAGCTGGTGATATTATTAATCCAATAGACATTGATTTAGTGTTTGTGCCTTTGCTAATATGCGATAAACAAGGTTATAGAGTGGGCTATGGCAAAGGTTTTTACGACCGATTTTTAAACCAATGTAGAGAAGATGTTGCTTTGATGGGCTTTAGTTATTTTGAACCAATAGACGCAATAGCCGATAGAAACGAATTTGACATACCTTTAAACTTTTGTATTACGCCACATGAGGTGTACGAATTTTAACCCCTAATTAATGATGGTTTGAACGATTACCATGATTTTAGCGGTAGATATTCTTAGTGCTTGAAAAAGTATTTTCTAAGTGCCTATCTGCCTAAGTGGTAAAAAATTATTGCGGCTATCAATAAAATCTAAAAATGAACATCAACAATATTTTTCTTAAATCATTTCGCATTGTGTTGCTACCATTTGCCATTGTTTATGGAGCGGTACTCATTATTAGAAATTGGCTGTTTGACAATAAATATTTGCACTCGGCTACGTTCAATTTTCCGCTTATTTGCGTAGGCAATATTGCCGTAGGCGGTACTGGCAAAAGCCCAATGGTTGAGTATTTAATTCAATTGTTGCATCCTCGTTTTGAGATTGCCACTTTAAGTAGAGGCTACAAACGTAAAACCAAAGGCTATGCACTTGCAAATGCTAGTACAACAGCATTAGATATTGGCGACGAACCGATGCAGTTTCATGCTAAATTTCCTAACCTAACAGTGGCCGTAGGCGAAGAGCGATTAGTAGCAATTCCTCAATTGTTGCACGATAAACCAACGCTTGAAGCCATTATTTTAGATGATGCTTTTCAGCATCGGTCGGTAAATGCAGGGCTAAATATTTTATTAACCGAATACAGCAATTTATACACCTATGATTTCTTTTTGCCTACAGGCGATTTAAGAGACGAATGGGCTTCTGCCAAGCGCAGTCAAATAATTATTGTTACCAAATGCCCAGCCAATTTGGCGGATGAAACGAAGAATAAAATCATTCGTGAATTAAAACCGCTTAAGCAGCAGCATGTATTTTTTACAACCATTAAGTATGGAATGCCTTACCATATTAGACAAAGAAATAGAAGAAAAATTACCCAAAATGTTGAAGTTTTCTTGGTATGTGGCATTGCCAATCCTAATCCAATAAAAGAATTATTACTAGAAAACGCCAAAACGTACTATCTAAAAAGCTATAGCGATCATCATATTTTCACAATTGACGATTTGCAAGAAATAAAAGCTAAGTTTGATGAAATTGATGCCGAAAACAAATTAATTCTTACCACAGAAAAAGATGCGGTACGGTTGATTAAATTTTCGGAACAATTAGAAGATTTACCATTGTACGTATTACCTATCAAGCATCAATTTCTATTCAACGAAGCTGAAAAATTTGATGAATTAGTAGTGAATTTTATAAAAAGCTATCCAAAAGTTTCACCCGATAACTTTAACATTGGCTAGTAAAATGTTTAATGAAAGTGTTTGCCTCAAACCCTATCATGGCAATCATTAAAATCAAAAAATCAGCGATTAAAATTTATGAGCAAAAGTAAAAAAAGTAAAACCAAAACGCCTACCAAAACAACAAAACATACATCGCCTTCTTTATTGGTAAAAGGTGCTTTAGAAATTACACGTAGTGGTATTGGTTATGTATTAATTGAAGATAAAAGTGGCGATGTAATGGTGCGGCCAGGCGATTTTAATACAGCTTTAAACGGCGATACAGTGATGGTAAAAATCATCAAAGAAAATTCTGTTACCAAAAAGAAAGAAGGTAAAATTACTGAGGTTGTTACACGCAAGCAAAATGAGTTTATTGGTTATATTCAACTATCTACCAACTATGCGTTTTTTGTGCCTGATACAGATAAGCCAATGCCCGATTTGTTTATCCCTTTAAATAAACTGAATGGTGCAAAAAATAAAGACAAAGTAGTTGCACGACTAGTAGAATGGGGCAAGGGCGACAAAAAACCAATTGGCGAAGTTGTAAGCCTAATGGAAGCAGGCGATGAGAACGACAGTGCGATGAAGGAGTTATTGGCAGAAGCAGGTTTTCCATTGTCATTTACCCAAGAAGTAATGCACGAAACCATGGCACTAACCGATGAAATTAGTAGCCTAGAAGTAAGTAAACGTAAAGATTGTAGAGATATTTTAACCTTTACCATTGACCCCGTAGATGCAAAAGATTTTGACGATGCATTGTCTATTCGCAAACTTAAAAATGGCAACTACGAAATTGGTGTGCACATTGCAGATGTAAGCCATTTTGTACAGCCAGAAACTGCTTTAGACGAAGAAGCCTACAAGCGTGCAACTTCGGTGTATTTGCCCGATAGAGTAAACCCAATGTTGCCTGAGCGTATTTCAAACGAACTATGTTCTTTACGCCCACATGAAGATAAATTTACCTTCTCAGCTATTTTTCAATTAACGCCAAAAGGCGAAGTAAAGCAGTATTGGTTGGGTAAAACATTTATCCATTCAAATTATCGCTTTACCTACGAGGACGCACAAGAAATTATAGAAACCAAAGAAGGCCCTTTTAAAGAAGAAATTTTGTTGCTTAACGCAATAGCACAAAATATTCGTAAAGCTCGTTTTAAACAAGGGGCTATTAATTTCTCATCGCAAGAAGTACGGTTTAAATTAGACGATAAAGGCAAGCCCATTGCGGTGGTGGTTAAAGAAAGCAAAGAGGCGCATCAACTGATAGAAGAGTTTATGCTGTTGGCCAATAAAACCGTTGCCGAAAATGTTTTTAAAACCGAAGTAAACGGTAAGCTAATACCCTTTCCATATCGTGTACACGACCAGCCAGATGCTAAAAAATTGCAACCATTTATTGAGTTTGCAAGGCGTTACGGTCATCAATTCAATATCAATTCGCCAGAAAAAATTGCAGAAAGTTTTAACCAAATGTTGGCCGATGTGCACGGCAAACCAGAACAGCATGTGCTAGAACAATTGGGTATAAGAACCATGGCTAAAGCCGCTTACACCACTAAAGATATTGGCCACTATGGTTTAGCTTTTGAGCATTATTGTCATTTCACATCACCTATTCGGCGTTACCCAGATGTGTTGGTACACCGTGTGTTGCAAAGCATTATTGAAGGCAAACCCATTTTAGACAAAAAAATGGAGGAAAAATGCAAGCACACCAGCGAACGTGAACGTAGTGCCATGGAATGTGAACGTGCAGGTAACAAATACAAGCAGGTTGAGTTTATGCGTGAACATGTGGGCGAAGAATTTGAAGGTGTTATTAGCGGTGTGGCTGCTTTTGGCTTTTTTGTAGAAACGGTGTTGCACAAATGCGAGGGCATGGTAAGCACCATTAGCCTTAGCGAAATAGATGATTTTAGATTGGTAGAAGGTGATTACAGTTTGGCGGGTTTGCGTAGCGGCCGTAAATTTAAAATGGGCGATAAAGTTTGGATTCAAGTTGTATCGGCCAATTTAGATAAGCGCCAGCTAGATTATGTGTGGGTAAACAAACCAACAATAGAAGTTGAAGCACCAGCAATTGCCGAGAAACCAGCCAAAAAAGCCGCTAAAAAAGCCGCTAAACCGCAAGTTAAAAAAATAAAATAGTAGAGGCTTTTGAAACCAACTTTTGTACTGCTATGTAGCATTGTTGCGTTGTATTACCTATAGCTAAAGGTAGATACGTTTAGATACCTTATTAAGCCATTGGCTAGAGTAGTTTGGTTTTCTCATTTTTTAGAAATATATGGGCATTTTACTTGCATTATAAGCACTTATTTAAAAAAGAGCGTATAATTTTTGCAAAATGCCCTATTAATTTTTCATTAGAGGTACGTTTTTCTCTCAAAGCATCATTTGGTTTACAATTAGTGTCATTGTTACGCATAAGTTGTTAAAATTGCTTTACTTTACAACTCTATTATTTCCAAAAAATAATTCATGAAGAAATCTATAGTTGTTGCCATCTTTTCAGTACTTGGTTTTAGTGTTTTTGCACAAGACATCAATAATATCATCAACGCAAAAGAAGTTGAGCGAATTGAGAAAATTTTGTCAGCAGACGATATGCAAGGCAGAAGGGCATTTACACCCGCAGCAGATAAAGCCGCAGCGTTTATTGCTGAAGAATTTAAGAAAACAGGTTTAGCAACCTTAAATACTACAGGTACTTACTTACAAAGTTTCGCCATGATTAAAGCGAAATTTATAAGTGCCACTTGCACATTTGATGGTGCTGCTGTTGACACAAAAAATGTGATAGCCATAACTTCAAAGCCCCAACTAAGTATCACAGAAAATTCAGGGTTTCAAAAAGTACAAATTGCTGCTGGCACTAACTTTTTTGGCGAAGCAAGAAAGTACATACAATCTGGCAAAAGCTATGTAGTAGTTGTAGATACGGCTTTTGCGAAGAATTTTGGTAGATTAACTGGGTTTAAAAACGCAATGTTTAAAGCTGAAACGAGCGTGGTGTTTGTATTATCAGCTACTAATCCTACAAGTTTTTCAATAGAAGCTAAACATGAAATAACTGAACAAAAATTAGCCAATGTGGTAGGCATTTTGCCTGGTAAAAGCAAACCTACAGAATACGTTATTTTTTCTGGACACTACGATCACCTTGGTGTTGGTTCGCCACGTGAAGGCGAAAAGCATGATGATAAAGACTCTATTTACAATGGTGCTAATGATGATGCAGCCGGTACAACAGCCGTAATTATGTTAGCTAAATATTACAAAGCTTTAAACAACAACCAACGCACTTTGGTTTTTGCAGCATTTACTGCTGAAGAAGTTGGTGGTTTTGGGGCGCAATACTTTTCTAAACAATTTAATCCTAACCAAGTAATGGCCATGTTTAACATTGAAATGATTGGTACAGAAAGTAAATGGGGCACCAATTCGGCCTACATTACTGGTTTTGAGAAAACAGATATGGGCAAAATATTACAGGCTAATTTGCAAGGCTCTGCATTTACTTTTTACCCCGATCCTTACACAAAAGAAAATTTGTTTTATCGTTCAGATAATGCAACTTTGGCAAGATTAGGTGTACCGGCCCATACTATTTCTACTTCTAAAATGGATAGTGAACCCAATTATCACAAAGTAAGTGACGAAATTGGTACACTTGATATGAACAATATGGCCGAAATAATCAAAGCTATTGCTGTAAGTGCTAAAGGTATTGTTGCTGGTAAAGACACGCCTAGTAGAGTTGATACAAAGAGTTTGAACTAAATTAAATAATGACTATCTATCGCATTTGACTTTATTTAGTTGTTAGCAACTTAACAAATAATGTTCAAGGTTAAGTTACTATCACCTTTAAATTTGCCCAATTATTTCTTTACATTTGTAGCCCTAAATACTTATGCAAAACGCCCCACAAAACATATCCAATCGCTCACTTGCCTTTGTAACCTCTTTAAGGAGCAATTTATATCCTCTTGCAAAAAAAAGAAGTGCAAAAAAGCCCTCTTGCCTTTTGGTAAATCCCGATATTGTTGCAAAAGAATTAATTAAGAATTCATCTTTCAATAGTAAGTTTACCTACAATATTTGGTCGGGCCCAATGGATAATAAACTGATTAAATATTTAAAGAAAAATAATTATTCCTACATAGTTATCGATAAATGGATTAGCGAAGATGCAATCACCCATTTTTTAGATTTAATTCGTTTTCATGATGTTAATAATGGTAAAATCATTAATATTGTTTCATTTTATGAGAAAGTAACCCATTGTAGCCCAATGTTATATATGAACGATTATTCTGAAAATAATCCTGATGATTTAGTGATTCGTCCAAGCCAGGTTTTTTTAACTATAAAAAGAACTATTGACATTCTTGTGTCATCTATGGCTTTGCCAATTGCTTTACCCATTGTACTATTGGCATTTGTAGCAACTTGGTTATCATCTAAAGGGCCTGTTTTATTTAAACAGCAAAGGGTTGGTTTTAATGGCAATGTGTTTACTATTTACAAAATTCGTACAATGGTACACAATCCTGTAGGTTATAATGCACCTACCATAAAAGGCGATTCTCGCATTACTAAAGTTGGTAAAATACTGCGTAAAACCAAAATTGATGAATTTCCTCAATTCTTAAACGTGCTTAAAGGCGAAATGAGTTTAATAGGCCCAAGACCAGAAAAAAAGGATATTGTAGATAGATTTGAGGCAGAAAATGTATTTTATAAATACCGCCACATTGTAAAACCTGGTATTACAGGTTGGGCACAAGTAAATTATCCTACAGCTACCCCAGAGGAGACTTTGCAGAAATTAGAATATGATTTGTACTACATAAACCATATTTCTCTTAAGTTAGAAATACAAATCATTTTAAAGACTGCTGGTGTTATTACTACACTTGATAGTCTCTAAATTATTTTTAAGCCATTATTGTATATTATTTTGTTATTTGGATATTGTAATATTTACCTCATTGGCTTGCCCTTTGTTAATTTAATCTTTATAAGTGTACGAAGCCTTATAAACTGTGGATAAACCCTGTAAAAAACACACTGCTTATTAACTATTTAAGCATCTAAAAAGCTATCTTCGCCAACCTTGTTTTTAAAAGGTAAAATATACTCATAGCAAAGAAATTAAGTTATAATCTGCAATGGAAGACATTACGCCACAACTGCCCGAACAAACGAACGATAACGACCGCATTATTTCGGTGAATATTGAAGAACAAATGAAGACTGCCTACATCGACTACTCAATGTCGGTAATTGTAGGCAGGGCCTTGCCAGATGTAAGAGATGGGTTTAAACCAGTACACCGTCGTGTATTGTACGGTATGAACGAATTGGGCAATGCAAGCAATAAGCCCTATAAAAAATCGGCCCGTATTGTAGGTGAAGTAATGGGTAAGTTTCACCCACATGGTGATGCCTCTATCTATGACACACTTGTACGTATGGCGCAAGATTGGACGATGCGTTACAAAATGGTAGACAGTCAGGGTAACTTTGGTAACCAAGATGGTGACCCACCGGCAGCAATGCGTTATACAGAGGTACGCTTAGAGAAGTTTGCAGAAGCCATGCTTGAAGACTTGGAAAAAGAGACTGTAGACTTTCAATTAAACTTTGATGATAGCTTAGAAGAACCTACCGTTTTGCCTACAAAAATTCCACAATTATTGGTAAATGGTTCTAGCGGTATTGCTGTAGGTATGGCTACCAATATGATGCCTCACAACTTGAGTGAAGTGGTAGATGGTTGTGTTGCTTACATTGATAATCGAGAAATTACTGGCGAAGAATTAATTAATTACGTAAAAGCCCCTGATTTTCCAACCGCTGGTATTATTTACGGTATGGAAGGCGTAAAAGATGCCTTATTAACTGGCCGTGGTAGAGTTGTTTTGCGTGGCAAATGTCATGTGGATACAAAAGCTAGTGGTAGAGAACAAATTATTATTACAGAAGTACCTTACCAAGTAGGCTTAGATGCTTTAACTAATAAAATTGGTCAGTTAGTAAACGATAAAACAATTGAAGGTATTGCTCACGTAAACAACGAAAGTAACCAACGTGAAGGCAACCGCATTGTTATTGACTTAAAGCGTGACGCAGTAGCTCAAGTAATTATTAACCAGCTTTATAAGTTTACTGAGTTTCAAACAAGTTATGGTATAAACAACGTAGCTATTAGTAAAGGGCGACCTAAAATAATGAACTTAAGAGACTTAATAGTTGAGTTTATTGAGTTTAGGATGGAAGTAGTGATTCGTAGAACTAAATACGAATTGCGTAAGGCCGAAGAAAGAGCGCATATTTTAGAAGGCTATTTAAAAGCCTTAGATCATTTAGATGAAGTTATAAAATTAATACGCAGTAGCAGAACACCCGACGATGCGAAAGAAGCTTTGATAAATAAGAGTAAAGAAGAAAAATGGTACATCAGCCAAGAGTTATTTGGCGAAGTAACAGAAGAACTTTACAGGCAAGAACAAGGCTTATCTGAAATACAAGCAAAAGCAATTTTAGAATTGCGTTTGCAACGTTTAACAGGCATGGAAAGAGATAAAATTATTGAAGAATTCAATGGTCTTATTCAAACTATTACACGCCTTAAAGCTTTATTAGCCAGCGAACCACTGCGTTACGAGTTGATAAAAACCGAGCTATTAGAAATTAAAGCCAAGTTTGGTGACGAGCGTAAAACTGAAATTCAATACCTAGCCAATGAAATGCGCATGGAGGATTTCATTAAAGATGAGGATGTTGTAATCACTATCTCGCATTTAGGTTATATTAAAAGAACCACGGCATCAGATTATCGTCAGCAAAAAAGAGGCGGCCGTGGTGCCATCGGTAGCAAAACCCGTGAAGAAGATTATGTAGAACACTTGTTTGTAGCATCTACACACCATACCATGTTGTTTTTTACCGAAAAAGGTCGTTGCTTTTGGATGAAAGTGTACGAAATAACGGAAGGTGAAAAATCTGGCAAGGGTAGGGCTATTCAGAATTTAATACAAATACCACAAGACGATAAGGTGAGAGCCATTATTGATGTGAAACGATTAGATGACAAGGAATTTGTTGATACTCACTACATCGTATTGTGTACTAAAAAAGGTATTATCAAGAAAACGTCATTGGCAGATTTCAGCCGCCCACGTGCTAATGGTGTAAATGCCATTACCATTAACGAAGGCGATGAATTGCTAGAAGCAAAAATGACCGATGGTAACAGCGAAATTATGATGGCGGTTAAAAGCGGTAGAGCCATTCGTTTTCCAGAGGCAAAAGTGCGTTCTACAGGTAGAGGTGCAATTGGTGTAGGCGGTATAGAAGTTGACGATAGTAAGGATGAAGTAGTTGGTATGATTTGTGTAAATGCCGCTGATACATCTAGAAATGTGCTAGTAATAAGCGAAAATGGTTATGGTAAACGTACTGCTGTAGAAGATTATCGCATTACAAACCGTGGCGGTAAAGGTGTAAAAACCATTAACGTAACCGAAAAAACTGGTAGCCTTGTAGGTATTATGAGTGTAACTGATACAGAAGACTTAATTATTACTTGTAAATCTGGTATTACATTACGTACCTCATTGGCAGCTATTAAAGAATCGGGTAGAGCAACGCAAGGTGTAAAAATCATTCGTGTAGATTCTAAAGATTCTATTGCCGCTATTTCAAGAATTGAATCTGATGAAGAAGAAACTGTAGTAGATGAGTCTTTGGTTGTAATTGATGGTGAAGCTTTACTTGTAGTAGAAGATGCAAGTAACAATACGGCCGAAGAACCTGCAACTACAGATGATGAAACCACCGAAGCCGCCGATTTTGACAATACAGAAGAAACCCCTGATAATCAATAAAAATAACGTACATGAAAAAAATCGTTGTCCTTTCGCTGCTTGCCTTAACGTTTCAAATAACAAAGGCGCAGGATTTTAAAAAAGTAGAAACATCTATTTTACTAACTCGTTTTGAAGACGCTAAAACTGATTTAGATAAGATTTTAGCAGACCCCAAAGCGCAAGCTAAGGCAGATGGCTATTTGTGGAAAGCTAAAATATATGGTGCTTTTAACGCAGATGCAAAATTGCAAGCTAAATACACAGATGCCTACAAAATTGCCGATGAAGCATTTTCTAAATATGTAGAGCTTGAACCATCTTTGAAATTGTTGAAAGATAAAGGTGCATCCGATGTACCTATAAGTCTTTACTCAAGTGCTTATAAAGATGGGGTGAGAACTTTTAATAATAAAGTTTGGGATTCTGCTTTAGTTTATTTTAAATACGCAGTTAAATACAGCGATATTTTATTCTCAAATAAATTGCTAAAAAGTGAAGCACCATTTGATACCACTTCTATATTGTATGCGGGTTATTCAGCGCAAAACTCTCAAAAGGTAGATGACGCTATTAAGTATTATTCTCGTTTAATAGATGCAAATGTTAATGAAGCAAGTTTTATAGAATTGTACAAATATGTATTGTTACAGTACATCAAAAAAAATAATAAAGCTGAATTTGATAAATATTTAGCATTGTCACGAAAAGCCTATTCTAAAGAAGAATGGGACGATTATGAAGCAGAATTTGTAAACAAAAACTTCTCTTTAGCAGATAAAGTGGCTGCTTACGAAAAAGAAGTAGCTGCTGGTACTTTAACAGCCACTAAGTATTCACAATATGCAGATGTATTTATAAATCTTCCAAAAGAAGAAAAAGAAAAAATGGATAGCTTAACGTTAATTGGCTATCAATTTAAGGCATTAAATGCTTACAAAAAAGCATGTGAGTTAGACCCTAATGATGGTATTGCACATTTTAATGCAGGTATTATTTACTACAACTTATATGGTGTTTATGAAGATAGAACACTAGAAAACAGAAAAGCGTTAAAAGACGCTGTAGCTGCACACGTTGTAGAAAAAGACCCTAAGAAAAAGCCTGCTGCTGAAGCAAAATACAAAGAGCAAATTGATGCATTGAAAAAACTAAATACAGATTTAGAAAAACCAATGACAGAAATTGCTGATGGCTGTATTTCTTACATCGAAAAGTCTTATACAATTTTAAAAGACAAGCCAAATTTGGCTAATAGTAAAGACCTTACCGATAAAGAAAAAGTTGAGAGAAGTTGTTTGAGAAAATCTGTTGACTTCTTAGCAAATATGTATGTTATTAAACGTGATAAAGCTGCTGGTAAAGATCCTAAAGCTTACGATGCTTACGATGCTAAATACAAATTATACGATGGTTTACACAAATAATCATAGATTGATTGTTAAAAAAGCACCACTTTCAAGTGGTGCTTTTTTAAGGTTGTTGTTTTCACAAACAATAATTTTATAGGCATTAATTTTACTACTAATTTTAACATACTAAAAATTTAACCACCAAAATTTATCTATTATGCTAGATTAGGCGAGTTTTTTGCACGAAGCAAAAAACACCTGAAAATTATTAAAAGCCATACCTAACAGTGTATTAGATTACAAACCCCTGCTGAGGCAAACTGACAACTGCACAGTTGGCTTCGCACATTGCAGAAGTTAGCCACAACACAACCAACCACTTCAAAAATTGACAATTAGACAGAACAAGCTAAAAATATTTTTGTAAATTTGCTGTATAAAAATAGAGCAAAATGAAAGCAA
>JASGCX010000032.1:0-24310 GCA_030053925.1 Flavobacterium sp.
GGTACAATCGTTAGCCCACTTTTGCAACTCGGTTTTTCCGAGTAGGGGGAATGACAGCTAACGTAAGCACTTTCGCTATCAATTGCTTGGGCATATTTGCGGGCAATTTTACTATTTGCAACAAGGTTATCAATTTCACTATCGGTTAAAATAGCCTTAGAAGAAAATAAAAAATTGAAAAAAAACTATTTTTTATTGTTTATCAATAAATATTTATAGTTTTGTGGCATAATTATAAAACCAACAGCTATGTCTACAACAAACAACTTCGTATTTAAAGCCCTGCATATTGTGGCTTGGATAATTTTCGTAGCCCTGTGTATTGAAGCAGGTGCTTTAATTGTAAATTTTGTTTACAGCTTGTTTAAACCCCAGGTTATTCAAAATTTATATCAAAAGCTAAATTTAAGCAGTATGTACAACCGAAGCCAATTTGCCTACTTTGCCATGTATAGCCTAGTTATTACAATAGCAGTTTTAAAGGCTTATCTTTTTTACATCATTATTAAACTTGTAAGCAAAATCAATTTACAAAAGCCTTTCAGCAATACTGTTGCCAAACAAATTACGCAAATAAGCTACTACACGTTTGCAATTGGGCTTATCAGTTACATTGCTAGGCAATCTGCTAAAAATTTACAACAGCATGGTTTTGATATAAATACACTCAACAATTTTTGGGTAGATAGTGAAGCATTTATACTGATGGCAGCAATTATTTATGTTATTGCCATTATTTTTTCAAAAGGAATAGAATTACAGGAAGAAAAAGACTTAACAATTTAAATTATAAATTATGAAAAGACGAGTATCGTTTAAATGGTATTTGTATGCAATGGGTATTGCTTTTTTATTATCAAATTGCTTGGATATATTTGACGTTTGTGTTGGAGATACTTACACACTAACAATACCTGTAAAAACTAAAGATTATGTAAATATTATTGCAGATAAAGTACTAAAGAGTTATGAAACTGTGAGTATTTATCAAAATAATACAGTTATAAAAATTACAAATCCAAGCATTTGGCAGCGCATTTTTTGGCCAAATATAGATGGGCAAGATTTAATAATACAAGTTTGCTGGATAATAATTGCCATTTGTTATTTGTGGATTTTAATATTAATAAAAAATGACTACCAACCATTTGAAGTCAATTTATCTACGCCATTATTCATTGCCGCACTTATCGCATTTATTACAGCATTTTATGCTTCTTTTCGGAAGCACTACCTTGATACTGTGATATTACGACTAACAAACAATGAATTTGGTTACGACAAATATGGTCATCAAAATTATTCATATTTAATATGGATTGGGGTATTTCTTTTTATAGCATTAAACTGGTATAAAAAAGGCTACAAATTGCAAAAAGAACAAGACTTTACAATATAAAATCCCCCCACCATGAAAATAATAAATTGGGTTACCAACAAGTACTTGCTTGGGGCAATGATTATTAGTAGCATAGGCTGTATTATATATGCCTTTTTAATTCTACTATTTCTACTCTTCAATTTCAATCCATTTTACCAAAGCAAAACATTTGCGCTTGGCTACAATATAAAAGATGGGCTTGAAATTGAAGTTAGAGACGACATTAAAAGCGACAAAGACACCACTATTTTGTTCAAAACGCAAAAAGGCAAACAAGGCAAAACCCAATCTCTTGATAGTGCTTTTATGAATGAAACTATTGGAAATGATTCTATTACGCAACTAGATACAATTTTACGAACCTATGAAATATTTAATTGGACAACGATGAACGAGCAAGCACAATTTACAGTAGGCAATTTTGATATACAAGCGTTTAGCATTAAAATAAAACCAACAACAACCATTGCTAAATATGTGGTTTGGTGGCCACAAATACTAACAATGCTTTTGTACGCATACGTACTGTATCAATTTGCTATGTTTTTACATTTTATTCAGCAGGATGCAAGCTTTGAATTTGTTAATTATAAGCGACTTAGAAACATTGGTTTTAGTTTGTTAGGTTTTCAATTATTGGGGTATTTGTACAATTGGATTTTTAATCACTACACCATTTCTGTAGATACCATTTCAACGTTACCACATTTTAAAAATTACTTGTACTTCTCAGGCGCCATTAAAGGCACTAGTGGTATATATTTAGTAATAGGTATTTTCTTTTTAATTCTAGCAAAAGCCTTTCAAAGAGGAAATAATTTACAAAAAGAACAAGACTTAACAATATGAGTAAAAAAATAAAAATAGCTATCGTAGTTCTAATTATTATTCAGTTTTTATTGGTAATAGTAGGGGCTGTTCTTAAAATAGTACACTTGCAAGCGGCTGAAATTTTCTTGATGTTAGGCATAGTACTTTGGTGTACTTGTATCATTTTATCAGTTTATACCATGTTTAAAAAGGGCAATGTAACAAGATGGCAAAAAATATTTTGGGTACTTTGTTTTTTCTTGAGTGGCATTTTCGGCATTATCCTCTATTTGCTAGTATTTGAGAAACAAGAGGTATTAGAAGAAAGATTAAACGTACTTCAACAAGAACAAGACTTAACCATTTAACCATGCCAATAGTAGTAAATTTAGACATCATGTTGGCTAGGCGAAAAATGAGCTTAACCGAACTAAGCGAAAAAGTAGGCCTTACCATTGCCAATATGAGTATTTTAAAAAGTGGCAAGGCCAAAGCCATTCGCTTTAGCACCTTGGAAGAAATTTGCCGTGTGCTTGCCTGCCAGCCTGGCGATATACTTGAGTACATGGATGAAGCCGATTACAAAAAACTATTTGAACGCTAATTCAATACCAGTACATAGCCACAAAAAAATAGAAAAGGTAATAGTTTTAAAATCATTTGTACAATTATAGTGTGGCTTTGTGATTAGTGAAGCCTTGTCCTTAATTATTGACCCATAACCTATTACCCATCACCAATTACCCATGACCAATCACCCATGACCCATAACCCATGACCAATCACCCATAACCAATTACCCATCACCTATCACCCATGACCCATCACCTATTACCTATCACCTATCACCTATTACCTATCACCTATTACCCATCACCTATCACCCATGACCCATCACCTATCACCCATTACCTATCACCCATGACCCATGACCTATTACCAATTACCTTCCTCCCCCAAACAATTACACGCTAACCACTTTTAACAAAATCTTGCGCTAAATATGTAGCCCCATTTCTTACAAACGCTATCTTTAACATGTTTATAAAAAAACCAAACATTATGGAAGGAAGAAAATATCGCATTCTATTGTGCGAAGATGATAGCAACCTTGGTACTGTACTAAAAAATTTTTTAGAACTAAGCGACTACGAAGTGGTGCTTGAACGTGATGGCAGATTGGGCCTTGCAGCGTTTCAGCGTGAAAAATTTGACATTTGCTTGCTAGACGTAATGATGCCGCATGTAGATGGCTTTACACTTGCAGCCGATATTAGAGACATTGACCCAGATGTACCTTTGTTCTTTTTAAGTGCTAAAACCATGAAAGATGACTTGATTAAAGGTTACAACTTAGGTGCCGATGATTATATCACCAAGCCTTTTGATAGCGAGGTTTTGCTACTAAAAATTAAAGCCATTTTAAAACGTAACGAAGAAGAAAACCGCATTAGCGAAAACATTGAGTTTGATCTTGGTGAGTACCATTTTAACCCAAAATTGCGTCAGCTAATTCATGCTACAGGCACGCAAACATTATCGCCTAAAGAAAACGATTTGCTGAAAATGCTATCCGAACATAAAAACGATTTACTACCTAGAGAACGTGCTTTAAAGAAAATTTGGGGCAGCGATACGTACTTTAACGGTAGAAGTATGGATGTGTACATAGCCAAATTGCGCAAGTACTTAAAAGAAGATGAGAAGATTGAAATAGTTAATATTCATGGTAACGGTTTTAGATTGGTAGCACCTTAGATATAGTTTGATAGGAACACTGATAACACAGATTGAACAGATCATCACTGATATGAATAAGCCACATATAATTTACTCTATATGGCTTATTATTTTGACAACATCTCTATTTTAAAAATCCGTTTTAATCAATCTATATCTGCACTATCAGTGTTCCTATCTTCTCAAGGCACAATATTGATCATTCTGTTTTTTACAAAAATGATTTTCTTAGGAGCTTTACCTTCTAGCCATTTTTGTACGGTATCATTTGCCAATACAATTTGCTCAACATCGGCTTGTTCTGCATCTAGCGCAATGGTAATATTGGTGCGTACTTTACCGTTTATGCTTACTGGATAATCTTTACTGCTTTCGGCTACATATTTGGCTTCAAAAATTGGATACGCCGCATCAATTACCAAACCTTCGTTACCCAAAGCGCTCCATAATTCTTCGGCAATATGTGGTGCATAAGGTGCAAGCAATACCAACAATGGTTGCAGAATAGCACGTTTGTTACATTTTACATCTGCCAAATCATTCACACACACCATAAATGCCGATACGGCTGTATTAAAGCTAAAACGCTCAGTATCGCTTTCAATTTTTTGAATGGTTCGGTGTAAAATTTTTAGTTCTTCGGCAGTGGGTTCTTGCTCGTTCCAAACCTTGCCAGTCTCACCCCCAGCCCCTCTACCAGAGGAGAGGGTGGCATTATCATCAAAAAACAAACGCCATAATTTCTTTAAAAAGCGATGCACACCTTCAATGCCCTTTGTGTCCCAAGGTTTGCTTTGGTCTACTGGACCTAAAAACATCTCGTACATTCTAAAAGTATCGGCACCAAATTTTTCAACTACGTTATCTGGGTTTACGGTGTTTAGTTTTGACTTAGACATTTTCTCAACTTCTGAACCGCAGATGTATTTGCTATCTTCTAAAATAAATTCAGCATTGGCATATTCACCATTCTTGTATTTCTTAAATGCTTCAATATCTAGTTCAACACCATCAACAATATTTACGTCAACGTGTAAAGGGATTATTTTTATAAATGCATCAGTAGCTATTTGTAAATCCATTATTACTGATGGACAAAATTCACTAATAAGATAAACTAAATCGAAGGCCGTTATCTTATAATTAGAATAATCTGAATAGTATTTATGTGAAACAAATACTTGGATGTTTTTTGATAAGGGCAAATCAACTCTATACACAAACCTACTACTACCAGTAATCATCCCTTGATTCAACAACTTCTTAAATGGTTCATCAAAACCAATGAAACCTAAGTCGTACAAGGCTTTCGTCCACATACGGCTGTACAATAAATGCCCTACCGCATGTTCTGTACCGCCAATGTATAAGTCTACTTGGTTCCAATAATCGGTGGCTTGTCTGCTTGCAAAAGCCTCGGTATTATCTGGATCCATATAACGCAAAAAATACCAAGAGGAACCTGCATAACCAGGCATGGTAGACGATTCTAAAGCCCCCTCGCCCCCAAAAGGCGGAATTTGAGACGCCGAATTTGTAAAGTATTTGTCGGTATCGTTTAGCCATTCAATATTGTTTGATAATGGTCCATCACCATTTTTGCCAGGTTTAATGTCATCCATTTTTGGCAATTCCAATGGTAACTCGCTTTCTGGTAATGGATAAGCCACGCCATCTTTCCATACAATAGGAAAAGGTTCGCCCCAATAACGCTGACGACTAAAAGCCGCATCACGCATTTTAAAATTGGTTTTGCGTGTACCAATACCCATTTCTTCTAGCTTGGTAATTACCACATCTATCGCATCACGCAACACCATACCGTTTAAAAAACCACTGTTGGTTAATAGGGCATCTTTAGTAGGGTTTGGTTCTTCGCCATTAAAGGCATCGCCTAAAATATTGGTGATAGGAATATTAAAATGGTTGGCAAATTTAAAGTCACGTTCATCGCCACAAGGCACGGCCATAATAGCACCTGTGCCATAACCAGCCAATACGTATTCGCTTATCCAAATAGGAATTTCACGGCCATCAAATGGGTTAATGGCATAAGCACCCGTAAACACACCGCTTATTTTTTTCTCTGCCTGACGTTCTCTATCGCTACGGCTTTTTACATAGGCCAAATAGTCTTCAACAGCTTGTTTTTGTTCGGCACTTACCACCTCGGTTATCCATTCTAGTTCTGGCGCAATTACCATAAAGTCTACACCAAAAATGGTATCGGGTCTAGTGGTATAAACAGTCAAACGGTCGACGGTCAACGGTCGACGGTCGACGGTCGACGGTTGACGGTCTACGGTTCTCATCTCGAAACTGATTTCGGCTCCATAACTTTTACCAATCCAGTTGGTTTGCATTTCCTTCATGGCATCGCTAAAATCTACTGTTTGCAGGCCTTCTAGCAAGCGGTCAGCATATTCGGTAATGCGCAAATACCATTGGCGTAATTTCTTTTTTACCACAGGATGGCCACCACGTTCGCTTACACCATTTACCACTTCGTCATTAGCCAATACGGTACCCAAGGCCTCGCACCAGTTTACCTCGCCATAACCACAATAGGCTAAACGAAATTCCATCAAAATGCTTTGCTTGGTTTTCTCGTTAAAGGCTTGCCATTGAGCAGCAGAAAAACTGTTGACCGTTGACCGTTGGCCGTTGATTGCTTTAGAGCCTTCTTTTTCAAAAGCACTAACTAGCGTAGTAATTGGTTCAGCTTTTTTAGTAGCACGGTTAAACCAACTATTAAATAATTGTATAAAAATCCATTGCGTCCATTTGTAGTAGTCTGGTTTAGAGGTGTTTACTTCTCTAGCCCAATCGTAACTGAAACCAATTTTATCAAGCTGCGATCTAAAATTATTGATGTTATTAGCTGTAGAAATTTCGGGGTGAATACCATGTTCTATGGCATATTGTTCTGCGGGCAAGCCAAAGGCATCGTAACCCATAGGATGCAATACATTAAAGCCTTTTAGCCTTTTGTAACGGCTATAAATATCGCTAGAAATGTAGCCCAACGGATGCCCCACATGCAAGCCTGCCCCACTTGGGTAAGGAAACATATCTAACACATAGCACTTAGGCTTATTGCTATTATTGCTCACTTTATAGGCTTGTTTTGCTGCCCAAGCATCTTGCCACTTTTTCTCTATTTCTCTAAATTTATATTCCATATACCCTAACCCGCTGTGGCGGAAATTTTATTTTATTTTTTTGCAAATCTTACGCAACTAATACAAGCCTTTGTGTACATTGTATTCTTTGTTTCGTTGTAAGAAAATCCATTTTAGCGCCCAAAAGTATCATAATTATCCTCAGCATACTTTTCAAAGCGTTTTAAAAGCGCAATATTTTTTACTTCTAGCGGTGTAAGCTGACTTTCTACATTGTCGCTAATAGGTACATACCACTCTACAAAATCAAAAAATTGCCTTACTGATTTTTTACCAAACGTAAAGCCATGCCTTGCATAAATAGTATTGCGAATGATTTCTAAGTCTAGCTTTTTCAAGTTTTTAAGGTCGGCTTCTTTTAGTTCTTTGGTAGAAGCGTTGATAGTTGTTACTGCTGTAGAAGCTACTCTATACAGTGTTTCTACATACTCATAACTACTATCACCTTCAATGGTGCTATCGCCTTTATAAGTTAAAATGGTATCTTTACTACTGTAAGAATCTATATAACTACGTGGTATTTCTTCCTCAACATTACTTGGCAGCATCAACATTTTATTGTACACAAATTGTTTTTGTACAAGTCTAAAACTGCGTTTTGTTACGTCAATAGTTTTGTTATTAGCAACCCAACTGCCTACTAAACTATCGCCTATAATTACAAACTCAAACACACCATCATATTTGTTATTGCCAGGTTCTTTTAAGATAAACTTATCTATGCCTTCATCAAAACTGCCCTTTAAAGCACGTTTATTACCTGCAACAATACTTTGCCCAATGACAGTACCATTTTTATTGATTGAGATTATACGAATATTAACTTTTGTTCGATACACATAATTGCTCTCTTGTTTGTATTCTTCTACATCAAAATCGCCTACCCAATTGCCATACCACTCTTTATGAATTTGATTGGCAGTATTGCTCTCATTGTTTTTGCTTTTGCAAGCAACTAGTGCTAGCACCAAAGCCACAATAGCTGTTAGTTGTTTCATTTTATTTCAATTTTTGATTTAAATAGTATTCAGCAATTAATAAGTTAGGTATCCAACCAAGCCAAGCAATTATTTGATAAGTATCCATTGGCGCAGTACCAAAACTATACACAATTATTACTTTCCAAGCACGTAAAGTAATGGCAGATAAAGCTAATGCGAAACTTCTCACCATCATTTTTTCATGAAGAATAAATTGGCGTTGCCAAATAGCCAACATGGCTTTGCCTGTAAATAGCCACCAAATAATACCAAGCACTATAAAACTTACTTTACTATGCCAAGCACCATTGGCAAAGCAACCCATAAAAATACCTGAAGGTGCGGCAAAAACTAATACCACAATAGCATACAGCTTACCAGCGTTGCGATGTAAAGACTTGTTTGTTTTTAGAATTGTGGCAGAAAACTGGGTGAAGCCAGCTATTAAAACAAATATGGCACTATATACATGTACAAAAAATATTGGTAAATACCATTTCACTGTTTGTACTTCTGTTTGCTTGATGAGCAAAAAAGCAACTTCTGAACTGAAAGGCACATACTGCAACGTAAGCCTTATCATTAAATAGAAAAACCAACTGAAAATAGTTAGTAGTACGTAAGGATAGTATTTGGCTATTAATTTAGTGTGTGGCACTTTGTGTGAGAATTCTTTTATTTTTAGTACAAAAAAAGAAAAGCGAAGGCAATTGAAAAAGCTATATAAGTTTTGGTGTGCTTTATCTGCTTTGTATTTGTTGAGAGCAACCCTACGCTTTTATAAAAGCTAAATGCAGCATCTAAACCAATGCAAGTAGGTACTTTGTAAAAGCTGTATAAATTTGCATCAACGGTTTAATAGTACCACAACTGCTGGTTACATAAAAAACTAACAAAACTTTATAGCGGTTTAATTAGCAATACACATACTTTAGCAACTACCAAATGCGTTATAATGGTTGCAAATGTATGCGTTTGGCTACATTTGCAGCCCCATCTAAACCTTTTATCCCAAAGGCGAAGACTAAAAATTGAAAATATGGCAACAGGCAAAGGCGGTTTAAAGCGTAGTAAACCCAATTACATTTACAGCATTGTGGGTGTAAGTTTGGTGTTATTAATTATGGGTATTATGGGTTGGTTTTTCTTAAACTTTAAGCAAGTGGCCAACAATTTTAAAGAAGACATAAGGCTTAGTGCCTATTTGCGCACACAAAATAAAGATACCATTGCGCAAATTCAACAATATATTGCTGCACAGCCCTTTGCTAAAAACGTGACTTACGTTAATAAAGAAAGTGCTAAAGAAATTTGGAATGAAGAAAATAATGAGGATTGGGCGAAAATTTTAGACGTCAATCCATTGCCCGAAAGCATTGATTTTTATGCAAAATCGGATTATGTAAATGCCGATAGCTTGAAAAATGTGTCTAGCATGTTGATGGCTGCTTATGGCAATCAAATTACCGAATTGCAATACCCTCCTACATTGGTTACTAGCCTTAACGAGAAGGCAAGCAAAATAGGTTTGATATTTTTGGTAGTAGCCATTATGCTATGTGTGATTGTAATTTTTAGTATAGATAATACCATTCGCTTGGCTATGTTTAGCAATCGGTTTTTAATAAAAACCATGCAAATGGTAGGTGCAACACGAGGTTTTATTGCAAAGCCAATGGACATAAAAGCAGTTGTTAACGGCCTAATTAGTTCAGGAATTGCCATTGTGTTGCTGTTTACTATGATTCAATGGGCCGAAAGTCAGTTTCCTCAATTGCGTGGTATTAGAAACACAGAATTAACATTAACACTATTTGGCGGCATGACGCTGATAGGTGTAGGCATTTCGCTAATTAGTACGCACCGCAGCGTTTTGAAATACTTAAAAATGAAATTGGACGATTTGTATTAATTGATTGATAGTTCACAGACGATAGTGAATAACAAAAGGTGAAAAAAAATATTGACTATTGACTATTCACAATTGACTTCCTTATATTGCACTCTCTTTAAAAAACACAATTATGGCTAACAATAAAAAAACAACAACTGCTTTAGCACCGCTTTTTACAAAAGACAACTATTTATGGATGTTTATAGGTGCTGCAATTATTGCATTGGGCATGTTTTTAATGAGCGGTGGCAAAAATGCCGATCCTAAAGTATTTGATTACAACGTTGTGTACAGTAAAACACGTGTTACGGTTGCCCCTATTTTAATCATTTTAGGCTTATTGGTAGAAATATTTGCCATCTTTAAAAAGTCTAAAACTCAAGCGTAATTTGATAACCTATTAATAGTAAAGCGATGTTAATCATCGCTTTTTTTGTTACATTTACCTAGTAAAAACAATAGAAATTATGGTAGCAGCCGAATTATTGCCACCTTTAGCGGGTAAATTAACCAATGCACAAATAGAGCTTTTACGCTTGTTTAGCAAGAACGTAAGTGAAGATGATTTGACTGGACTAAAAAAAATCATCAGTAACTTCTATTGGAACAAATTACAGAAAAAAGCTGACCAAGCAGTAGCAACTGAAGGCTACACACAGGAAGACTTTGATGCTTGGCTAAACGACCCAAACCAATAAACATGAGGGTAGTAATAGACACAAATGTGCTGCTCGTTATTTTACCATCACCATCTAAATATCATCGTATTTTACAAAAATTGAAAGACGGTGAAGTTATTTTAATTGTAAACTTTGATATTTTATTAGAGTATGAAAAGCTGCTAAAAAGTGATTAGCATACAACAATTTGAAACCATTTTATTTAATCAATAACAAACAGAACTAACCACACTTATGCACAAACTCCAATCCATTGTTATCGCAATTGTAGAAGGGCTTACCGAGTTTTTACCAGTTTCTAGCACTGGCCACATGATTATTACAAGCTCGATAATGGGTATTGAAAAAGATGAGTTTACCAAGTTATTTGAGGTAGCAATTCAACTTGGTGCTATATTATCGGTAGTAATTTTATATTGGAAAAAGTTCTTCGATTTCTCAAAATGGCAATTTTATTTAAAATTGATTGTGGCTGTAATACCTGCTTTATTACTGGGCAAATTATTTTCCGATAAAATTGACGACTTGCTAGAAAGTCCAACAACTGTAGCAGTTAGCTTATTAGTTGGTGGTATTGCGTTACTATTTGTAGATAAATTATTTAAAACACCATCAATAACCGAAGAAAAGGAAATAACATTTAAAACAGGTTTTATAATAGGTATATGGCAATGTGTAGCAATGATACCTGGCGTAAGTAGAAGCGCTGCAAGTATTATAGGCGGTATGCAACAAAAGCTTACTAGAAACGTGGCTGCAGAATTTTCTTTCTTTTTAGCTGTGCCTACAATGGCTGCGGCAACAGGTTATAAATTACTAAAAACATTTACTACACACCCTGAAATTTTAAAAAATAAAGACAACTTAATACTACTTGGTATAGGTAATGTGGTGGCATTTATTGTTGCATTATTAGCTATTAAATTCTTTATCACCTATTTACAAAAACACGGCTTTAAATTATTTGGCTGGTACAGAATTGTTGTAGGTATTGCTGTTTTATTATTAATTCAACAAGGCATTATTAAATAAGTAAAACGTGAAAGGGCAAACGTGAAATAATTTCAGAAACCTTCTTTCACATTTCACATTTCACATTTCACTTTTCACCATTCACGTTTCACCATTCACTTTTCACTTTTCACATTTCACAATTCACTTTTCACCATTCACTTTTCACATTTCACATTTCACTTTTCACGTTTCACGTTTCACATTTCACTATTCACATTTCACGTTTCACGTTTCACTTTTCACAATTCACGTTTCACATTTCACATTTCACTTTTCACTTTTCACGTTTCACATTTCACAATTCACTTTTCACCATTCACATTTCACATTTCACATTTCACATTTCACGTTTCACTTTTCACTTTTCACCATTCACTTTTCACCATTCACTTTTCACCATTCACATTTCACGTTTCACATTTCACTATTCACTATTCACTATTCACTATTCACTATTCACTTTTCACTTTTCACTTCTCACCATTCACTATATGAAAACTGCTTCTAAGAAAATTATTAATGGTTGGGCCATGTACGATTGGGCCAATAGTGTGTACAATCTAGTTATCACCTCTACCATGTTTCCTGCTTATTTTGAAGCAGTTACCAAAAACGATGCTACGCACAACCAGGTGCATTTTTTAGGTAGAACTTACGTAAACACTGCATTGTACAATTATGCTTTAGGGTTTGCATTTTTAATAGTGGCTATTATGAGCCCTATTTTATCATCAATTGCCGATTATAAAGGCAATAAAAAATCGTTCTTGCGCTTCTTCTCTACAATGGGTAGTTTGGCTTGCAGTTGCTTATATTTTTTTAATAAGGATACTGTAACTGTAGGTATTTTTCTAGTAATTATTGCTTGTATTGGTTTTTGGAGCAGCTTAGTATTTTACAACGCTTACTTACCAGAAATAGCCGCCGAAGAAGATCAAGACAGGGTAAGTGCTAAGGGCTTTACCATGGGCTATATTGGTAGTGTGTTGTTGCAAATTGTGTGTTTTATTCTTTTTTTTAAAGGAAGTTTAATTGGATTACAAGAAACACCCGCCTTACAAATCTCTTTTTTACTAGTAGGTATTTGGTGGTTTGGCTTTGCACAAATTCCTTTAAAAGTGTTGCCAAATGGTACACCTGCGGCTGTAAGGCCTCAGCATAGTATTTTTACTAATGGCTTTATTGAACTTAAAAAAGTATTTGCACAAATAAAACAACTGCCCATTTTAAAAAGATATTTAGGTGCTTTTTTTTGCTACAACATGGGTGTGCAAACCATTATGTTGGCAGCTACATTGTATGGCAAAAGCGAATTAAACATTCCTGTTACCAACTTAATTATTGCCATCCTTTTAATTCAATTAGTGGCTATTCCTGGCTCTTTGCTAATGTCTAAATTATCTGGTAAGTTTGGTAATTTACAAGTACTAGCAGGTGTGGTTGTTATTTGGGTTATCTGTTGTGTACTAGGTTATTTAATACCTCGTGATGGCATTTATCAGTTTTACGGCTTGGCCACAATTGTGGGTTTTGTAATGGGCGGTATTCAATCGTTAAGCCGTTCTACCTATGCTAAACTAATGCCCGAAACCAAAGACACTACTTCCTTCTTTAGCTTTTACGATGTAACTGAAAAAATAGCCATTGTGATTGGTATGTTTAGCTATGGCTATATTACTGAACTTGCTGGCGGCTCGCAGCGCAATTCTATTTTAGCCTTAATGACCTTTTTTATAGTTGGTTTATTATTATTGATTTACACCATTAAGGCAGAGAAAAAACATACCCAAGTGCTTGCATAAAAACGCTTTGTCTATCTAGTAAAACTTTCTTTCAAATTGCTAATATGAAACTCTATTCAGTAAACGCAGGTTATTTTAAGTTAGATGGAGGCGCCATGTTTGGCGTAGTGCCTAAAAGTATTTGGAACAAACTAAACCCCGCCGATGAGAACAATATGTGTAGTTGGGCTTTGCGTTGTTTATTGATAGAAGATGAAGGCAAACTAATTTTAGTAGATGCAGGCATGGGCGATAAACAAGATGCAAAGTTTTTCTCGCACTACTACCTATTTGGTAATGACACGTTAGATAGTTCTTTAGCCAAGTATGGGTTTACCAAAAATGATATTACCGATGTAGTATTTACCCACTTGCATTTTGATCACTGCGGTGGTGCTATTGTACGTAATGGCAACCAATTAGTATCTGCGTTTAAGAATGGCAACTTCTGGTGCAATCAGCGTCATTGGTTGTGGGCCACACAACCAAATGCTAGAGAAAAAGCCTCATTTTTAAAAGAGAATATTTTACCAATAGAAGCAAGTGGCAAACTACAATTTGTAACAGTGCCTGCTGATAATTGGCAAAACCTAAATGGCAAACAATTACTACTCAATATTCCTTCGGGCATTACTAGCAATATTGGCTATCGCATAGCAAATGGTCATACCCATGCAATGATGTTACCGCAATTAACGTACAAAGGCAATACCATTGTGTACATGGCCGATTTATTGCCTTCTACCGCACATATTCCTTTGCCTTATGTAATGGCTTACGATATGTTTCCCTTAACTACCCTGCAAGAAAAAACAAGCTTTTTACAAGAAGCAGTTGACAATAATTATATCCTCTTTTTTGAACACGACCATGTAAATGAATGTTGCACATTACAACAAACAGAAAAGGGCATTAGCGTAAAAGCAACTTTTAGATTGGATGAGTTGTAGATGATTGTAAATTAGAGAAAAGAAGAAAGATGGCAGACACTACTTATCATATCAAAATAAAGAAAGAATACGCTTCTGCTATTTTGGAAGATTTGCAACAAGTAAAAGCGATAGAAATAGTAGACGATATTGCTGAATGGCAACAACAAGAAGCTTTAAAACGGCTCGCAGCAATCCAGCTTGATGGTTCTACTACAATAGCTGAAGACATGTTTTTAAAATTACTTTCTAACTAATAATAACAAATACGGCTCACATTCTGCAAACCCCAATAATACTGATAAACATGGCGTTAAAAGATAAATAACGGTCAACTCTTTTTAGGCATTAACACGTTTCACATCTCACATCTCACATCTCACAATTCACCTTTCACATCTCACGTCTCACCTTTCACCTTTCACATCTCACGTCTCACCTTTCACATCTCACCTTCCACATCTCACCTTTCACCTTTCACTATTCACTATTCACCTTTCACCATTCACTATTCACCTTTCACAATTCACAATTCACCTTTCACCATTCACAATTCACCATTCACCTTTCACCATTCACCTTTCACATCTCACATTTCACATTTCACCTTTCACCTTTCACAACAATGGCAGATTACATCAACATAGGAAAAATAGTAGCACCCTTTGGTTTTAAAGGCGAACTTATTTTAAAGCATGGTTTAGCTAAAAACCTAGTTTTAAAAAATGTAGAAGCCATTTTTATTGAAGAAGTAAAAGGTAGTTATTTGCCTTATTTTTTAGTAGCGTCTAAAGCTAAATCTCACAATGAAACTTATGTAGAAGTTGAGGGTATTACTACAAAAGAACAAGCGCAAAAACTAGTACAAAAGCAAGTGTGGTTGCTAGATGCAGACTTTAGAAGATTGGCTGGTAACGCAAGCCCAATCTCGCTGTTAGGCTTTACGGTTTTTGATGATGGTACTGCAATAGGTGTAATTGATGAAGTGATAGAACAGCCGCATCAAGTATTGCTGCAAATAGATTATAATGGCAATGAAGCGTTAATTCCTTTGCACGAAGAAACCATAGATAGAATAGACAGAAAAGCCAAAGAAGTACATTTATTTTTACCCGATGGCTTGTTAGATATTTATCAATAGAAAACCTTTCGCTTATTTTTTTGCAAATAATTTGTCGGCCATTTTAGCGTCATGGTGATAAATATCGTCTCTAAAATTTAGCAAGCCATCTCTATCTACCCAAGCTGTAAAATATTTAATAGTTACTGGTACTGTGGGTTTAATGGTAAGCCATTTTTCTTTGGTTAATTTCATTAAGGTTTTAATAGAATCCATGGTGTAAAGCGTATCTCTACGAAGTAAAAACTGCGCCAACTTTGCTGGTTCACCTAGCCTTATGCAGCCGTGGCTAAAAGAACGTTTAGATGCCGAAAACAGTTCTTTATTAGGCGTATCGTGTAGGTAAATATTGAAGCTATTAGGAAATAAAAACTTTACACCGCCAAGCGAATTAGATGGGCCAGGTTTTTGCCTTACTACAGGTATTTTACCATGGTAGCCTGTAATTTCCATATTGTTTTTTGCTAGGTAATTAGAGTCACGTTTGATAGCTGGTATTACCTCGTTTTTGGTAATATCGTCTGTAACATTCCAATAAGGGCTAAATACTACGTACAGTAATTTGCTGTTAAAAATTACGGTACTATTAGCCGCTGTTCCTACCACTACATTCATATTAAAACTGTACTTGCCAGAATCGTACACATGTAGTTTATACTCAGGAATATTTACTATTAAATGGTCGGTAGTTAAAGTATCGGGCAGCATCCATCTTGCTCTTTCCATATTCACCAAAATCTTACGTATCAAAGTGTCTATTGGTCTATTTAATTCTTTAAAAGTAGCTGCGCCTACTTGGCCTGTAGCCTTTAAGCCGTAACGTTTTTGAAACTGTTTTACAGCTTTTAGTAGCGAGGTATCAAACTTCAGCGAAGTGTTGTGCATAGCCAAATCGCCAAAGGCAATTAAACGCATTTTCACTTGCTGTACAACAGTATTTGAGTCGCCTTTTTTTAGCGATTTTGCTACAGAAATAGAATCCCAATTGGCATTATTTTTTAGCGCATAGTATTGCAATAAATACTTCTCAAGCTGCCTATAATCTGCATTTAACGGCTCGTAATCGTCTAAGGCTTTGCCCTTAGTTTTCATCATAGAATCTAGGGCAGCTTTTACATCTATTTTTTTTCTAGGAATAAACCAGCCTAATTCTGTTGCATTAATATCGCTACCTTGATATACTTTAGATGTGTACTTAAAAAACTGCCCTGTAAGTAATAATTCGGCTTTAATTACCAAGGCATCTGCCGCATTAGGATGAAAGCTGTGATTGCTAAATTGCTCATATAGTTTTTGTAGGTTTTGGCTAAAAATACTACTGTCTTTAATGTAAGCAATGTAGCTGTTTTGTAAATTGTAAAAGTTGTGCGCTTGTTCTATTAAGCCACTTGTATCAAACCAAGCAAACTCGTAGTTACGAGGCTTGTAAAAATCAAAAAAATCTTGCTTAAATTTTGCCAAACCACTATCGTTAGCAATAAATTTATCAAGCTGTACACTATCTAAAAATAAATTGTTGTACGATGTTTGTTCGTTAATAGAAGTATCTGTTGTAATAATTTTTAGTAGCTTGTTTTTACAACCTATTACTACTACACCAACAACCATACATGCAAATAACACTTTGCGCATAAGCCTATGAATTCTTTTTTAAAATTAAGTATTTACCAATAAAGCCGCTGCCACCACACCTGCTGTTTCTGTACGCAATCTTGTATTGCCTAAGCTTACGGGCCTATAATGGTGTTGCAATGCCATTTCTATTTCTGATATTGAAAAATCACCTTCGGGCCCAATTAAAATTTGTGCGTTGTTAGCAATATCTAGGCCATTTATTAGTGCTTTATCGCCTTGTTCGCAATGGGCTACTAGTTTTTGCTGCTTAGTACTTGTTTCAATAACACTTAACACATTGGTAGGTTCATGTAAAACAGGTAGCCACACTTGCTCACTTTGTAGCATGGCTGCAATAACAATGCTTTTCATTCTATCATGCCTAAAATGTTGGCGCTCTGTTCTGCTACACAGCAATGGAATAATTTCCGAAATACCCATTTCGGTTGCTTTTTCTAAAAACCATTCAAATCTATTGGCGTTTTTAAGTAATGATATACCAATGCTTATTTGCCTTGTTGGTGGTGGTAAAAAGCTAGCATTTTGTATGGCTACGGTGCAATGTTTTTTGTTGCTTTTAGTAATGGCAGCAATGTAGGCATTGCCTTTGCCATCGGTTAATTGCATTCGTTCGCCTTGTTTCATGCGTAACACTTGTACACAATGTTTGCTAGTTTCTTCGCTTAGTATTATTGAAGATGCTGCTACTATTTCTGGTTGATAAAAAAAGGGTAATGCCATTAAAAACAAGGTTAATAAAAAAGCCTCTATTTAAAGAAGCTTTTGGGTATTATTTATTCACAATTTAGTCGTGTACTACCATTAAAGGTATATGGCTATGAAAAGCTAGTAGCTTAGTGTGGCTGCGTTTAAAAATTGTTTCGAACCAGCCATGTTTTTTTGGTATGGTTACTAAGAGGTCTACTTTTTTTGAGTCTACAAAGTCATTAATGCCATCAATAAATGAAATATTGTTTACAAAAAAGTATTGAGGGTTGTAGCCATTTAGTAAGTTGTTAAGTGTAACCATTTGTTGGTCTTTGTCTGTATCATCTTCACCATCATTTACGTGTAGTACAAAAAACTGTGCTTGCATAGTATCAAGTAATTTTTTTAACGGCGCTACAGGTGTTGTAGCGGCTACTTTTTTTAAGTCTACAGCAAGTGTAATTTCTTCAATAGTTTTAAATGCAGCATTTGGTGGTACAATAATCATGGGTACCGTAATGGCTTTAGCTACATCAACTGTATTACTGCCAATTAAGTTTTCTTCTAGGGCATTGCCACCTGTAATGCCCATTACCACTAAGTCTGCGCCTGTTGTGGTTATTGCTTCGCTAACACCATTTACCAATGTATTTAGGTTACTAAGTTGCTCTATTGTTATGGTACTGTCGCACACGTGGCTAATGTCTTCGGCAAAAGCTGTTAGCCCCGTTTCGCTAATGTTTTTATAGGTTTCAAAATCTACAGGCATAATAGATGGTACAGTAGGATCGATAAAAATAGTTGGTACTACTGCTTCATAAGCATTGTACAATACTACTTTGGTAGCACCTACTTGTTTTGCTAGCCCAATGGCATAAATAGCGGCATTTTTTGCAGTGGCCGAAAAATCTGTTGGAACGAGAATTGTTTTCATACTAATTTTTTTATTGTATTACCAAATTGCCGTTAAATCCACATCTATCTTACAGTTGTCATCAAATGTAAAAGTGTAGCTAAGGGCGTGACCTTTTTTTTGTAAACTATATACACCATTTACCAATTGGTAAAGTTCAATTTCTTCGGTATCTGGCGAAACAATTAGATAATATTTTACACCATTGGTTTCATAAATAGCATACTTGGTGTGCCTATCTTTTAATGCTGTAGATGGTGATAACACTTCTACAATAAGGCTTGGTGCAAAATCTAAAAAACTAAGTTTGGGTTCGCCACAAATTACCAAAACATCTGGTTGAAGAACCGTATCTTCTGATACCTTATAATCAACAGGATTGTAAACATGGCAGTGCTTACACGCTTTTAAAGCAGTATGTAACACAGCACCTAAAGCTGCTGTAATTCTTTGGTGTTTAGTAGTAGGTGCTGGGCTCATGGCGTAAGGAAAGCCATCAATTAATTCCCAGTTTCCTTCCCACAGCAAATAGTCGGTGTAGGTATAATGTGGTAATATTTTTACTGGATATGCCATGCTTTTGTTTTTGTAAAGTTACCTGATATTGTTAAACAAAAACACCCTTTTCTTACGTAGAAAAGGGTGTTTAAAATCATAACTTTATTAAACTACCTGCTTGGCATATTTAAAGGAATATCTCGCTTTAACATTTGGTCTCTGTTGGCTATTACCCAAGCTGTGTGAAATATTAAACGTGTACGTTTTTCCATTAGTTCAAAGTTAATTTTATCTACAGTATCTGTTGGTTTGTGATAATCTGCTAGCAACATACCATCGTAGAAAAATAAAATAGGCACCCCCATTCTTGCAAAGTTGTAATGGTCGCTTCTGTAGTAAATTTGATTTTTATCGTTAGGGTCATCGTACTTATAATCTAACGTAAGGTTGGTGTATTTTTTATTGACTGCTTCGTTAATAACTGGCAGGTCGCTGCTTAATTTATCATGACCAATTACATAGATGTAGTTAGTAGTATCAGCGGTTTTGCGTTCTGTATCTACTCTACCTACCATGTCGGTATTTAAGTCTACAGTTGTTTTTGCCAAAGGATACAATGGATGTTCTGAGTAATATTGAGAACCCCAAAGACCTTTTTCTTCGCCGCTTACAGCTAAGAAAATAATGCTTCTACGTGGGCCATTGCCTTTCTTTTTAGCGGTTGCAAAAGCTTCTGCCATTTGCAATACACTAGTAGTACCGCTACCATCATCATCGGCACCGTAGTAAATAACAGTATCACGTTTACCTAGGTGGTCGTAATGGCCACTTAATACTACATACTCATCACTTTTATCGCTACCTTCTAGTACACCAATCACATTGCTACTTTCCAGGTTGGTAGTTAGTTTATTTACATCTAATTTGGTTTCAGCATAGTAAGTGCCTTTGTTTATTTCTTTCAATTTGTCAATTGATAAAGTAGATGTTCTACCCAATAATGCAGATGCAATTTCGTTTGAAACCGTAACAGTAGTAAAGCTGCCTGTAGTTTTTGTTAAATACATTTCGCCTTTAGTAGCGGTAGCTATTTTTCTAGGAAAAGCGTTTGAAACAAGTACCACACCTGTAGCACCTTTGGTACGTGCCATGCCAGCTTTTGCAAAAAATGGTGTAGGGCCGCCTCTACGTGTAGGCGCATTTGCCGCAGGCTTATAATCGGCCGGTGCGCCATCTAACAATAATACCACTTTACCCTTAACATCAATATTGGCAAAGTCTTCAGCTAAACCATAGCCTAAAAAAACTACTTCTTTAATGTTGCTAACACCAGTAGCTGCGCTTTGTAGGGTAAACGTAAAATCTTTATCTAGCATAAAAGGCTTGCCATTAACAGATAGTTTTACGCCTAGTAATTCATCTTGGTACACAGGATATACTTGCTGATAGCTATCGCCATTACCTGGCTTTAAGCCATATTTTTTAAACAAACTTTCTATGTAGGCTGCGGCTTTTTTCTGGCCCGGTGTAGCAGTTTCTCTACCTTCAAATTGGGCACTAGCAATTACAGACAATTTTTCTTTTAACGATTTTGCAGTGATGGTGCCAGCAAACTTTGCAGCAGCATCATCGTTTTGTGCCATGGCAAACATAGAAGCCAATAGCATGTGGGTAAGCAGTAGTTTCTTCATGATTATGTTTTAAAATAAACGCTACTTTTATAGTAGCGAATGTGAAAGATAGCATCTGTAAGCATTTGCCAATATTTTTTTTGGATGAATGGGAAAGAATACGCCATAAGTTTCTATAAAACCCTTGTAGTATCTGTATTTTTGAAACTCAATCTATCGCATGAAGGGTGTACTTGTTATCTGTTTAAGTGTATTATTATTTGCTTGCGCCGCTATTAAAAATAGCCAGCAGCAGCCCACTGTTAGCAGCATTGCTGCGTTAAAATTGTTGGGCGAAATAGATGTGCCACACAACTTGCAATTTAAAAATACCACTATTGGCGGCCTTAGCGGTATCGATTACGATTCGGCAAATAATCTATACTATCTTATTTGTGATGATAGAAGTAGTATTAACGCAGCAAGATTATACACGGCTAAATTATTTACAAGCACCAAAGGCATAGATAGCGTGGCTTTTGTTGATGTTACTTTTTTACACCAACAAAATGGTGCTTTATATCCTAATAACAAACAAAACCCTAGTAAAACACCTGACCCCGAAGCTATTCGCTACAATGCTGTAACCAAGCAATTAATTTGGACAAGCGAGGGCGAGCGCATTGTTAAGCCTAACGATACCGTGTTAGCTAATCCTGCAATTACTACCATTACTACCAATGGTAAATACATCGATACATTTAAGTTGCCATTGCAATTAATAATGCAAGCAACCAACAAAGGACCTAGGCAAAATGGGGTACTTGAGGGCTTAACATTTACCAACAATTACAAGCAATTGTATGTAAATGTAGAAGAGCCTTTGTATGAAGATGGACTAAGAGCCATGCTTACCGATACCACCGCTTGGATACGTATTTTTAAGTACGATGTAACAACTAAAAAACAGCTTAAGCAATACGCTTACAAGCTAGATCCAATTGCTTATGCTGCTACACCTGCAGATGCTTTTAAAATAAATGGTGTACCAGATATTTTGAGCATTGGCAATAATAAATTATTGGTAATGGAGCGCTCTTTTTCTACTGGTAGATTGCCTTGCACCATTAAAATTTACGAGGCAGATTTAAACGGTGCTACCAATATTCGTAACAATCCTTCACTGCAACATCGTACCAAGTTTACACCCGCTAGTAAACGTTTAATTTTAAACCTAGATAGCTTGGGCGTTTTTACAGATAATGTTGAAGGCATGACGTTTGGCCCTACTTTGCCCAATGGCCATCGCACATTGGTTTTTGTGGCCGATAACAACTTTGCAGTGTTTGAAAAAACACAGTTTTTTCTGTTTGAAATTGTACCTTAGTTAATAACCACAAAGGCATATAACCACATGGTGCAAAACCTATTTAAGCTACATCATTTAATAGTGTAAAGCCCATTTGGCTGTACCATATTTACGCAAATTTGTTGTAGCTATAATTGTTTTATTTTTCGCTGCGCCTTTGTGCATAAGTGTTGAAAAACAAAATTACAAATCACCCAATTGCGGCCTCAGTACAATATCTTCCATTACAGCTTGTGCCGATAATTGCGATGCTGCAAATACCATTTTGGCTACATCATTGGCTTGCATAATGCGGCTTTCTGCTACACCACTGCCTACCCAACTATCGGTATAAGCAGCACCAGGCATTACCGCCGAAACCTTTATACCATGCAGTTTCAGCTCTTCACGTAAGTTTTTGCTAAAGCCAAGTAATGCGTATTTACTAATGCTGTAGCTACCACCATTTGTATAAGCCTGTAGCGAAGCAATTGAGCAAATGTTAAAAATGCTACCGCTTTTTCTTGCAATCATTGTTGGTAACAACGCTCTTGTTAAATAATAGGCACTGTACAAATTGGTTTGTATCATTTGCTCTAGTAAGCCCTCTTCCTCGTTGTGTATAGTGCCCGATAAAAACTGCCCAGCATTGTTTACAATAATAGCAGGAGTGCCATATTGTAAACACCATTTAGCAAAGGCAAGCACTTCTTCTTTTACACCCATATCTACAGGCAAGGCTTTAATAGTGCAATTAGGAAATTCTAAAAGTAGTTCTTCCATCATTTTATATAGTTGCAATTCGCCTCTAGCACATACCAGTAAGGTGTAGCCTGCGGCGGCAAATTGTTTGGCAATGGCTTTACCCAAACCTTTAGATGCACCAGTAATCACAATTATTTTGCCGTGGTTTGTTGTATCCAATGTATTTTGCTGACTCATTCTAGTAAATAAAATTGTTTCTGCAAACATATTGTATGAGCCACTTACAACAACCTTTGTTTAACCCTAATCGCAAATACCAACATCTTTTTTTTGATTTAGACCATACCATTTGGGATTTTGAAATGAATTCAAAAGCCACATTGGCCGAATTGTACAACACTCACCAACTTGCGCAAAAAGGTATTGACGATTTTGAATTGTTTTTTGAAAGATATAACAAACATAATAGCCGCTTATGGGATAGATACCACCAAGGTTTTATAAAGCAAGACGAACTAAAATGGAAACGGATGTGGTTAACTTTGTTGGATTATAAAATTGCCGATGAACCATTATCAAGGCAAATGGGACAAGCATTTTTAAACATTTTGCCTAATAAAACAAACTTGTTTCCTTACACGTTTGAGATATTAGATTACTTAACCCAAAGGCAATACGACCTACATTTAATAACCAACGGTTTTGAAGGAACTCAACGCAAAAAACTTGTAAACAGTAAGATTGATGGCTATTTTAAAGAAATGATTACGTCTGAAACTAGCAATAGCTTAAAGCCACACAAAGACATTTTTAATTACGCTTTTGCCAAAACCAGTGCCTTACCTGAAAAGAGTATTATGATTGGCGATAACCTTGATGCAGATATTCAAGGCGGTATAAATGCAGGCATTGATACCGTGTTTGTAAACCACATTAATGCGCAACCGCACATAAAAGCTACTTACGAGATTACGCACTTAAAAATGCTTGAAGATATCTTTTAGTTATTTGAACCACAACGGCACAACGGTACAACGGCTCACAACGGATTGTTTTTTGAACCACAACGGCACAACAACACAAAGTCTCACAACGAAAATTACATTAGCACAGTAGCACATCAGCAAATCAGCACATCAGCACATTATCACATCATCACATCAGCAAATCATCACATTCGCACATCATCACATCATCACATCAACACATCATCACATTATCACATCATCACATCAGCACATCAGCACATTATCACATCATCACATCAGCAAATCAGCACATCAACACATTATCACATCAGCACATTATCACATCATCACATTATCACACCATCACATTATCAAATCATCACATTATCACATCAGCACATTATCACATCAGCACATTATCACATCAGCACATTA